>NZ_CP041036.1:619804-929707 GCF_006385555.1 Shewanella polaris | reverse complement strand
TCATAAAGATAACAAAAGCCATTAGCGACATAACGAATATCGGCAATCGCGACTGCCACAATATAATGAGGGGTAATAATGCTAACAAACTGGAACTGTTTAAAATTAAAATACTTAGCCAGTTTCGATGCGGGTTTATCCATTACCGTAGAATAAGAAAATTGATCCACATTGAGTGAATCAATAATCCCATCAAATAGGCCAAACACTGGTTGGCCATTGGCATTGATCAATTTATCTGGAGCCAGTTGTGGCTGTTTATGTTGCATGACATTACCTACATCACATTGTTTATTTGACTTAAGTTGTATCGCACTAACCTGAATTGATCCGACATTAATGTCAATAACCAACACACATTGTTGCTATATTGCTCAATTGAGAGCAGTACCTTTAATGAGATATTAATGATTTTGCCACCCTTCGCCATTGAGAGGCGCATAACTCAAGTTATGTTTTAGCAACATAACTTTAGGGATGCTGGAAACCCAGACAAATTCTGTTATTATTTATCCACCTATTGCTCGTTATTGTTGTCTCATGAAGTTATTGATCCCTATTTTACTGTCTACATTATTGCTTACGGCTTGTGCGAGTTATGAGCCGACTCATATTGGTCTCAACCCTGCACTGGGCCCTGTTCAGTTACAAACTGAAACCAATTTCCCTGTAATGGTCGAGACCATTGATACCCGCGAAGCAAGCTTTGTAGTGCGTTTTAATGAAGAAGGCAAAGCGCCTAAACTAGTCAGTGCCAGCGAACCTATTCGTCAACAACTGGACACACTGTTCCGTAATGGGATGAGCAAAGCGGGTTATGTAATAGACCCTGCTGCACCTAATTCAGTACAGTTTCAGTTACATTATTTGTTGGCCGACGTAACAGATTCGACATTCAGTTTTGAATCCAAAACACGTTTAGTTATCAATGTATTGGCTAAAAACTCACAGCAAGAGTTTACTAAAACATATAATGCTAACGGCTATTTAAAAGGCCCATTAAGCCCAGATTTTGCCACGCTTGAATTAGATATCACCAAGTTGGTTGATAAACTCACCACCGAAATTATTAACGATGAAGAGTTACACCAATTTATTCAGCGTTAAGCCTAACTGACGTTATTAGGTATTGGCATCAAACGATGCCAATAAAGAAGGACTGCATATTATGTTGAAAAGGTTCGCCACCTGCCTATTGTTATTGACCAGCTTGGGCACCAATGCCGCGGTCGATATTCAAGAAGACACCTTGTATCCACAAGTAGAGTTTGACACCTCAATGGGGAAAATTGTGGTTGAGTTAGATCGCACTCGTGCACCGCTTACCGTAGATAACTTTTTAACTTATGTGGTTAAAGGTGAATATGACAACACCATTTTCCATCGTGTGATTGCCGAGTTTGTGGTCCAAGGTGGTGGGTTAACCTCTAAACTAGAAGAGCGCCCGTCACTTGCTCCCATAGTGAATGAATCCGGAAATGGTTTATCTAACTCTCTGGGAACAATTGCAATGGCTCGAGATAATGCTCCCCATTCAGCAACACGTCAGTTTTTCTTTAATGTCGGTGACAATAAGAAATTAGATCCTTCTAAACGACGTTGGGGCTATGCCGTTTTTGGTGAAGTCACTCAAGGTATGGAGGTATTAGAAGCAATTTCATTGGTACCGACTGAACATAACGAAACCTTAAACTGGCCCGATTTTCCGGTTAATACCGTTATGCTGAAAAAAGCCACTTTATTGCCTCGCTAATCTCACATTATTTGTCTATGACTACCGATGACCATCACATCGGTAGTCATGCCATCAGTCTTCATTTCTGATCAATGTCCATCAGCAGAGATCGTCTTACTTATCGTTAACCGATACGTTTTTTTCAATCATTAACAACAGCAATTAATTGTTACCCTATACATACTTACTAGCTAACAAATCAACTAAGTAGTACTTTAGGTTGACAAAATAACTGTTTTTTTTCACGCTTACCGCTTCAAGTGTGTAATTAACGTCTATACTCTATTTTACATACCCACTTAGTTAGCTGCGCAATTCTTGGCAACCACATTTCAAATACTCAGGACGCACTTATGATCTCGGCTAATGATTTTATTGAAACTAAAGCCCCACAACTTGCCTATTTCGGTAAAGCTTTTTTAGAAAATCAATTAGATTACAAAGAAATACAGCTGTATATGTGGGATGTATTAGAAGAATGGCAATTTATATCAAACAACCCTAATCAACTAACAGAACAACTTAGCGATACAGAAAAAGTGTTTTGGCACTTATTGTACTGTTTTGATCATTGGTCTGGTTGGACAATTAAAGGCAATCAATACTTACGTCAACAAGTTCATGATTGCTGCGATTACATTAATATTGGCGGTAATGTGCCACAAAGCTGTATAGGTATCAGACCTTAAAACTATCAGCTGAATTTAGATCTAATTCCTATTTAACCTCAAACTGACTGAATAATCTTTTAGAATGGCTTGAACCAAAACCCCTTGCAACATAAGCTAGAGCCATTCTCCATTATCCAGTTGTCTTATGTCGGTTTTTTTATCTCGAACCCGTGAAGCCTTATCGGTTTACTACCATAAACGAGTATTCATTCTACTCTTACTAGGCTTTTCTGCCGGTTTACCATTAATGCTGGTTTTTTCTACCCTCAGCTTTTGGTTGCGTGAAGCCGGTGTCGACCGAGCCGCTATTGGTTATTTTAGCTGGATAGCACTGACTTATGCTTTTAAATGGGCATGGTCTCCCCTCGTCGACCGTATGTCACTCCCTTTGTTCACCCGTTTTTTAGGCCGACGACGCGGCTGGATGCTGTTTGCACAATTATGCTTAGTCGGCGCAATACTCGGTATGTCAGTAAGTGATCCTGTGGTTAATCTTGAGCGTTTAGCAGTATGCGCATTATTGTTAGCCTTTGCATCTGCCACTCAAGATATTGTTATTGATGCTTTCAGGATTGAATCCGCCCCAGAAAAAATGCAAGCAGCCCTTGCCGCTGCTTACCAAGTCGGTTATCGCAGTGCGATGATCATTGCCACTGCGGGTGCGTTAACCATCGCAGCTTGGGTATCTCCAGGTGATGATGCTTACAATTTAGAAGCTTGGCAGACCGCCTACTTTGCTATGGCCATGCTAATGGGTGTCGGTATTATTACCACGTTATGCAGTAAAGAACCCCAAGTAGATACCAAATATGCTGACGATAAAGAACGCCTATTAAGAGCCGAGTTTGCAGCCAAATACCCAGTAAAAGTCGCAGGGGCATTAGCCTGGTTATACAGCGCTAGTGTATTACCTTTTATTGACTTTTTTAGGCGCCATGGCAAAAGTGCGATTCTCATTTTGTTGTTAATATCGTGCTATCGTATCTCTGATATTGTCATGGGCATTATGGCGAATGTGTTTTACGTCGACATCGGTTTTAGTAAAGAGGAAATCGCTTTTATCAGTAAAGTCTATGGTTTGATCATGACCTTAGTCGGTGCCGCTTTTGGTGGGGTATTAATCATGCGCTATGGCACCATGAAGATTCTGTTCTTGGGCGCATTGTTAGTTGCAGTCACTAACTTGCTGTTCGCTTGGCAAGCATATATTGGTTATAACGTGCCGTTTTTAACCTTAGCTATATCAGTGGACAATTTTAGTGCAGGCATTGCGACTGCAGCGTTTATTGCTTATTTGTCCAGCTTAACCAGTAGTGGTTACAGCGCCACACAATATGCGTTATTGTCGTCGATTATGTTGTTGTTCCCTAAGTTTATTGCTGGATTTTCAGGCTTGTACGTAGATGCTTTTGGTTATATCAACTTCTTTATTGCTGCCAGTTTGATTGGCTTTCCGGTGTTGTTATTAGTGGTGCTGGTGAATCGATCTCAAAATCAAGTGATTGCTGCCGATGCGGCTTCAACAGAGGGATCGATTGATGTGTCGACTGATGTAGGTAAACCACCGCTTTAGTTGTTTATGTTCCAAACTCCGTTTGGATTTCACCGACACCAACATGTTATCTTCGTTTTTCTATAGTGATAACAGTAGTAATATTGACAATATCAAAGGTACATTACCGATTAAAAGTGGCCAGAGGAATAACAGTAGCATAGCCATAAACGGCTGCAAAACTAATGTCAGAAGGTTAAATACTTCTATATTTTTCTTGTCGCGATCCATGACGTGTTTGCGTTTTAACACCCGTAATAATCACCTGCTATCGATATTAATTGCTTTACTGCGCATTAGATGATTTTCGGTTGAAAGCTAACATTAAAATAAATTGAATAACATTAAGTAGAATTATTCCATGAGCCCAGAACGTTTTGCCCGTATAAATCAGATGCTTGATAACCGCCAGGTCGACTTAACGGTTTGCCTTGATAAAGTGCATATGACCAATAATATTGCAGCGGTTATTCGCTCGGCAGATTGCGTGGGCATTCATGAAATTCATGCAGTGTGGCCCGATATCGATATGAGGGTATCTGGTAATACGGCGTCAGGGAGCCAGCAATGGGTTAATACTGTTAAGCACTACACGTTTGAAGAAGCTCACCAAGCCTTTAAAAAACAAAAAATGCAGATATTAACCACAACCTTTTCAGACTCTGCGGTCGATTTTCGCCAGATTGATTACACTCAACCCACCGCCATAGTAATGGGCAATGAACGTGACGGAGTTAGCGCAGAAGCAATAGCGGCTGCTGATCAACATATCATCATCCCTATGCGAGGTATGGTGCAATCACTCAATGTATCCGTAGCGGCTGCGTTAGTCATGTATGAGGCTCAACGCCAACGCGAAATGGCCAATATGTACGGAACGCGTAAACTTGATAGCGCCTACTGCCAAACAATGCTATTTGAACATGGGCACCCCATATACGCCAAAGCTTGCCGCCGCAAACAAATCCCTTACCCTGCAATAGATGATCAAGGGCAAATAGTTGCCGACAAGCAATGGTGGGATCGAATGCGAGCACCAGATCCACAAACGTCAATGGCCTAGCATCTCAACCACAAACCGAATAAAGTGTTCCGTAGTGCATTAAAGTAACTGATAAACAACACCTTGTAATCAATACTTATGTTAACAACTATTATGCCAGTCGATATCTACCCCATGGACAATTTTTGGGAGTACCTACGGGTATTTAAAGCACTATGAAACATTTATCTTTTTGCCAAATCCCTTTGTCATAAAGCGTGCACTGCTTTTAACCATCAGTTTGCCTTGCACATACAGCTCCCCCGAAACCTTATATAAAGGGGGGCGAGCAGATGTTATCTCACCTTTAATTAAAATCTCACTATTTACCGGTACTTCATGCAAATAGCGAATACTCATGTCCGCAGTAACCGCTTCAATTTTTTGTTGAAACAGCGCCTGACACATTCCGCTATCCAGTAACGCAGATAAAAATCCACCGTGCAAAATACCTTGATAACCTTGATGGTGAATAGTGCCTTTGGCTCTGGCCCACACGAGTTGATCGGTACCGCTATAAAAATGCAAATGCAATCCCAATAAGGGTTGTGTACCACATAACATACAATGTTGATGACTTGATTGCTTCTCAACCGCTTGCAAAGAGTCGAGGGTTATATTGGGGTAAAAAAACGTTAAGTCTTCGAATAGTAATGTTTTTTCAGGTTTATCTTGGTGATTCATATTTATTCTCAACGATATAAAACGCAAACACTTATTGGCATATGCTAATAAGTGTTTTAGAGTATCACATCAATATCGATTTGAGTATTTAATGAGTCTAAAAATAAATCATCTTATTTATACTCACTAGGTCTGCAACCATTCAAGATGAACTGTGCCAGTTGAGCGTTGCGACTTTTGATCAATATGCGGGGGTTTATCTCAACAAGGTACTGCTAAAAAGTTAGACGTCTATAACCGTATGATTTTTCAGCGATAGCAATTTAACGCTAAAGAAATCTCACATGCTTATCAAAGTAAACACCGAAACATCAAGGGTATCAAAAGGGGAAAATAATGACTTTTATTATCACATTTTTAATATTTATCGTGTTTTTTGCCGCGATGGCAATTGGGTTGTTTTTGGGTAGAAAGCCCATTCAAGGCAGTTGTGCCGGATTGGCGAATATAGGAATAGAGAAAAGCTGTGATTGTGAAGTCACCTGTGAAGAGCATAGAATATTATATCAAATACAAGAACCAGCTAAAAAATGAATCCATCTCAGTTTTCATTCATTAAGCCTCACGCCATAAGCCCATAAAATGATAAACGATTCCTGATACATTAGGTGTTTATACACTATCGAATATAATGACTATTTACAGTTGACGACGATAACGAGTTAGAAACGATAATGGGTCATTACTTACCAAATCCTTTAACGATTTATTGAGTAAGAAATGACCCAACGCGATGCTTTTAAAGTGAAACTAAGGTTGGTAAATAACCTTTCGTTGATCTGTTACTTCTGCTGAATCAACATAACCGATAACAGCAGTATTTGCTGTTATTTCAGCGATAACAGCAGCTGCAGAGCCAACTTCTTTAGGTGGATTGCCTTTTCCTCGAAAAACTAATTGAGACCAGTAAGCTTGTAGTTGAGAGCTGGTTTTTCCGGTAACTTTACTGTGAAACGCATCTCGAATAGCTGAACCATCTGGATATTCAACCACAATCGGTTTAGTACCATTTGATAACTTTTTTAGTTTACCTAAAAATAATTTCTTAGTATCAGTTGTCGACACCCAATAAACATCTGTTCTTCCCCTAAATCTATCAGCCAACTTGTTTTATCACCAACAAAAAAGCCGATAAGGAAACTTATCGGTTTTGTTATATCTGCAGGACTTATTCAGTGCAATATTCGTTACTTCAGGATTAGTCTCTGAAGTTGTTGAACTGGAATGGTTGACCAAGTTCTGACTCTTTGGCTAAACGCATGACTGCTTGTAGGTCATCGCGTTTTTTACCCGTAATACGTACTGAGTCACCTTGAATTGCAGCTTGTACTTTAAGCTTGCTGTCTTTGATGGCCTTGACTAGCTTTTTGGCAATCAGTGATTCAATGCCTTGCTTGAAGTTAACTTTTAAACTAAAAGTTTTACCGCTGTGAACCGCTTTGTCATCTACTTCCATTGACGATGGATCAACGTTACGCTTACTCAGCTGTATTCGCAAAATATCGACCAGCTGCTTACAAATGAAATCATCTTCTGATTTTAAGGTGACGACATTGTCTTTCAAATCAATCTCGATCTCTTTGCCACGAAAATCAAAACGTCCAGCAACTTCACGACGAGAGTTTTCTACCGCGTTACGTAATTCTTCTTCATCAACTTCTGACACTATATCCATAGAAGGCATGTCGCTTTCCTCTTTGATTCATCGCACATTTATATCAGGCTATTTTACACTAGCAACCATTATCAGGATAGTGGAGTACAACTTAGGTTTCTGCGGTAATTGTTTTTTATAACAAATATCGTATTTATTAACAAAAAATCATTAATGAGCTATTTTTAATCATTTTAGCGCTAAAAAGCTCATTTATATTGAGTTTAATGGTTAAGAATTTCTCATTAATAACAGTAAAAATAGCCTTTGTTAGACAATAATGACTTTCAATAGCGGTTTATTAGTGACAATTTTGAACAGGTTTCTTATTATTAGCACTATTCCCGTTTCAAAAGGCTAATGTAACGCTCGTGATCACTTATAAAAATATTTTTAAACTTGCGTTGGTTGTTGCCGTCATTGTGACTAGCTATTTGGTTTTTTCTAAACCAAGTTATCCACAAACTTTCGCTAACATGGATAAAGTTGGCCATTTAGGCAGTTTTTTTGCCCTTTCATTTCTGGCACATTATGCCTTTAAACCACGTTGGTATTTTTTATGTACCTCTTTAGCGGCCTACGCAGTATTAATTGAATTGATTCAATCTCGTTTACCTTACCGTAGCGCATCAGTTGCCGATGTAGCTGCCGACTTTGCGGGGATTGCACTGTTTTATTTACTGCATTTTTCAATTCAAAAATACCGTAAATTAAAAGCAAGCAACTAATAAACAACTTTCAATAAGGCCTGCACCGATGGCAATGACATCAATAGTCCAATCGTTAAAGCAAACCAATATCGCACCTATTGCAATATTAGGCGCGGGTGCCATTGGCCAGTTGATGTATCACAAACTCAGTATTAACACCCAAGAGCCTCACACAAACGATGTGGTATTTATTGGTCGAGACAAGCAAACCGCTCTACAACAGTTGTCTTTTATTGACCTTAAGCAGCAACCCCATGAAACACTCGCAACTATATTGGGTACTGATGATAAACGCTTAGCACAAGTTGAGCTGTTGTTAGTGTGTGTTAAAGCCTATCAAGTCGAGCAAGCACTTATCCCTTTATTAGCAAAACTATCTCCTCAATGTCATATCGTATTACTCCATAACGGTTTAGGGCCGCACTTGCCTGTTGCTGCTGCATTAGCAAAATACCCCGAAAAAGGATTAAGCTTAGGCACTACTTCACAAGCGGCGTTGAAGCTAAATCAGTGGCAAGTAAAACACAGCGGGGTTGGTGTGACTCAACTAGGGCATTTCTGTGGTTCTTTTATGTCGAAAGAATTAACTGCACGCCTAACTGCGCTTCAAAGTGACAATCAAACCATTGAGTGGCATCAGCCAGTACTACCAGTGCTATGGCAAAAGCTGGCCATTAATGCAGTGGTAAACCCGTTAACCGCGTTAAATCAATGTGCCAATGGCCAATTAGCAGCAACAGAATATCAATCACAGATCAGTGCCATTATCGATGAACTTGTACAAGTGGCCAAATGTGATGGCATAACATTAGATAAGGCTGTAATCAGCGCGAGGGTTTATCAGGTTATTGAATTAACATCGGCAAACTTTTCATCTATGTATCAAGATGTGGCCCACAACAGACTGACTGAAATTAATGAGATAAATGGCTATATTTGCCAGCAAGCCAAGGCACATCACCTTAAAGTGCCCAATAATCAGGAGCTCGTCGACAAGATTCTAAAACTGAGTCAATCTTAAATGCGATGCTGCCATTTGCATCAATTCGACTTATCTCTACTATCGTGAATTAGCTCCACATCACTAAAACAGCTGCTATGGCAATTAACACTAAGCCGGCTACATCATTAATTTTCACTTTATCTTTAAGCCAAAATACTGCAATCATTAGTGTGAAAAATATTTCGATCTGGCCTAATGTTTTGACATAAGGCACAGCTTGCAACGACATAGCACTGAACCAACCGATTGAACCGATACAACTGGTGACACTGATCGCCAAGGTTAATTTAGGTCGTTGCCACAAGGCTGTTAACGTCGATTTATCTTTAGCCAATAGGTAGCCTATTAGCACTATCGTTTGTAATCCTATCACCCAAAGCAATACCCATGCTGCACGATGTGTAAATGGCCCTTGCAGGGTTAAACTGGCTTCGCGCACCCATAGCGATGTCAACGCAAAGGAACTGCCACATGCAAGGCCTAACAATACCGTTTTAAGGGACAAATGTTTAAAGCCTTGTTTACTGCTGAGCAACATCACTGCTATACCACCCACAGTAACGCCAATCCAACCAAGTACGGATAATTGAGTGCCGAAAAATAACACGCCAAGAATGGCAGCGACTAACGCTTCGCTTTTGGCAAGCCCTGCACCTATGGCGTAGTTTTGCATTTTAAACAGTTTAACCATTAAACCTGTTGCCAGAATTTGCATTGATGCAGCGCCAATAACAAATCCCAAAAAAGCGCCGCTAAAATTTGGCAATGCAGTGGGTTGAAACTGATGAAGTCCATATAGATAACAAGCAGCAATTGGTCCCGCCCAAATAAATCGAGCTAAGGTAACGCCTGCAACACTAACTTCTTTACTGAGTTTGCTTTGAAATGCATTGCGCCACGCCTGCATAAATGCGGCGAGAAAGGTAAATAGAATCCACATCGTTTAATCCCAACTACTAAAAAGCCCTGAAACTTTGTAAAAAGTCAGGGCTTATACAAGGACAATTAGCTTATATTGTCAGCTAGATGAAAGACACAAATAATGGCTAAATTGATTAGAACTCACTGTGCACTAATTGGTACTAATAAGCACTAAGTGCAATCCAGCTAATTACTTGCTGGTATCGATAAACTCAAATGACTTAACCAAATCATCAACTGCTTTCATCTGCGTTAGGTATTTCTCTAATAAATGCAGCGGTAGTGCGCATGGACCGTCACATTTTGCATTGTCAGGATCTGGATGAGCTTCAATAAACAAGCCCGCTAACCCTAATGCCATACCACTTCTTGCTAGTTCAGTTGCCTGCGCACGACGTCCGCCAGCAGAATCTGCACGTCCACCAGGTCGTTGCAGTGCATGAGTCGCATCAAAGATCACTGGATAACCTGTTTGCTTCATTTCATCCATGCCTAACATGTCAACAACTAGGTTGTTATAACCAAAGCTACTGCCGCGTTCACATAAAATAATGTTGTCATTACCGGCTTCGTTAAACTTGGTAATAATGTGTCGCATTTCGTGCGGCGCTAAAAACTGTGGTTTTTTCACGTTAATAACTGCGCCAGTTTTTGCCATAGCGACAACAAGATCAGTTTGACGAGCTAAGAATGCAGGTAATTGAATAATATCGACTACTTCAGCAACAGGTGCACACTGTTCGATCTCGTGTACATCGGTAATCATAGGCACATTAAAGGTTGATTTTATTTCTTCAAAAATACGTAAACCTTCTTCCATACCTGGACCTCGGTATGAATTAATCGATGAACGATTGGCTTTATCAAAAGAGGCTTTGAATACATAGGGGATACCCAATTTTTGGGTCACTTCCACATAATGTTCTGCAATTGACATCGCCAAATCACGCGACTCAAGTACGTTCATACCACCAAATAACACAAACGGTTTATCGTTGCCTACTTGAACATTATTAGATAACTGAATAATTTTTTGATCCATTTGATCCTCTTAGCGCATTACGCTGCGACAACTTGTAATAACTGACCACATAGCCAAGCCATGTAAGTACCTAATGCATAACCGAATACTGCTAATAACACCCCGACAGGTGCTAATGCGGGGTGGAATGCTGCGGCCACAACAGGGGCCGATGCGGCTCCGCCAACGTTTGCCTGACTACCGACTGCCATATAAAACAATGGCGCTTTAATCAGTTTAGCAACCAATAGCATTAATCCTGCGTGTACGAGCATCCACACTATGCCGACTAGGAAATAAATAGGGGTATCCATTATTTTAGACACATCCATATGTAAGCCAATGGTTGCGACTAAAATATATAAAAATGCTGAAGCAACTTTAGAAGCGCCTGCCGCTTCTAAATGGCGAACAGGGCTAAACGATAGGCCTAAACCAACGGTAGTAACAATCACCACTAACCAAAAGAACTTTGAGGTTAAACTGTAATCTTCAGTCCATGGATAATTAGCTTCAAAGAAAGGGCCCAAGAAATCTGCGGCAAAATGCGCAAAACCTGTCACCCCAAAACCAATGGCCACAATCATCATGATGTCGCGAAGTGAAGGAATACGTGAATTTTCAGCGTGATATTTTTCTACTTTCTTTTTTAACGCTTCAATCGCGGTCGTGTCAGCGCCAGTTCTCGCATCAATCTCTTTGGCTTTCGAGGCCATAAATAGCAGTACCGCCATCCAGATATTGGCCACGATAACGTCAACTGTCACCATCACCGAGAATATTTCGCCGCCGACAGAATAAATCTCTTTCATTGCGGCTTGGTTGGCACCACCACCAATCCAACTACCTGCTAAGGTTGTCATTCCGCGCCAAACAGCATCGGGACCATTACCGCCTAGTAGTGATGGATCAATTATCGACACGGCCAATAATGCAATCGGTCCACCAATGACAATCCCTAAGGTACCCGTTAAAAACATAATGACGGCCTTAGGGCCTAAGGCAAGGATCGCTTTTAAATCAACACTAAGGATCAGTAAAACTAAACACGCTGGCAGTAAATAACGCGATGCGACAAAATACAATTTGGATGTATTACCATCAACTATGCCAAAGGTATTTAATAATGAAGGTAGAAAATAACAGAGTAATAATGCTGGAATATATTTATAGAATTTTTGCCAAAAAGGATGAGCCGATGAGTTAGTGTAAAAAACGAAACCTAGAATAACGGCGAGTATACCCAGTGCGGTAGCATCATTGGTCACCATTGCTGATGTTGTCATGCAGTGTTCTCCCTTACAGTTACATTATATTTTTAGTTATTATTGTTAATGCGAAAATCAAGTATTGCTCAATTCGCATAGTGCTGCAGTTAAATGCTGTCAAAATGAGCTGACTAATGCCCTATTTGCGAATAAAGCTGCTTTGAATTATCAAAGCAGCCTAAGCCACAGACTCAATCAAAAGATTAATGATAAACCTGCGTATGTTGACTGAGTTCCTTTAATTGAATCTTAACCAGCTCAATCACCGGATCATGCGGACTCAAATCGATGAAGTGTTGCAAATCAGACATGGCCACCTTAATACAACCTAATTGTTGAGCAATAAATGCCCGTTCACGATTAAGATGCACGTCGTCAGGATGCCATTGTAATAATAAATTACAGCATTCCATTGCTTGTTCAAATTTATGACTGACAATACAACCCGCTTTTAGCTCATGTATCATGCGACTAATTAAACGCTTTAGCGTAGCCGTTTTAAGATGGCTGGGTTTTAATTTTGCAGCGTTACCCAACTCACCGCGTACTAATGCATGCAGTTGATGGCGGTTAAGCTCTTGACCAGTTAATGGATCATGGTATTTAACCACATCATTTATTTGGCTTTTAAGAACCGTGTTGCCGGGTAATAAAACCGCCTCAAGCGATAAATCGAGTTGCTTTGCCAGTAGAATCAATAATATTGATAAGGTGGTGCTATTACCTTGACGCTTTAACACGCAATAGCTTAGATCTGCCGCCTCAACACTAAAATAGTCATCTCGAGCACAAAAGCCTAAATCTTTATAAAACCAGTTAAACAGACCCTCAAGCCTTGCTTGCTGGTCAACTACGTAGTGACTCAATACTGAACCGGCCATTTCATACCACGCCCACATAGCAGGTTTGGATACTGAAAAGCCTAGGTGTTCAGTGAGTTCGAATGCAGTTTCTGGAATAGAAACTGCATCATTAAGAAGATATTTTGCCATTAAAACCAATTAACCCATCAATACGACTTGTTTAAAATAAGCCAGTTTGGCCGCTAACACTACCCAACCAATTGCGCCGATAAAAGCAAAAAACTTAAACAATTTATTACGGTTAGATTTAAGCGCCATAATGCCTAAAGCAATATATGCCACCACACAGATGATTTTTTCGGTCAACCATGGGTCCACAAAAGGAAACTGCTGGATCATAAAACAAAGGGTAAATCCTGACAGTAATAAAAAAGTATCCACAACATGCGGCGCCACTTTAAGAAACTTTTTTTCCATAACCGGAGACTGACGCAAATGCAAAACAAAACGGGTGATAAAAAATATCACACTCAATAAAACTAACGTCATATGAGTATGTTTTACCGCAGGATATAAACTGTAAAATGTTTCCATTAATTAAGTCTCATTTAAAAAAGGTAAAATAAAAGGCGGCTAGTTTACTCTATCAACCAGCCGTATACCAATATCGTGATTATTGCTAATTAGTTACTATTTATTTAGAAGGGTTAATGTGTCTGGTGATTGCAGGATTATTCATTTATCCATTCACCCAAGGTACAGCGATCGTTACTACCAAAATCGCGTACCGTAGCGACATTTTGATAGCCGAGCTCAATGAGTTTTTCACGTACTTTTATGGCTTGTTCGTAACCATGTTCAAGCAGTAAATAGCCACCAGGAAGTAAACGTTCTCGCGCTTGTTCGGCAATATAATACAGATCAGCATAACCTTCATTGCTTGCGGTCAATGCACTTTGCGGTTCAAAGCGCACATCGCCTAAGTGAAGATGCTCATCGGCTTCATCAATGTAAGGAGGATTAGACACAATTAAGTCAAAGTCGCGATGCTCAACAGCTGAAAACCAATCGGACTGAATAATTTCAACTTGGGTTAAGTATAAATTTTCACGATTAGCTTTGGCGAGTTCAACAGCGCCAATAACATTATCAATAGCAGTGATACGCCATTTAGGTCGCTCCGATGCTAAAGCCAATGCAATGGCCCCAGTTCCTGTGCCTAAATCCAATACTCTTGCATTGTGACGCACAGATAAGTTCAGTGCCGTCTCAACTAAAATCTCGGTATCAGGTCTTGGAATAAGGGTTGATTCATTAACAATAAAAGGTAATGACCAAAACTCGCGTTCACCCAAAATATGTGCAACCGGAGTACCATTCTGACGTTTAGCAATCATCTGGCTATAGGCCTTAAATTGCTCACTAGTAAGTTGTCGCTCAGGCCAAGTATATAAAAAACTGCGATTTTTATTCAGGCAATGTAATAGCAATGCCTCTGCATCTATATGTGCTGAGTCAGAGGTTGCCGCTAATTGTGAATAAGCCCATTGAAGGGCTTCAGCAATTGTTGAATACGAAGATTGAGGCAAGAGCACTCCTTAATCGTCAGCTAACGCTGCAAGCATATCTGCTTGATGTTCTTGCATGATAGGATCAAGTAAGGCATCTAAGTCGCCTTCCATGACTTCATTCAAGCGATAAAGCGTTAAGTTAATGCGATGATCACTTACTCGCCCTTGTGGGTAATTATACGTTCTAATGCGTTCTGAACGATCACCACTGGCCACTAAGCTACGACGCGTTGTTTCTTCAGCACTACGTCTTTTTTCATCTTCAACAGCTTGAATACGCGCAGCCAATACACTCATAGCTTGGGCACGATTTTTATGCTGTGAACGTTGATCTTGGCACTCAACAATAATACCCGATGGGATATGCGTAATACGAATAGCAGAATCGGTTTTGTTAACATGCTGACCACCAGCACCTGACGCGCGGAAAGTATCCACTTTTAAATCTGCAGCATTAATTGAAATCGCTTCAGCTTCAGGTACTTCATGCAATACCACTACGGTACAAGCAGAAGTATGCACACGGCCTTGAGATTCGGTTTCGGGCACGCGTTGTACGCGATGTCCGCCAGACTCAAACTTTAACTTACCGTAGGCACCGTCACCACTGACTTTAACAATAATTTCTTTAAAGCCGCCATGCTCGCCTTCGTTAACGTTCATGACTTCCATTTGCCAGCGATTGGCTTCACAGTAACGTGAATACATACGGTATAAATCGCCAGCAAAAATAGCCGCTTCATCACCACCAGCACCGGCACGAATTTCAAGAAACGCGTTGGTGTCATCATTAGGATCAGTGGGTAAGAGTAAAACTTGTAATTCATCTTCAAGTTTTTCTAATACTTGCTTTGATTGTTTATACTCATCTTGCGCCATTTCGCGCATTTCAGCATCGTCTTCTTCTTCAAGCATCTCTTTGGCGTAATCAAAATCTTTTTGAGCTTGTTGAAACGCCTTAAAACTACTTACAACATCTTCAAGTTGAGAATATTCTTTTGATAATCCACGAAAACGGTCTTGATCCGCAATCACGGTCGCATCACTCAGTAATGCTAATACTTCTTCATTTCGCTCGAGCAAGCCTTCAAGCTTGCGGATAACGGATTCTTTCATTTAGCTCGCTAACCTTAGTTTTTATCTAAACCAAGCGCAGATCTTAATTGGCCTAACGTATTCAAATCGCCTTGACGGCTTGCTGAAGTAAGCGCTTGTGTCGGTGAGTGTATCAAACGATTGGTTAACCTATTGGCTAACTCAAGTATCACTTGCTCACTATTACTGCCATGAGACAATTTGCTCAAGGCACGCTCAACTAATTCATCTTTAATCGCCAAGCTCTGGCTACGATATTCGCGAATACTGTCGACTGACTCTAAAGAACGAATCCACTCCATAAATAGGTGAGATTGCTCTTCAGTAATTATTTCTGCTTGCTCGGCGGCTTCTTTACGTGAAGCCATGTTCTGTTCAATTATGCTATGCAGATCGTCTACAGTATAAAGGAATGCGTCGTCTAACTCACCGACTTCTGCTTCAATATCTCTAGGAACGGCAATATCCACCAATAACATAGGTTGATGACGGCGCTGTTTTAGCGCTTTTTCGACCATACCTTTACCCAAAATAGGTAACGGGCTGGCGGTAGAGGATATCACGATATCGGCTTTAGCGAGAAAGTCTGGTATTTGCTCCAAGGTTATCGCTGTCGCATTAAACTCTGCACACATGGCTTGAGCACGTTCGATAGTGCGATTGGCCACCACCATAGAAGCAACGCCATTGTCTTTAAGATGCTTGGCGACTAACTCAATGGTTTCTCCGGCACCAATAAGTAGCACCTTAGTTGTACTTAATGATGAGAAAATGTGTTTCGCCATACTAACAGCGGCAAAGGCGACAGAAACGGCGGCGGCACCGATTTCAGTTTCTGTGCGGACTTTTTTAGCCACTGAGAAGGTATTTTGAAATAAGCGATCAATCGTTAATGCGATAGTGCCCGCTTCTTTAGCTTTGACAAAGGCTTGTTTGACTTGCCCTAAAATTTGCGGCTCACCCAATACCAGTGAATCTAAACCCGATGCGACTCGCATTAAATGCTGGACGGCAACTTGTTCTTCATAAGCATAAATACACGGCATTAAATCGCTGCGTTCTAGGTCATGATAATCCTGCAACCATTCAATAATGTCTTCTTTCTCGGCATTATTGCAATATAGCTCAGTACGGTTACAGGTAGACACAATAACGGCCTCACCCGTTCGGGTGCGACTAGCCAAGCTTTTCATGGCGTCATGAATGCGGTCTGGAGAGAAAGCGACTTTTTCACGCAAATCTACCGTGGCGGTTTTATGGTTTATCCCGATTATTACTAGGCTCATTTGATAATATCAAGTTCTTTTCGGTGACGTTAATTAGGCTATTCTACTGAATTGAACCAACGAAAAACACAATTGGCTTAACAAAACCGAATAAATGTTTAAATATTTATGGATTGTTCAGATAAGTATTATATAAACCATAACATTAATGTCGCATTAATTTTGGCAAAAGCATTTTTACATAACGCCTTAACCCCAGTATCATAAGAACATCTTAAGCAACTGCTAGGCAAATCCATTGCGCTTATCTACATCTTTATTTTATATCACCTTTATTTCCGTGGCGCTTTTATTAGCAGGTTGTAGTGTAACCCCATCTGAAGATTTTACGCCTATCAATGTCACGAATGCGAATCAAGCTAAAGCATGGGAGCTTCAAGGTAAAATTGCTGTTAAGACATCTCAGGACAAATTCAGCACTAATTTGTATTGGTTACATCAACCAGCGGCCAATGATTTACGCTTAACAACCGTATTAGGCACAACGGTATTAACTCTTAAGACAGATCAAGGCATGGCAACACTTGATGTTGACGGCAAAACATATCGAGACAGTAACGCTCAGGATTTACTGACAGGCATCAGTCGATGGTCAATCCCCTTAGAAAGCCTGCCATTATGGATCACGGGCCAAGTCGGCAGTAATGATAACATCATCAGCTATAATCCTGACGGCACCATTAAACAATTAATTAGCCATGACCCCGAAGCAAATTGGTTGGTCAGCTTTCTCAGTTGGCAACAACAAAACGGTGCTATTGTGCCTAAATTATTGAAAATTGAACGCGAAGATGTGCAAATAAAAATTCAAACTAATCAATGGACAGCCGTCGCAGCCAAAACAAAATAGCGTAAAATATTAAGTGCTGGCGAATCAATAAGGTAGTTAAACGAACATGACCTCAACTAACTCACATAACTTCTATAACTCAGCTAACTCAGATATATCCAAACATTGGCCTGCGCCAGCAAAACTGAATTTATTTTTACATGTTACGGGTCAGCGCGCCGATGGTTATCATGAATTACAAACACTATTTCAATTTATTGATCATTGTGATTACCTTGATTTTCAAATCACCGACTCGCCAGAGCTCATTCTCCACTCTACCATTTCAGATTCTGTTGCTGACAGCGATAACTTAATTCTTAAAGCCGCAAAGTCACTCAAAAAACACACCCAATATAATGGTGGTGCGCATATTTGGTTAGACAAATTATTGCCTATGGGTGGCGGTTTAGGTGGTGGTTCGTCTGATGCAGCAACCACATTAGTGGCACTAAATGCACTATGGAAAACTAACGTTTCGCCACAAAAACTAGCCGAAATAGGCCTTGTTCTTGGTGCTGATGTCCCTGTTTTTATTAATGGTTTTTCAGCTTTTGCAGAAGGCGTTGGCGAGCGATTGATTAGCGTCGAACCTGCCGAGCTATGGTACTTAGTTGTTGTTCCAGATGTGCATGTGTCAACACAAGACATATTTCAAGATCCAAGCTTACCTCGCGACACCCCAAAACTTGAAATTGTCAGCTTAATGGGACAGCAGTGGACAAATGATTGTCAGAAATTGGTCACAACTAGGCACCCTCAAGTTGCCAATGCCTTAAGCTGGCTGGTAGAATATGCGCCGTCGAGAATGACCGGAACAGGTGCATGCGTGTTCGGGGAATTTACACATTCGCAACAAGCCCTTGATGCTTTAGCCGAACTACCAGCTGATATGCAAGGTTTTGTCGCAAAAGGGATGAACAAGTCGCCATTACAAATACGACTTGAGCAACTCTAACAACATAATTTCTTCTGGGTCAGTTTTGAGTGACAACACATAAAATTGATCTAGCCTTTAATCGTAAAGCAAACACCTGAGGTTCATAAAGTGCCCGACATCAAGCTCTTTGCTGGTAACGCTACCCCAAATCTAGCCGCTAAGATTGCCGACCGTTTATTTTGCAAACTTGGCGATGCAGTTGTAGGCCGTTTCAGCGACGGTGAAATCAGTGTTCAAATAAACGAGAATGTACGTGGTGCGGATGTATTTATCATCCAATCTACTTGCGCACCAACTAACGATAATCTCATGGAGCTTATTGTAATGGTTGACGCGTTACGCCGTGCATCAGCGGGTCGTATTACTGCCGTTATTCCGTACTTTGGTTATGCTCGTCAAGACCGCCGTGTACGTAGTGCACGTGTACCTATTACAGCGAAAGTAGTTGCAGATTTCTTGTCTAGCGTGGGTGTTGACCGCGTATTGACTTGTGACCTACACGCTGAGCAAATTCAAGGTTTCTTTGATGTTCCTGTTGATAACGTATTCGGTAGCCCAGTGTTACTTGAAGACATGCTCGCCAGAAAATTAGATAACCCTGTTGTTGTGTCTCCTGATATTGGCGGTGTAGTTCGCGCTCGCGCAGTAGCCAAGCTATTAGATGATACCGATCTTGCTATTATCGATAAGCGTCGTCCAATGGCAAACGTTGCTCAGGTGATGCATATCATCGGTGATGTTCAAGGCCGCGATTGTATTATTGTCGATGACATGATCGACACTGGTGGCACCTTATGTAAAGCAGCTGAAGCATTAAAAGAACATGGCGCTAATCGCGTGTTTGCTTATGCTACTCACCCGGTATTTTCAGGTAATGCTGCTGAAAATATTGCTAACTCTGTCATTGATGAAGTTATCGTAACTGACACAGTACCCTTGAGCGCTGAAATGCTGAAAGTGACTAAGGTTACCCAACTGACTATGTCAGCAGTATTAGCAGAAGCAATCCGTCGTGTAAGTAACGAAGAGTCAATCTCTGCGATGTTCCGTCACTAATTATTATTCAGTGAATGAAATAACAAAGCGCACTCATATGAGTGCGTTTTTTGTTTGCTATGCCAAAACTTAGCAATGGCGTGGCGATGACGACAAACTCATTACCAGTCCATCAGCAACCTAATCATATTGCACAGTTCAAGCGGTACCTTCTAGGGATATTGATAATGGTATGTAAATATTAAGGATAGTAGTTTTAATCCGTAGCAAGTCTCATATCGCCCCTTAAAACCAATAAAACTCTATTAAGCGCTCAATGCGTGGCTAACAGCAAATGATGGCTCCTTATCTATCTTATGTAATGTATCAGTTGCATAAAATGCTTGCTGGGTCTGCAAAAAAGTATTTCCAGCAGCAATACCCGTACGATAGTCATGACGTAAATCCACATCAGAACTGCCTAATAGTTTGCTTTCAAGATTGTTACCAGCAAAAATTTGAATGATTTCGACATCTTCAGGAGGATTAGCCAAAAAAGCGAGCTCTTGCTCATAAGCTTGTTCATGCTGAACTAAGTAATCGATAGTTTTTGGGCAGTATCCTGACACACAAATCCATGATGTTAGCTTATGTACCCAAGCTGATTGCGCCTGAAAGTCCGCATTAACAGTGCGAATAACCACAATTTTTTTAGCGCCACGACGATACGCTTCACGCACAGGTAATGGTGCGGCTAAACCACCGTCTAGGTAGAAATCTTCCAAAGGGGAATCGTTACTGTCATGGGCTTGATTAGCAGCATCAGTTGTTAACCAGGGTGTAAGTTTAACACCTTGTTTATATAAGAAAGGTAATGCACTTGATGCTTTGAGTAATTCGTTCCATTGATGACTATCACCATTTGGACGTAAAAAGTAACCTTGACGATCGCGAGAGTTAGTTGCGGTTATCAGTAACTCACGTTCACCTAATGATTTCATGGCAGTAGTAAAGTCTAAAGTAAAATAACCTTGAGTCGTTTTATCAAAATACCAATCTAAATCGACGACATCCCCCCCGATTAAGCCTCGGCCTAACTGGTAAAAACGCTTATGACGTGACAGCCCGCGAATTAGCCGTTTGGCATAGCCTTTTTGACGAGACAAAAAACTAGTCAAATTTTGAGAACCAGCAGACGTGCCTATAAATAAATCAAAGGGATCAAAATTATTCTCTAACCACGCATCTAGCACACCAGCAGTGAATATTCCCCGCTGACCACCACCCTCTGCAATAAGCGCCATTTTAGGGCTAGATGCTTCATTAGGATTTCTTGGTGATGTCGATGCTGAAGTTTTCATGGTGAGCCTTTGTCACTATATTTACTGAATAAGGTAAGTTTAAACAACAGCCAGTAAAATAGATAACGGATAGAATCAATCATGTTAATAGAGAAATACTATTGATAATCAGCTTGCACAACAATAATGGGGATAACAGTAAAGTTTGTTCTTGTTTTGAACTAACCCTCATTATAATACCAATCCTATTAAATATGTGATCTTTCAGCGGGAGTTCAAAGTGCTGTAGGCAAGGCAGATGATTGAAGCGAATAGTGATTCTCGGTAACAAGCTCCTGCGTTACTCTACCTCCAGCATCTGACCGCCATGGAGGGTGGGAATGTGTTATTTTTTATGGAAAAAATAGACCATGCAGTCGTATTTTGAAAGCATCTAACGAAGCATAAAGGACTTTGAAACCCGCCAGAATGGAGTCTCTCAGGTATTCCACTTCTGTGTTACATCGATTTAAAAGGGAACAACCATTTCTACATCCATGTGCCTTGAATTGAAAAACCTGAGAGACTCTGAACTGACCAGATATTTAATGAGATTGGTATAAAAGACTTAAACATAAAAAATACACAGCAAAAAGCCCGTCTTAATAGACGGGCTTTTTAAATATGGCTGGGGTACCAGGATTCGAACCTGGGGATGCTGAGATCAAAACCCAGTGCCTTACCGCTTGGCGATACCCCAATTGTAACTATTTATTGTAAAGCAGATAAACCATTCACATGGTTAAAATTTGATGGTACGGAAAGAGAGACTTGAACTCTCACACCTCGCGGCACCAGAACCTAAATCTGGCGTGTCTACCAATTCCACCATTCCCGCATCAAATTTTAACTTACAGTATACTCTTTTTATTTCAGAGTAAACTTTGGCTTTATTAGCTAGTGTAAGCAACTCTCACTCTACCTAATAAATATGGTAGCAATAGCGGGACTTGAACCTGCGACCCCAGCATTATGAGTGCTGTGCTCTAACCAGCTGAGCTATATTGCCAAAGATGGCTGGGATACAAGGATTCGAACCTTGGAATGCTGAGATCAAAACCCAGTGCCTTACCGCTTGGCGATATCCCAATAATCTTGTCTAACGTTTAAAATGGCTGGGATACAAGGATTCGAACCTTGGAATGCTGAGATCAAAACCCAGTGCCTTACCGCTTGGCGATATCCCAATAAAGCTTTTTGAAACATTCGCCGAAGCAAACATCTCGAATAAATGGTACGGAAGGAGAGACTTGAACTCTCACACCTTGCGGCACCAGAACCTAAATCTGGCGTGTCTACCAATTCCACCACTCCCGCACAACACTCTAGTTTTACATCTTGAGCAGATGGGTAAGAAATAGATGGTAGCAATAGCGGGACTTGAACCTGCGACCCCAGCATTATGAGTGCTGTGCTCTAACCAGCTGAGCTATATTGCCACTATTTCTTGCTATCCCTCTTGCGAGGAACGGGGCGTATTATGCTTATTCAGGTTATCGAGGTCAACTGGTTTTTTTCGCTATTTTCATCAATTCGGCTTGTTCGGCTATAACTTCACCAAACTGAATGCCTAATCGACAAAATAAACACCATTAACTTACGAAAAATCCCCTTACGCCCCATTTTAATTTCTAAATAACGTAAATAGCACTTATACGTTAAATAAGAAATGCATTACATCGCCATCTTTAACGACATAAGTTTTACCTTCAACACGTAATTTACCAGCATCTTTGGCGCCAGCTTCACCTTTGTAGGTAATAAAATCTTGATACGCCATTACCTGTGCACGAATAAAACCACGCTCGAAGTCGGTATGGATAACACCCGCAGCTTGCGGAGCAGATGCACCGACAGGAACCGTCCATGCACGCACTTCTTTTACACCCGCAGTAAAGTAAGTTTGCAGATTCAATAGTTCGTAACCGGCACGAATAACCCGATCTAAACCTGATTCTTCTATACCAAGATCGGTCATAAACTCTGCACGGTCATCGGCTTCCATTTCTGCTAATTCAGATTCAATAGCAGCACACACAGGCACAACTATGGCATTTTCTGTTGCTGCAATAGCACGAACAACATCTAAATGAGGGTTGTTTTCAAAGCCATCGTCAGCAACGTTAGCAATGTACATCGTAGGTTTAATCGTTAAGAAATTAAGGTAAGCAACGGCTGCCAACTCTTCTTTAGTTAATTCCAACGAACGTAACATTTGGCCTTCATTTAACAGTGGACGCATTTTTTCAAGTACAGCGACTTCAAATTTCGCATCACCGTCACCACCTTTAGCACGCTTGGCTTGACGAAAAATAGCACGCTCACATGCATCTAAATCGGCTAGCGCTAATTCGGTATTGATCACTTCAATATCGCCAGCAGGATCGATTTTGTTCGCCACGTGAACAATGTTCGGATCTTCAAAACAACGTACAACGTGACCAATTGCATCGGTTTCACGAATGTTAGCTAAAAACTTATTACCTAAACCTTCACCTTTAGAAGCGCCAGCCACTAAACCAGCAATATCCACAAACTCCATTGTAGTCGGTAATATGCGTTGTGGTTTTACAATTTCCGCTAACGCGTCAAGGCGTGCATCTGGTACAGGTACTACCCCAGTATTTGGCTCAATAGTACAAAACGGAAAGTTTGCCGCTTCAATACCCGCTTGTGTTAACGCATTAAACAACGTTGACTTACCTACGTTTGGAAGACCAACAATGCCGCATTTAAAACCCATATGCTTACCTTTATATATGTAGAATTATCCCAATGGATAATGATGTCGAAAAGGGTGTTAAAACAAAATTCGCATGGCTTATTCTGCTTTGAACGAATGTAATCTGTGCATAGCTTTCGCCATGTCTTGGTTAAATAATATCTCGGTGGAACGAACCGCTTCATCAATCGCAGCACTTATTCGTTCTTGTTCTACTGCTGGTGCTCTACCCAGTACATAGCCACTGACTTTATTTTTATCACCAGGATGACCAATACCAATGCGCAAGCGATAAAAGTTTTTGTCATTACCTAAACAGGCAATAATGTCTTTTAAACCGTTATGACCACCATGACCGCCACCTAATTTAAATTTGGCGACACCGGGCTCCATGTCGAGCTCATCATGGGCGACCAAGATTTCTTCGGGCAGTATCCGGAAAAAGTTGGCTAACGCTGCAACCGACTTTCCGCTTAAGTTCATGTACGTTGTTGGGATCAACAAACGCACATCTCTTCCGTGCAAAGTAGCACGAGCAGTAACCCCAAAATATTTGCTGTCTGGTGTTAATTGAACATTGCAAATACGCGCTAATTCTTGCACGTACCATGCACCAGCATTATGGCGAGTTTGTGCGTATTCAGCACCTGGGTTTGCCAACCCGACAATCAGTTTAATGTTACTCATCACGACCTAGTCAGTTTATTAGCACAAGTTATTATCTGCGTAAGTTATTCGCAATAAGTGCAGCTAAACGCCTTTCATGGGGTACATCAAAATACACATGATGCAAAACGCGGCATTTTAGCACTCAAATGGCTTGTCAACAAACCACAAGTTAACCCACTTATTAGGTTTAACTAAGTCCAAGTGCATACTTCAAGACTTTTCGCTTAATTGGAGAATCAATATTGGCGAGTTTTAACGCACCATTTCGCAGTAATTTTAATGGCAAAATATTATTACTAAAGCCCGCATAAAATACATCCATTGCGGTCATCATTAATTGATTATCAAGGTAACGTGATTGTTGATAGCGTTTTAATACTGGCGTTTGCCACCATGTTTCACCGCAGCCAATGGCATTAGCCACTTGAGCCACCAGCAAATCAACATCTTTAAAACCAATATTAACCCCCTGCCCAGCTAATGGATTAATGGTATGGGCTGCGTCACCAATGATCACCACATTATTTTGGTAATAGCCTTGTGCATGTCGACGCGTTAACGGGAAGCTCCCGCGACTTTCTACAGTAAAACGAGGATCTAACCGTGACGGGAAATGTAGTCGTATTTGTTCAGCAAGTTGAAGATTATTGAGTTGTGATAATTGTTTAATACGATTGGCATCGTCATACCATACTAATGAAGCGTGATGACCAGGCAAAGGTAACAAACTACGGGGACCGGCTGGCGTAAACTGCTGCCAAGTGACCGTTTGTTGTGGTGTTTCAGTATTGATATTAATTAACATCGCCGATTGGGCATAATCCCAGCCTGTCACACCAATCCCAGCCCATTGACGCACTTGCGAATTAGCACCATCGGCACCAATGAGCAGCTTAGTCGTCAGTGTATCGCCATTATCAAGCTTTATACTCACTTGCTGACGGTCTGCTAAACGTTCAAATTGGGCCACACTATGGGGACACAATAAGGTGATATTGTCCATTTGATCGATTTGCTGCCATAGACTCAATTGAATTAACCGGTTTTCAAAAAAATAGCCTAAGTGCGCCTGACCAACTTGTTCGGCATTAAATGCAGTTAAACAACCGTCGAGTTCCCACGTTTCCAAACCGTTGTAAGGTGCGTGACGCAGGGTAAGTAAATGCTCCATCACACCTAAACGAGTTAGCAACTGCTCAGACGCCACACTAATAGCCGACACCCTTACATCTAGCGGTTGCTCAGGTTCATAAGCTTGTGGCTGGCGTGATTCGATCACCGCCACGCTTAGCCCTAACTGACCTAATCCAATTGCTGCTGCAGCGCCAACCATTCCGCCGCCGACAACGACAACATCATAATCAATGGTATTGGAGCAATGAGTTGCAGTAAGAGAAGCATCTTGCATGGTTTTACATCCATAATAGTGAGATGACATGATGTTTAATATGACAGTCGATGAATCGGCAACCTAGTTAAAGCCAGCCTAAAAACAGTATAACCCCATGGTGCTATAACGTCTTTATCTACATTTTTGCAATGAATAACCAACGCGACAAGCGTTAGTATTATTGAAATGATGACAGCTACATATCGTAATGGATTTAATTATGCCCTATAACAACATGCCACGGAAATGTTGCAATCCAATAATGTTGGCTTAAGCCATCAATGTTCAGCGCTAGGATCATAATATGGCTGTAAAATTCATTTTTTCAGTCCCTCAATCACACTAATTTTACTCAAACAATAAGCCATTACAGTTTATAAGGGTACTCACCAGTTTATATTCAAATGAGCGAAACGTGCACTAATGCTAGCCAGAGCGTCCGACAACAGGTAAAATGTCGCGCTATTTTTACTGTGGATTTACTGGCGAGCACTGATGAGTAAAAAACTTCATATTAAGACCTGGGGCTGTCAAATGAATGAGTATGACTCATCAAAGATGGCTGATTTATTAGACGACTATCAAGGATATACCTTGACCGAAGATGCGAGCGAAGCAGACGTACTGCTGCTTAATACTTGCTCTATTCGTGAAAAAGCACAGGAGAAAGTTTTCCATCAGCTAGGGCGTTGGAAATCTTTAAAAGATAAAAATCCTAATTTAATTATTGGTGTCGGCGGCTGTGTTGCCTCACAAGAAGGTAAAGCGATTAAAGATCGCGCTCAATGCGTTGATATTATCTTTGGCCCACAAACACTGCATCGCTTACCTGAGATGATTGAACAAATTCAACGCGGCGAAAAAGCTGTAATTGATATCAGCTTCCCAGAAATTGAAAAATTCGATCGCCTTCCTGAGCCTCGCGCTGATGGCCCAACGGCATTTGTGTCTATTATGGAAGGTTGCAGTAAATACTGTTCTTTCTGCGTAGTGCCTTACACTCGCGGCGAAGAAGTCAGCCGTCCATTAGATGACGTCATTCTTGAAGTAGCTCAATTGGCTGCTCAAGGTGTGCGTGAAGTGAATTTATTAGGTCAAAACGTTAACGCATACCGTGGCGCAACGCACGACGATGAAATTTGTACCTTTGCAGAATTGCTACGCTTAATTGCATCAATCGACGGTATCGATCGTTTACGCTTTACTACCAGCCACCCAATTGAGTTTACTCAAGACATTATCGATGTGTACGAAGACACGCCTGAATTGGTGAGTTTCCTGCATTTACCGGTGCAATCGGGTTCTGATCGTATTTTAACCCAAATGAAACGCGGTCACATGGCGATTGAATACAAGTCGATTATTCGTCGTCTGCGTAAAGCTCGTCCTGATATTCAAATCAGCTCAGACTTTATTATTGGTTTTCCAGGTGAATCTAAAGAAGATTTCGCTGATACCATGAAACTGATTGAAGATGTCGCGTTTGATCACAGCTTTAGTTTTATCTATAGCGCTCGCCCAGGTACACCTGCGGCAGACTTGCCTGACAATGTCAGCGATGAGGAAAAGAAACAGCGTTTAGCTATTTTACAAGAACGTATTACTCAACAAGCAATGCGTTATAGCCGTCAAATGTTGGGCACTGTTCAACGCATTTTAGTTGAAGGTCCTTCGGTAAAGAATCCAATGGAACTTCGCGGTCGTACTGAAAACAGTCGTGTGGTTAACTTTGAAGCTGTCCACACCCATATCGGCAGTTTCGTTGATGTGAAAATTGTTGATGTTTATACCAACTCATTACGCGGTGAATTTGTTCGAGGTGAAGATGAAATGGATTTACGTCGCAGCTTACATCCGTCAGATATTATGGCTAAACACAAGCAAGATGATGCTTTAGGTGTAACCCACTTTAAGCCGTAATTGATGTTTGTAGTTTAAAAATAATTAAAGGCGGCTTGTCCGCCTTTAATTTTGCTTAAAATTAGTCATATCATGGTAATTCTATCCGGAGACTCGTAAACTGTTATCATGAAGAAATAGCATTATCTCGCTATTGTTTTGTTGTTCAATACCAAAACCTGGAGCCTTATTTGAGTACTAAAGTTACCACCATGAATTTGTATCTAGAACCTTCAGATACTCGTCGCCTCGCCTCCTTATGTGGCCCATTTGATGACAACATCAAACAACTTGAACGCCGCTTAGGTGTTGAGATTATCCATAAAAATAATCATTTCACTATTGTAGGTTTGCCACGTAACGCACTCAATGCCAATAACTTGTTACGTCAGTTATACATTGAAACTCAAACCGTAAAAGGCAGTACGCCAGACTTAGAACCCGAAATGGTTCATTTAGCCATTCAAGAAGCGATTAACCTTGAAGCGCAACAAGATAATGACGACAGCGACATTCATATAAAAACCAAGCGTGGCGTCATTAAACCTCGTACACCCAATCAAAGTGTGTACATGCATAATATTACTCGTCATGACATTAGCTTTGGTATTGGCCCTGCTGGTACGGGTAAAACGTACCTTGCTGTTGCGGCGGCGGTTGATGCCTATGAACGTCAAGAAGTACGTCGTATTCTATTAACTCGTCCAGCAGTTGAGGCGGGTGAAAAACTCGGGTTCTTACCCGGCGATTTAAGCCAAAAAGTAGACCCTTACCTACGCCCACTCTATGATGCATTGTTTGAAATGATGGGTTTTGAGAAAGTTGAAAAACTGATTGAACGCGGTGTAATTGAAGTCGCCCCACTCGCTTATATGCGCGGTCGAACACTCAATGATGCTTTTATTATTTTAGATGAAGCCCAAAATACCACCGTTGAACAAATGAAAATGTTTTTAACCCGTATTGGCTTTAATTCGCGAGCAGTGATCACGGGTGACATTACCCAGATCGATTTACCTCGTAGCCAAAAGTCTGGTTTGCGTCACGCCATAGAAGTATTGAGTGAGGTGCCAGAAATCAGTTTTAATTTCTTTATTGCACAAGACGTGGTTCGTCATCCTGTTGTGGCTAGAATTGTTGAAGCTTATGAAGCGTTTGAGCAACAAGAGCAAATTGAAAAAGCCATCAAAGAAAAAGCATATCAAGAGCGTGAGCAAAAACGTCAACAACAAAAAGAGGGCCTAGTTTAATGAGTCAACGAGGGATAAAACTAGATCTTGACCTGCAAATTGCAGTTGATGATAAGCTCAACTTACCTTCTAAAACTGAATTTAAAACTTGGGTACGTACTGCTATTGGTCAGACAATGCCTGAAGTTGAGTTAACCATTCGTCTTGTTGATATTACAGAAAGCCAGCAGCTTAACAGTACTTATCGCGGTAAAGACAAACCCACCAATGTATTGTCTTTCCCGTTTGAAGCGCCACCAGAAGTTGAACTACCATTATTGGGCGATTTAGTTATTTGCGTTGAGGTTGTCGAACAAGAAGCCATTGAGCAAAATAAACCCCTAAATGCGCATTGGGCGCACATGGTCATACACGGCTGCTTGCATTTGCTAGGTTATGACCATATTATCGACCAAGAAGCCGATGAGATGGAGTCATTAGAGACCCAACTTGTTGAAGGCTTAGGCTTTACCGACCCCTATAAGGAAGCATAAATAAACTATTTATATCAAATAGATATACTTGTTTAAGTAAATATTATGAGTGACGATATCCCCCCGAGTACAAACGCCCACAAGAAGAGCTGGTTCGATAAGATTAACCAATTATTTCAGGGCGAACCTCAAAATCGCGAAGATTTAGTCGACGTAATCGCAGGTGCAGAAATGCGCGACCTCATTACAGAAGACACTCGCGAAATGATTAAAGGTGTATTAGAGGTTTCGGACCTTCGAGTGCGCGACATCATGATCCCAAGAGCGCAAATTGTTACCATTCAAATAGACTCGACTGTTGATGAATTTTTAGAAATCGTCATGGATTCAGGTCACTCTCGCTTCCCTGTTGTTAATGAAGATAAAGATCATATTGAAGGCATTTTACTGGCCAAAGATTTGATTAAATTCGGTTTTAAACAGTCAGATGAACCATTAACGCTTGCCCAAGTCATTCGACCTGCTGTTGTTGTACCAGAAAGCAAACGCGTCGATGTGCTACTTAAAGAATTTCGCTCGCAACGTTATCATATGGCGATTGTTGTCGATGAATATGGCGGCGTATCAGGCTTAGTGACCATCGAAGATATTCTCGAAGAAATTGTCGGTGAGATTGAAGATGAATTTGACCATAATTCTGTTGAAGACACTGAAATAAAAAAACTCAGTAACACTGTATTTATGGTGAAAGCACTCACTGAAATCGACGATTTCAATGAAGCTTGTGGTACCAACTTTAGTGATGAAGAATTCGATACTGTGGGTGGCATGGTGTCGCATGCATTTGGTCATCTACCTGAACGGAATGAAATTATTGTCATTAACAATATCGAGTTCAAAGTCATTAATGCAGATAACCGCCGATTAGTACAACTTCGTGTTAAACTTCCCGACCCTAATACCAGTGAAGAATTCGACGACTAAATCGTGCTAAAAACTCAATCTATATACTCACCTTTGAGTATTGCTCGTCTGGTGACAGCATTTATTGCTGGCGCCAGTACCGCATTATCATTTGCGCCTTATGAAATTTGGGCGATATTTCCTTTAGCATTGGGCTTTGCTTTATGGCAAAGCCAAGCATTAACCGCCAAACAAAATTTGTATTACTGGTTCAGTTTTGGCTTTGGTTGTTTTGCTATCGGCATTAGTTGGGTTCATGTCAGTATTGACACCTTTGGTGGTATGCCCATTGCGGTATCAATAAGCCTAATGGCACTGCTGGCACTCTATCTGGCTATTTACCCTGCTATTTGTGGGTATTTAGTCAGTAAACTATCACGTACATCTAAACACACCTTAAATCCTTACTTAACCTATCTGGGGATATTCCCTGCATTATGGGTACTCACCGAATGGTTACGAGGCTGGGTGCTAACTGGTTTCCCTTGGATTTGGGCAGGCTATAGCCAAACATTGGGCCCACTTAGTGAGTTAGCCAGCTTTATTGGCGCCTTGGGTTTGAGCTTCGTGGTGGCATTAGTTGCAGGCTCATTAATGCTGTTAACCCAAAAACGCCTATTACCTGTATTAATTATATTGCCCGTCTTAACACTAAGTGCTTGGATTGCACCACAACTCAATCCAATTACTGCCTCAGGTAAATCGGTCAAGGTTGCATTAGTACAAGGTAATATTGCCCAAAGCATGAAATGGGAACCCGATGCACTGTGGCCAACCATGCTCAAGTACATGGATCTAACCCGCGAACAATTCGATGAAGCCTCTAGCGTCGATATTGTTATTTGGCCTGAAGCCGCGATCCCAGCACCGGAAGCCATGGTTGAAGACTTCCTAATGAATGCTAATCAAGTTGCCAATATCAACAATATGGCGATTATCAGCGGTATTATTAGCCACCAGCAAAATGATTTTTATAATTCACTCATCGTGTTAGGTAATTACCAACAGAAGCACCAGACGAGTGCTGATTATGTTGGTGATGGCAGTAATCAATTTAAAAAGCATCATTTATTGCCCATTGGTGAGTTTGTCCCGTTAGGCGATTTACTTCGCCCTATCGCACCATTTTTTAATTTGCCAATGTCATCATTCCAACGGGGTGACTACACGCAGCCTAATTTAACTGCCTTGGGTTACCATATTGCCCCCGCTATTTGTTACGAGATAGCCTTTCCTGAACAAGTCAGGGCAAGTGTCACAAACGAAACAGATTTACTTCTCACTGTTTCTAACGACGCTTGGTTTGGTGCCTCAAATGGGCCATTGCAGCATATGGAAATTGCCCAAATGCGTGCGATTGAAATGGGAAAACCATTACTCAGAGGAACCAATAACGGCATCACTGCGGTAGTTGACCCTCATGGGCGCATAACTGATGCGATCCCTCAATTTGAAACAGGAGTGCTTGTAACCAATATTCCGCTTTACCAAGGACAAACTTGGTTTAGAAAATTTGGCCAATCCCCCTTACTGATACTCTGTGGTTTACTCACACTTTTAGGCGTTAGAAACTACTTTCGTCGCTAAAGGAATTGTAATATGACGCAATCAACTCTACTTACCAGGCATTCACTTTCGCAAGGATTTACGTTAATTGAGTTGGTTGTGGTGATCATCATTTTAGCTATTCTAGCAGTTGTTGCTGCACCTAAGTTTATAGGCCTCAGTACTGAAGCAAGAGAAAGCACGCTATCTGGCGTGATGGCCAGTGTAAAAACAGCCAATAACCTAGTGTATGCCCGTTCACAAATGACCAGTTTTCAAGTGCAGCCTGTAACTAACCGAGACGATTTAATCGATGTTGATCTCGACAATGATGGTGTCTATGAAACGCGGTTAAAATGGGGCTATTTAGATAACACTGACATCGAAGAATGGATAAATCTTGATGATGTTTTTACCATTCAGTATCAAGGGATTGCGTTTACGTACATTGGCTATGATAAAGACGGTAATGGCCAAGTGGCTAACGATAATTGCTATTTTTTATACACTCAAGCCGCAAACGCTACTACCCCCCCCAAATATCAAACAGTGTTGAGTGGCTGTTAATCGAAAAGTACTTTAGCGGATTTTAACTGAGTATTTAAAAATCAATTTTACTAATTTTTCTGTAAAATTAACGCTCCCCCCTGTAGAAAGTGGCATATAACAAAATAATCGGTAACAGAAGCGTTAGCTGCTATTACCGAAAATATGATTGTTACCCTAAATATATTTACCAAGTAACATGTTAATGAATTATGGCGTTAATGGCTCCCGAGAAAACTCATTAAAATCGCATTTAGGACAATTAGGAATAACCCCAGGAAAATTGATTTCCATTTGATGACCACATTTATTACAAGTCAGCTTACCTTGGTTAATAATTTCCCCAGACTTATAAACCCCATTATTTTTGAAATCTTGTAATATTTCGTGCCACTCCACTTGGCTACGATCGGTTATTTCGCTCAACCACTGCCATAATGTGTTCTCAATCCCAATTACCATTGGGCTATAACTCAAATCATCGGCATGTTCTTCATTTAGGAAGGCTTCAATGTCACGCTTTAAAAATTCTTCTACTAATGCGAGTTCTTCATCATCAGCATGAGATTTAAGTTTTACGAACTCCTTCCCCTGGGTCACGGCCTTAAACAAATCCTTAGCTGTTAATGAGTTATCCTCTTCAAACATGGCTTTAACCTGTTCGAATAGTGACTCATACAAGGCTAATAGTGCTGAACTTTTTCCACTCATAAGTAATACTCCTTAATACGCACCTTTTTAATAGGTCACTTCTAGTTTATTCTATGCAGTTATAAATCACGCTGTCGAGCGTTAGATCAAAAATAGGCGGCATAGCCGGAAATAGATTGATGCAAGAACAATATAATCCATCAGAAATTGAAGCCTTAGTGCAAAAGCACTGGCAAGAACATAAAACCTTTGAAGTCACTGAAGATGAAAGCAAAGAGAAATTCTATTGTCTTTCAATGTTTCCGTACCCTTCAGGTCGTCTCCACATGGGCCACGTTCGTAACTACACAATAGGCGATGTAGTGGCACGATATCAACGTTTGCAAGGTAAAAATGTTTTACAGCCAATTGGTTGGGACTCATTTGGTCTACCTGCAGAAAATGCTGCGATAAATAACAAGACTTCACCAGCACCGTGGACATACGAAAATATTGATTACATGAAGAACCAACTTAAGTTATTAGGGTTTGGTTATGACTGGAGTCGTGAAATCGCTACGTGTACCCCTGAGTACTATCGTTGGGAACAATGGTTCTTCACTCAGTTGTATGCCAAAGGTTTAGTGTACAAAAAAACTTCATCTGTAAACTGGTGTCCAAACGATGAAACTGTACTCGCAAACGAGCAAGTACAAGATGGTTGTTGCTGGCGCTGTGATACTCCAGTTATTCAAAAAGAAATTCCTCAGTGGTTTATTAAAATCACCGATTACGCTGAAGAATTACTTAACGACATCGACACGTTAGATGGCTGGCCTGAACAGGTTAAAGCCATGCAACGTAACTGGATTGGACGCAGTGAAGGCATTGAAATGACCTTTACTGTTGCAGACAGTGATGCCTCGTTTGATATCTACACCACTCGTCCGGATACCTTAATGGGTGTTACTTATGTTGCTATTGCAGCGGGTCACCCATTAGCTGAACAGTCTGCGCTGAACAATCCTGAATTAGCAGCATTTTTAGAAGAATGTAAAAATGCTGATACCACTGAAGCCGCCATGGCTTCTATGGAGAAAAAAGGCGTCGCAACTGGCTTACAGGCTATTCATCCTATTTCGGGCAAACTGGTACCTATTTGGGTCGCTAACTTTGTATTGATGAATTACGGCACTGGCGCGGTAATGTCAGTTCCAGCTCATGATCAACGTGATTATGAATTTGCGACTAAGTACAATCTTGCCATTGAAGCGGTCATTAAGCCGCTAGATAGCGAAGTAGATGTCAGCAAAGAAGCCTACACCGAAAAAGGTGTGGTGTTTAATTCGGGCGATGCATTCCCTGAGCTAGACGGCTTAGATTTTCAAGCCGCTTTTGAAGCTATTGATGCTAGATTAACCGCAGAAGGTAAAGGTAAACGCCAAGTCAATTATCGTTTACGCGATTGGGGTGTGTCTCGTCAGCGTTACTGGGGGGCTCCGATCCCTATGGTCACCCTTGCTGATGGCACTGTTGTACCAACGCCAGAAGATCAGCTACCAGTTATTTTGCCAGAAGATGTGGTAATGGACGGTATCCAAAGTCCAATTAAAGCCGATAAAACTTGGGCCGAAACCACAGTCAACGGTCAGCCAGCAACCCGTGAAACAGATACTTTCGATACCTTCATGGAATCGTCTTGGTACTATGCGCGTTACTGTAGCCCTCATGCAGATGAAATGTTAGATCCAGCTAAAGCCAACTACTGGTTACCAGTAGATCAGTACATTGGCGGTATCGAACATGCTTGTATGCATTTGTTGTATTTCCGCTTTTTCCATAAGCTGCTGCGTGACGCAGGCCTGGTCAACAGTGATGAGCCTGCAAAGCAATTGCTAACTCAAGGCATGGTATTAGCTGACGCTTACTACTACACCAACGAAAAAGGTGCCCGTGTTTGGGTATCACCTTTAGAAGTGACTGTGGTAGAAAAAGACGACAAAGGCCGCATCATTAAAGCAATAGACAATCAAGGTCATGAACTGGTTTACACTGGTATGAGCAAGATGTCTAAATCGAAGAATAACGGTATCGACCCGCAAGTCATGGTTGAAAAATACGGTGCAGATACCGTACGTTTATTCATGATGTTTGCCTCGCCACCAGAATTAACCCTGGAATGGCAAGAGTCTGGCGTTGAAGGAGCACATCGCTTCATTAAGCGTTTCTGGAAATTGGCTAGCGATCATGTTGCTGCAGGTAAAACTGAAGCATTAGATACCAGCAAACTAAACGCCAATCAAAAAGCTTTACGCCGTGAATTGCATAAGACAATCGCAAAAGTCAGTGATGATATTGCGCGTCGTCAAATGTTTAACACCGCAGTTGCTTCAGTAATGGAACTCATGAACCATTTACTAAAAGCACCACAAGAAACCGCTCAAGACCGTGCATTACTTGACGAAGCTTTGTCTGCCGTTACACGTTTGCTTTACCCTATTGTTCCACACATGACATTTACGTTATGGCATGAATTGGGTAACGAAGGCAATATCGAAGACAGTCGTTGGCCAGAGGTTGATGAATCAGCTTTAGTTGAAGACAGCAAACTGATTGTGGTTCAAGTTAACGGTAAAGTACGTGCAAAAATCACTGTTGCTGCCGATGCATCAAAAGAAGATGTGGAAGCATTAGGCATGAGTGATGAACATGTACAAAAACACACTGAAGGGTTAACGATTCGTAAAGTAATTTACGTACCCGGTAAACTCCTCAGTATTGTGGCCAACTAAGTCAAACTTAAGTGCGATATAAAACAAGTTAGCTTTATATCGCATTAAGCCTTAACATTTAGCAATGACATAACTTACCGCGGATGACAAACTCTTCGGTAAGTTATTTATTTTTATCGATGCGAACCAACAAGGATGCCTACCCTCACTATGCTAGCCAAAAAGATTTGCTTGGCAATAATGACATTGGTAATACTCACCAGTGCTGGTTGCGGCTTTAAACTTCAACGTAGTTACTCCATTCCCGCTGAGTTAAATGAGTTACATCTAAGCAGCAACGATGAATACAGCGAATTAACTCGCCTAGTGCGTGACAGACTGCGCATCAACCGTATTAGCCTTGTCGATGCCACGGATAAAACACCAACTTTACGATTAATCAATGACTCACTTGAGCGCGCCACGCTGTCATTGTATCCAACTGGAAATGTCGCAGAATATGAACTTATCTACTTAGTGCATTATTCAGTTACATTACCAGAAGAAGAACCGCAAGAATTTGATACTGAAATTCGCCGCGACTATCAAGACGATCCACGTACCGCATTAGCAAAAAGTCGTGAAATGGAATTGTTACTTAAAGAAATGCGCATTCAAGCAGCCGATTACATTATCCAAACTCTGGCGTCAATCGGGGCAGAGTAATGCGGGTTTATCCGGATCAGCTCAAACAGCATCTTAAACAGCTCCCTCAATGTGTTCTATTGTTTGGCGATGACCCTTGGTTAATCGAAAACAGCAAACAGCTCATTCTCAATGCCGCTAAAAAACAAGGGTTTGAAGAGCGGGCACAATTAAATCAAGAAACAGGATTTAATTGGGGCGATTTGATCCAAGAATGGCAAGCGATGAGCTTATTTTCCAGTCGACGCATTATTGAATTAACCTTGCCACAAGCTAAACCAGCAATGGAAGGAGCCTCAGCATTTCAAACGCTGTTGCAACATCCTAATCCAGATATGCTATTGATTGTTCAAGGACCAAAAGTCAGTGCAGAACAAACCAATAGCAAATGGTTTAAATCACTTGATGCCAAAGGCATATATTTACCTTGTACCACCCCAGAAGGCAGCCAGTTTGAACGCTGGTTAAACAGCCGAATAACACATTATGAGCTCACGGTTCATCATGATGCTAAAGCCATGTTATTTACGTTATTTGAAGGTAATTTACTGGCTGCTGAACAAGCGATGCAATTATTACAATTACTCAGTCCTAAACAACATATTACGACTGAACAACTGAGTGAATATTTCGAAGACCAATCTCGGTTCAGCGTTTTTCAACTCTGTGATGCCATTTTAGGTAATCACCAAAAGCAAGCACAACACATGCTGGCGCAATTACAGGCCGAAGGCACCGCGATGCCAATTGTCATGTGGGCATTATTCAAAGAGATTAACTTACTACTCAGCCTAAAACTGGCGGTTCACAATGGTGAGCAACTCAGTAAATTATGGAGCCAACATCGAATTTGGGATAAACGTAAACCACTCTATCAGGCGGCAATAACACGATTGGATTTAGAACATATCGAACATATGCTCGCGTTTGCCTCTACGTTAGAATTAAATCTCAAACAAAAAGGGATTGATGATTGGGTTGGCATGAGCCATTTGTGCATTTTGTTTGATCCTCGAGCCCATAGCCGTTTAGCCCATATTGAATTATCTGACTAACGACCAAAATAAGGACAGCAAATGCGTATTGGTATTTTAGGCGGTACTTTCGATCCGATCCATTTAGGCCATATCAATCCCGCATTAGATGTAAAACAACAACTTAATTTAGACCAAGTTTGGTTAATGCCTAATCACATTCCACCTCATAAGAATACCACTGTGGTAAGTAGTCATCATCGGCTTGAAATGGTGAAATTAGTTTGCCAGCAATACCCACAATTTAAACTGTGCGATATTGAAATCAATCGCAATACCCCGTCTTACAGCGTTACAACACTCACTTTATTGGCACAACAGTATCCAAATGATGAATTCTTTTTCATTATGGGAATGGACTCATTTATTCAATTACCACTCTGGCATCAATGGCAATCCTTGTTTGCTCTGTGTCATATCGCTTTGTGTCAACGTCCAGGTTGGAGTATGGATACTCATTCAGAAATGACCAAACAGCTATTATTAAGACAGGCTACGCCCGACTACCTTAACTCACCGACGCATACGAAATATGGAAAAATATTTTGCATCAACAGTAAGTTAACAGATATATCATCTAGTGAAATACGCGAAATGTTAGCACAAGGTCTCGACACTAGTTCAGTATTAACGCCAGCCACCATAAATTATATTCACCAACATAAGCTCTACTGTTAATACTCAAATAAATCCAATCGTTAATCCAACCATTCATATTTTTGCTTAAGTCAGCACCAATGCCAAAATTAATTCTACTTTTGTTTAGCAGTGCTTATACCAATCTCATTAAATATCTGGTCAGTTCAGAGTCTCTCAGGTTTTTCAATTCAAGGCACATTGATGTAGAAATGGTTGTTCCCTTTTAAATCGATGTAACACAGAAGTGGAATACCTGAGAGACTCCATTCTGGCGGGTTTCAAAGTCCTTTATCCTTCGTTAGATGCTTTCAAAATAGAATCACTATTCGCTTCAATCATCTGCCTTGCCTACAGCACTTTGAACTCCCGCTGAAAGATCACATATTTAATAGGATTGGTATTAATTGCGCATCAACAGTGAATTTGAGTATAATACTCCGTTAATTTTTACTTATGGGGTACTTCGAGTGCAAGGCACCGAACTAAAAGATTTTGTTATCGACAAAATCGAAGATTTAAAAGCAAAAAACATTACTGTTTTAGATGTATCTAAGCAGTCAACCATCACCGATACTATGATCATTTGTACTGGTACATCAAAAACACACGTTCGTTCTATTGGTGAACACGTCATCGTGTCTGCAAAAGACGCCGGAGTACAACCTCTTGGGGTTGAAGGCCGTGACAGCAGTGAATGGGTATTAGTTGATTTAGGTTCAGTTATTTTGCATGTAATGCAAGAACAAACTCGTGAGTACTACGAGCTTGAAAAACTGTGGTCTGAACACAGCGCATAATGAAGCTACAGCTCATTGCCGTTGGCACCAAAATGCCCGATTGGGTAACCCGAGGCTTCGAAGAATACCAACGCCGTTTCCCTAGAGATATGGCTTTGGAACTCATCGAAATCCCAGCAGGGAAGCGCGGAAAAAATGCCGATATCGCCCGAATTTTACATAAGGAAGGCGAGTTAATGCTAGCGGCAGTAGCCAAAGGTAACCACATTGTCAGCTTAGACTTACCCGGCAAAAACTGGATAACTCCAGAACTTGCTGAGCAAATGACAAAGTGGCAACTCGATGGTAGAGATGTCAGCTTACTGATTGGTGGCCCAGAAGGACTTTCACCTGCTTGTAAAGAGGCGGCCAACCAAAGCTGGTGTTTATCAGCTCTCACCTTACCCCATCCTTTGGTTAGGGTTATTGTGGCAGAAAGTCTATACCGAGCTTGGAGTATCAACAATAACCATCCATATCACAGAGAATAAACTCAGTCGCATGAATAGCTAAACTTACCGATAATGATTATCATGCAACTCTTTTTTTCATATTCATCAGCTGATACAGTGACTTTTTATAATCCAACCTTTAATTGGGCAACGACGGGGATAGCATAAGTGCCGCCAAGAAAGCGCATTACCATGCATGATCACGCCGCAGAGGCAGCGTTATTTAAACGCCGTGCATTGTTCACTTTTGTCTGCGTATTCTTACTACTGTGTATATTATTTTCGAATCTTTATCACCTGCAAATTGTCTCTTATAAAGACTATGAAACTCGTTCGAATGACAACCGTATTCGTGTCGTCCCTACTGCGCCCAGCCGTGGCTTGATTTATGACCGCAATGGGGTGTTATTAGCCGAAAATCAGCCTTATTATTCTTTAGAACTTATTCCCGAAAGAGTCAGTGATATTACCGCTACCCTCGATGAGCTTAATACCCTCATTGAACTCTCTGAAGATGAGCGTGAAAGTATCACTGAAACCTTAAAGTTTCATCGTCGATTTAAGCCATTAACCATTAAAAGTAAATTAACCGAAGAACAAGTGGCTATTTTTAGTGTTAATCAATATAAATTCCCAGGGATTTATGTTGAAGCGGGTCTTAAACGTCGCTATCCCTATAATGATTTAATGACCCATGTGTTGGGATATGTCGGTAAAATTAATAGCCGAGATAAAGGCTTGCTTGAAAAAAGCGGCAACTGGAAAAACTATGCTGCAACCAAAGACATTGGCAAGCTCGGTATCGAAAAGTTTTATGAAAGCCTGCTCCACGGTATGCCTGGTCATCTCGAAGAAGAGGTCAATAACCGTGGCAGAGTGATCCGTACCCTCAAAGTTACCCTACCGACACCTGGACAAGATATTTATCTCACACTGGATCTGAAATTACAGCAAAAAGCCATGGAACTACTTGATGGTCGGCGCGGATCTGTTGTAGCTATCGACCCTAGAGATGGTGGCGTATTAGCGATGGTGTCAAGTCCAACATATGACCCAAATCCGTTTGTCCACGGTATTAGCTCAAAAGCTTATAATGAACTATTAAATGATAAATCACGGCCATTAATCAATCGTGCAACCCAAGGGCAATACTCCCCAGCATCCACTATCAAGCCTCACGTAGCGTTACTTGGTTTAGAAGAAAAAATCATTGACGAACGCACCCGAATTTGGGACCCAGGTTATTGGCAAATGCCAGGAGTAGATCGCAAATGGGGCGATTGGAAAAAATGGGGCCATGGTTGGGTTGATATTTATCATGCCATTGTAGAGTCCTGTGACATTTTCTTTTATGACCTCGTCTATAAAGTTGGCATTGATAGAATGGCAATCTTTATGGACCGTTTTGGTTTTGGCAAAAGTACTGGTATTGATATTTTTGAAGAATCAGATGGCGTTATGCCATCTCGAGACTGGAAAAGAATGCGTTACAACCAACCTTGGTATAACGGTGATACTATTTCTGTAGGTATTGGCCAAGGTTACTGGACAACTACACCATTACAACTTACTAACGCGGTTACGATTATGGCAAACAAGGGCAAACGCTTTACGCCTCATCTATTAAAATCATTCAAAAATAATACCGTCAAAATTGATGTACCCATTGATGAGCAGCCACCAATAGAGCTCAAAGACCCTCACAACTGGGACATCATTAATGAAGCGATGCGTCAAACAGCTGATAAATCGCGCTTTACCGATGCCACTTATACCGCTGCAATGAAAACCGGTACGGCACAAGTATTTAGCGTCGGCAAAGATGAAAAGTATAATGCCAATACCATTGCAGAACACTTACGAGACAATGCACTCGTTGTTGCTTACGCACCTTATGAAAACCCTCGTATTGTATTAGCTGTTGTATTAGAAAATGCAGGCTGGGGTGGTAAAAATGCAGGTCCGCTAGCAAGAGCATTGCTCGATGAATATATTTTACGAGACGAATGGGCGGTAAAACCGTGAATCATCATCCATATCAAAAATCGTTTTGGCAAAAATTACACATAGACTTGCCATTACTGACGGGCATCTTATTGCTAATGGGATTTGGTCTTTTTGTGATCTATTCTGCCAGTGGTGAAGACCCCGCGATGATGGAACGCCAACTCGTGCGTATGACACTGTCACTAGGTGTCATGTTTTGTTTTGCCCAAATCAACCCCGAAATACTCAGACGCTGGGCATTTCCAATCTACCTAGCCGGAATTGCGTTACTCGTAGGTGTCGAACTATTTGGCACCATTAATAAAGGCGCACAACGTTGGCTAAATATCGGCTTTATGGAGTTTCAACCATCGGAACTCATTAAACTGGCTTTCCCTATCACCATGGCATGGTATATCAGTAAATTCCCACTGCCTCCCAAAAAGCGTTATCTAGCGGGTGGGGTCATTATCCTACTGATCCCAACATTACTGATAGCTAAGCAACCCGACCTAGGTACCTCTATTTTAGTGGCAGCGTCTGGTGTATTCGTGCTATTTCTCTCTGGCATGAGTTGGCTCATTGTGGGCGGCTTTGTTACTGCCATTTTAATCTTTCTACCCGTATTATGGTTTTTCTTGATGCACGATTATCAGCGCACTCGAGTATTAACACTGTTCAATCCTGAACAAGATCCTTTAGGCGCGGGTTATCATATTATCCAATCTAAAATTGCCATTGGCTCTGGTGGATTATGGGGGAAAGGCTGGCTTGACGGCACTCAATCACAACTAGAGTTTTTACCAGAGCGCCATACCGACTTTATTTTTGCGGTAATCGGTGAAGAATTTGGTTTAATAGGTAGTTTAGTGTTACTGGCAATGTACTTATTTGTGATTGGCAGAGGGTTAATTATTGCATCACGAGCACAAACCAGTTTTGCACGCTTATTAGCCGGTAGTATTACCCTAACATTTTTCGTTTATATTTTTGTCAATATTGGCATGGTATCAGGCATTTTGCCCGTAGTAGGTGTACCTTTGCCACTGATAAGTTATGGTGGAACCTCGATGCTGACCTTAATGACAGGCTTTGGTATCTTAATGAGCATTCACACCCACAGACGCTTTGTCGACAGATAGGACTAAGAATAACAATGACTAAAATAACCATTAAAATTGTCAGTTTTGCATTATTCATCAGTGCCTTTTTTGACGCCAATGCAATGACCGAAATAGACACTCAGGCCGCGAAAAAAGCATTTGTGGCTGCGCAAGTAAAACAAGGATTTAATCAACAACAAGTTGAACAATTCTTAGCATCATCTAATTTCGACCAAACGATTATTGACGCAATATCAAAACCTTGGGAAGCGAAACCTTGGTATCAATACTATCCGATTTTTTTAACCGATAAACGTCTGCAAAAAGGACTCGAGTTCTGGCAGGAAAATGAGCAGGCAATTACTGACGCGGCTGAAAAGTTTAATATTGACCCGCAAATTATTGTGGCCATTATTGGTATTGAAACATTTTATGGTAGCTATCTAGGTAATTATCGCGTCAAAGATGCCTTGTACACCTTGGGCTTTTATTACCCACCGCGATCAACCTTCTTTCGCAGTGAATATGCCAACTTAATGTCTTTAATTACAGAAGAGAAACTCGATGCAAACACCTTAAAAGGTTCATATGCCGGCGCAATGGGTTACGGTCAATTTATTCCATCAAGTTACCGCCATTATGCGGTCGATTTTGATGGCGACGGTCGACGAGATTTGTTAACCAGTAAAGTCGATGCTATTGGCAGTGTCGCCAATTACTTTCATCAACATGGTTGGCAAAAAGGTCAGCCTGTCGCATTATTGCTTAATCACACATCAACCCAGGCGCCCAAAGCAAAAGTGTGGACTAAAGAAAAATTGCATTACAAGGTTTCTGACATTTTGAGTCCAAGCTTAAGCTTGGCCAATAACCAAGATATTGATGCATCACAAGCTGCGATGTTAATTAAACTCGACCAAGCAGAAAATGCTGAATATTGGCTAGGACTTAAAAACTTTTATGTGATCACTCGCTATAATCGAAGTCCATTGTACGCAATGGCGGTTTATCAGTTCAGTCAACAACTTAACGCTCATCATAAATCGGTAAATCAATATGGCCATTAATTACCGTTTCATCTTGTTAATCATTTTCAGCAGCATATTCCTTATAAGCTGTTCGTCTAATGACGCAAAGACATCTCCTTCTGGGAAAAAAAGTCGCTATCAAATGGCTAATGACCGCTATCCTGATGATGCGCCAGATGTCAGTTTGGTTAAAAATGCTCAACCCAAATATGAGCCTTATAGCAGACAAGGTAATCGTGATTACACTGTATTAGGTAAAAGCTATAAAGTGCTAGACAGTGGCAAGGGATTCAAAGAGCAAGGTAATGCATCATGGTATGGATCAAAGTTTCATGGTCATTTAACATCAAGTGGCGAAACTTACGACATGTACACTATGTCTGCGGCACATAAAAACTTACCGATACCAAGCTATGTCAAAGTCACCAATTTAGACAATAATAAGCAAATTATTGTCCGGGTAAATGACCGTGGACCGTTTCATCATGGCCGAGTGATAGACCTCTCTTATGCAGCGGCTTATCATTTAGGCATGCTCGCCAAAGGAACCGCAAAAGTAGCACTTGAGACCATTTATATTCCCTCTGCAGAAGCGCGAGCGATAAGCGACTTAACAGATAATGAGAATCACTTTATTCAAGTTGCTGCATCTCAAAACATATTAAGTATCAATATGCTGGCAAAGCAACTAGAAACTCAATATGCGGTGACCTCTCGCGTCACCTCGATAAATGGTATGCACAGATTGCAATTGGGTCCTATTCGACAAATCCATCTAACTAATGAATTGCTAGATCGTATTCAATCAAATGGCTATCCGCAGAGTTTTATCGTACCGTAAACAATAATATTACCCCTAAAGGGTTTCATTAAGGTTCATTTACATTGTATGAATGAACCTTAATGCGAAATGACTGCCTACTAATGTATAATCAAAAGATTGTATAATCGATAAAATTATACCGCTTAATTTTTGTCTTTTCTTCGACTAACAAGAGACGTGCTAACTTCATGATGACTTCCAAAACCGCTCAATTAACAACAATGCTGATAGCATCAGTTGTCTGTTTTTCTTCACTCGCAGCAACGCCACAACCAGATATACGTCCAACGCCAAATCGCGCCCCTATGGTGACACCAGATGCACCAAGTGTTGCAGCCAAAGCATACGTGCTCATGGATTATAATTCTGGCAGAATCATTGCCGAAGAAAATGCTTATGAGAGTTTAAACCCTGCAAGTCTAACCAAAATGATGACCAGCTATGTGATTGGTCATGAACTCCGTGTCGGTAATATTACGTTAGATGACGATGTCACCATTAGTAAAAATGCTTGGGCAAAAAATTTCCCTGATTCATCAAAAATGTTCATCGAAGTGGGTAAAACAGTCAAAGTTCACGATTTAAACCGCGGTATTATCATTCAATCAGGTAATGATGCTTGTGTAGCTATGGCTGAACATATTGCTGGAACAGAAGGTGCATTCGTTGATTTAATGAATTCATGGGCCAAGCAATTGGGCATGAAAGACAGCTACTTTGAAAACTCTCATGGTTTAGACTCAGAAAATCATAAAACCACCGCTTATGATATGGCGATACTCGCGGCAGCATTAATCCGAGATGTGCCTAACGAATACAAAGTTTATTCCGAAAAGTCATTTACCTATAACGGCATTAAGCAATATAACCGTAATGGATTATTATGGGATAAAAGCTTAAATGTTGATGGAATTAAAACCGGCCATACCTCGGGCGCAGGTTACAACTTAGTCTCATCTGGTACTAGCGATGGCATGCGTCTTATTACAGTCGTCATGGGCACAGCAAGTGAATCAGCACGTAAGGCAGAAAGTAAAAAATTACTCAATTATGGTTTCCGTTTCTTTGAAACCATCACACCATACAAAGCTGGCGATACCTTTGTCACTCAAAAAATTTGGTATGGCGATAGAGAAACCGTTGATCTTGGTGTCATGACCGATACTCCTATTACCCTTAGTCGTGGTAAAGCAAAAGATTTACAAGCCAATTTTGAATTAACTAAACCATTAGCAGCTCCGCTAGCGAAAGGCGAAACTGTAGGCCGAGTATTTTTCCAACTTGATGGAAAAGACATCGCTCAGTTTCCACTGGTCACCTTGAATGAAGTTCAAGAAGGCGGTTGGTTCAGTAAGTTAATGGATTATTTCAAACAAATGTTCGCAAGTTGGTTTGAATAATTAAATAGATTTACTTGATTCACTAATTAATTTATTAGTGAATCAACTAATTAAAGCCGCCTAATCTGCGGCTTTAATTTTTTAAGATCTGTCAGGCTTGAATCCGTTATAATAGCCACCATATTAGTAATATCAAACACAGAATCGAGTAAGCTAATGTTAAATACAACGTTTGACCAAGTAATGGAATTCCCTAGTGCATGCCTTTTCAAAGTGATTGGCGAAGCAGATGATACCTTAGCAGATCGTGTTGTTGCTGTTGCACAACAAATTACCCCGGGTGATTATGCTCCAACAGTTAAAGCATCGAGTAAAGGTCATTACAATTCAATCACAATCCGTATTACTGTGACCAGTAAAGAGCATATTGAAAAAGCGTATATAGATCTTGCCGCCATCGAAGGTGTAAAACGCGTACTGTAAGCGCCAAAAAGGGTCATCATTACTCATAAACTTGAGTATAATGCTCAACAATTAATTTATTAAGTGGATACACACCATTCATCTGGTGGGAGACGTTGCCCTTGCAAGCACAAACACTGCACATTCGCCACCTTGGTATGCAGGACTATGAATCAACATGGCATGCAATGCAGCAATATACCGATACTCGCGATAGCGACAGCCAAGATGAACTTTGGATAGTTGAGCACCCACCAGTATTTACCCAAGGCCAGGCTGGCAAAAGCGAGCATATACTCAATCCAGGTGATATTCCGGTTATTCAAGTCGACCGAGGTGGTCAAGTTACCTATCACGGACCGGGACAATTAGTGGTTTATCCACTTATTGACATCAAACGTAATAAAATAGGTGTTCGTCAATTAGTGAACAATATTGAGCAAAGTATTGTTGATATGCTCGCCTATTTCGATATCAATGCGTATGCAAAAGCTGATGCTCCAGGTGTTTATGTTACAGAGCGAAAAATTGCTTCTTTAGGATTACGTATCCGCAAAGGTTGCTCTTTTCATGGCTTAGCATTAAATGTCGACATGGATTTAGCCCCGTTTCAACGTATCAATCCTTGCGGATATGCGGGTTTAGAAATGGTGCAATGTAAAGCATTAGGTGGACCCAAAACCGTGCTTGAAGCTGGCGATAAATTAATCCAAACCTTTAGCCAAATTATGGGCTATCAACAACTTGTACATCATCAAGGATTAGCAGAATAATGAATAGGCCTGAAAGATTACAACCAGGTGTCAAATTACGTGATGCCGAGAAAGTCGCCCGAATTCCTATAAAAGTCGTGCCATCAGAGCGCGCAACTATGCTGCGTAAACCAGATTGGTTGCGAGTTAAATTGCCTGCATCAAACCAACGCATTCTCGATATAAAAGCAGCATTACGTAAAAATGGATTACATTCGGTTTGTGAAGAGGCATCTTGCCCAAACTTAGCAGAATGTTTTAACCACGGCACGGCAACCTTTATGATCCTTGGAGCAATTTGCACCCGTCGCTGCCCATTCTGCGACGTAGCTCATGGCCGTCCATTAAAACCTGATGCTCAAGAACCACAAAAGCTCGCACAAACCATTAGAGACATGAAACTAAAGTATGTTGTTATTACTTCAGTCGACCGTGATGATTTACGTGATGGTGGCGCACAACATTTTGCTGATTGTATTCGCGAAATACGTTTATTAAACCCAGAAATTAAGATTGAAACTCTGGTTCCAGATTTCCGTGGCCGTATTGATGCCGCTTTAGATATATTAGCCACCGAGCCTCCTGATGTGTTCAACCACAATTTAGAAACAGCTCCAGCTCATTATCGTAAAGCGCGTCCAGGCGCAAACTATCAGTGGTCATTAGATTTGCTTAAACGTTTTAAAGAGCGTCACCCAACTATTCCGACCAAGTCTGGTTTAATGATGGGATTAGGTGAAACTAACGAAGAGATCGCTGACGTATTACGCGATCTTCGCGCCCACAACGTAGAAATGCTAACACTGGGCCAATACTTACAACCGTCTAAATTCCACCTACCTGTTGAACGTTATGTTCCACCAGCTGAATTTGATGAATTGAAAGCATTAGCCGATGAACTTGGCTTTACCCATGCTGCCTGTGGTCCATTGGTTCGTTCAAGCTATCATGCAGATTTACAAGCACAGGGCAAAGAAGTTAAATAACTATCTTTACCTGCATAAAAAAACAGCGCTAATATAGCGCTGTTTTTTTATATCTATACATTTATCTTCTACTGAATCATACCAAAGATAAATCCATTAAAATGGCGTCTTCATTACCATCTTCGGTAGCATAATAATTTTTACGTCGGCCAGACTCAATAAAACCAACTTTCTCGTACAATCCTTTCGCCACAATATTTGACTGTCGTACTTCTAACATTACCACCACAGCATCGGCTTGTTTAGCATCATCAAAAACCTGTCGAATGAGCAATAAACCGAATCCTAAACCTTGGTGAGCAGGATCAATACAGATATCAAGTAATGTCGCTTCATCGAAAATTTGCTGCACCACCGCAAAACCCAATAACTGACTTTGTTGCTTCAAACCAATAATCCGATACAAGGGGCCAAAACAATCAGCTAAGCCCGCTTTAGACCAAGGGTGAGTATGTGCCTTGGCTTCTATATTCGCCATCTCAGGAACATCATCAAGCGTAAGATTAACTATGGTGTATGATTCAGTGTTGTGCACAGGTACCCTCCACATCGACATCAGATTTATTGATATGCAGTATTATTTGCTGCCACAGTTGGCGTTTCTCATCGGGGTGAATCAATAAGTCACTAACGGGCGCACTAACTACCCAAGCAACACGAGGACGAGTTTTTACCTTACGCATATCCCAAACAACCTGTGGACCCTTGATCATTTCACAATCAAACTCGCACTGATCAATGTCAACGTTCAATAAACCCAGTACATCACTAATCAATGTTTGATCCGATAAATCAGCATCAAGATCATGCAGCACTAAATAAGGCTTTAACGGTTTATCGGCACAACGCCAGCGAGTAATATTCATCGCATCTAAAAAAACAGATTTATCCATCGAACTCTCAAAACAAGGACACAGAGTAAGCATAACAGTTAAGCAAATAAGGTTGTGCAGTTATTTATTATGACTCCATACAAAAATTCAGATAATAAATACATAGTAAAGCCGATATTGTTACGTAAATATGAAGGGGAAGTCTCTTAAAAATCGAATTACTGCCCATTCCAAATGATTTTTCCGCTTTCCCCAAGTTGATAACCCGTTAGCATATTGGCTAATTGTGCTGTTTGAGGTTGTTTTAACAACTCTAATAATGCTTGCAACTGACGTCGAAAAAAAATACTTTGCGACATAACAAAGTCAAACGACTCCGTTAGTTTGGGAATGAAGTACAGGCCACTTTCAACAGCAACAGCTTGACAACCAAAACCAATATCAGCATTTTTACGTGCTATATAACCCGCTAATTCGCGTTCTGATTGAGCCGTTGCGCTAAACAATAACTCATTGGGATTAACATCTTGTTGCATCAACCAATGTTCTAAATGCCGCTGACTCCCAGCCCCTTTTTGGCGAGAAACCCAACGTAATGGTTGTAGCGATGATTTAGCTTTGTCATCAAACAATGATGCCATTTCTTGACGGACCATTAAGCCTTGTTGACGCTCAAAGCCGCTCACTAAGACCCATTGAGGATGGTTAGGGAAGCTTTTAAGCAAAGAATACAAGCTGTCTCGGTTACCTTATTGGCTTTCCCAGTGGATACTACAAACATCTGCATACCCTCGAGAGAGCAACTCCAAGCCTAGCGTCGACCCCGTGGCACTATAACTAATGATTTCTTGATGATTTCCTTTAGACATTAGCTGTGCAACTAACATTGAAAGGAGTGGATCATCACTGCCAGTAATATGCATTCTGTCAGAAAGCATCCCACTATGACATGAGTCCATTAACCATCTATCTATTAACACTTTAGGAAATAACCATTTACCAGTAACTTTAGTTGCAGGTAAAATACGGTGGCTAGCCATTGAATAAACTTTTTTCTCATTTAAGTCTAAGTAATCAGCAACTTGTTTCGTACTCATATATATAGCACTTGAATCAATAGGCATAGTATTCCTACAAGTAGTTAGATCCCAAATAATTCTATCATTTTAAATTTTTTAGCTCTTAGCTACAAATACCAATCAAATAATTTTGCAGTTCTGTGGCCAATGTTCGATTTATGGAGCTTGTATTTAAAATCAGCTTTAGACATCATATTCTTGTTCAATTTATGATTAAATATCACCAAAAGATTAATGGCTTAAGAAAATGGTAAATACCAATGAATAATAACAAATCACCTAGCTATATTGCTGATGCTGCGGTATTAGTTATTGAACCCGATCTTAACGCTTGGAAAAAACTTGACCCTATTCTAAGGCTATACTTTGGTTTTGTTAAGCATACCAAAACAGCTGAGCAGGCCAAGGTGAGTTTTCGACGGTTTCATTTCAACTTAATCATTATAGACTCGACATTATTAAAAGAGTTTTGGCAGGCTTTAACAGATAACAAACAACAACTAGACACTCTCCATACCGTACATTCAAATACTAGAGATGATATTGCTGAATTGTGTTTTCCACTTAACTTTATATTAATGAGCAGGTCTAATGAACCAGAGTTAATCATTGAAGCCATGCGCATGGGAGCATGTGACTTTTTAGCTAAACCATTGCTTAACAAAGATGTTGATCAAGCCATTAATCAATGGCAATTACGCTTATCCCGTAAAAAATTTGCAGTTATTAGCGACAATAGTAATACACAGCATTCATTATTTATTGGAGAAAGCGAAATAGTCCAAAACATCAGGCAAAACTTATATGAAATCAGCCTTAGTCATCATCATTTGCTTATTGAAGGAGAAGCAGGCACTGGAAAAAAACTCGTAGTTAAACAGTTACAACTCTTTTCGACATCGCAAAGCCAGATAATAAATATTGATTGTCGTGATCCATCCCAAATAGATTGGCATCAACTTACAAACCGTTGTACACAAATCAAACTACACAGTTATTTAGTCATAACTCATATTAATTTGCTTTCAATAGCAGAACAAACCCAATTATTACACCTTTTAAATAGTCCTATATTTCAAAATAACTCACTTTTACGCATTATTAGCTTAAGCCAATTATCATTATTAAATCTGGTAGAAAATAAGATATTTTTAAGCGATCTTTATTATCGAATAGCTGTGGTTAATATTAGTCTTCCCTCACTGTGTCAGCACCCTGAAGATATTGTCACATTAGTAAAGTTTTTCACTAATAACTTATTAAGAACTATGGAAAACAACTATGACGAAATTCTGTCTCGTTTTCAAGCTTGGCAAACAGCAGACTTTTTAAGTCTTACTGAACACAATTGGCCAAATAATGCGCAAGAACTTAAAAATACTGTAGAAAAATGTCTGATACAGAACATCACACCTCAACATTATTTTATGCAAACTCAACAAAAAGAGTTGGAGCGAACGCATGATGAGCATGACTTCCCTATTGAATGGAGCCTCAAGAAAATTGAAAAGGCCCATATCCTTCGAGTCATGAATATTTACCAAGGTAATAGAATATTAACCGCAGAACACCTAGGCGTTGCTCGTAAAACCATTGACAGAAAATTAAAAGAGTGGAAACAAGATTGATCAATGTTCACTCTGAATTACTAGGTCAACTTACTTCTCCCTCCTGATAACTGCTAATCATCTTTGCCTCGGCTTTCAAAAAAGGACAATTTGTCCTTTTTTGCATTTCCATTTTCCATTTGCTGGAATTTTGCTGCCTTGGTTGTAATTCTAATTGGTCAATCTTGAATTGTAACAATGCCATCGTGACAATACGCACATTTATATCGGTCTTAATATAGAGACGGCTTATAACCCCGCAATGGGCATTCCGGTCCTTTATACCGATGTTGAAACCCGAAATATAAATGATGCTAATAACGCCCTTTAAAATGTAGCTGAATAAAGTTTCTACAGGCAGATGTTAATCAATATTGAACAAATGGGATCTATGATGACTAGAACAAAAAAAACCAAAATCGCTATTGCTGTTTGCAGCTTACTGGCCTGCCAAATAGCAATCGCCAGTGATGAAAGTGATGTATTTTCTTTAGGTGAAATCGTAGTATCAGAGCAAGCTGGTGTTAGGGATATAGCGATTCACAATACTATGACGCAAGCCCAGATTGAATTGGTCGGAGCTAAGACTGCGGCTGAAGCATTAGATTATATACCAGGAGTACATACTGCCCAGTCAAGTAAAGGGGAGAAGTATATAACCATTCAAGGTTTTGAACAGGATAAAATCCTAGTGCTTCTTGATGGTGTACCATATTACGAAACTAATTACGGTCAATTAGATTTAAACCAAATCTCAGCGAGTATTATAGCAAAAATTGAAGTAACCAAGGGCGCATCTTCAGTACTATACGGTCCTAACGGTATGGGCGGCGTAGTTAATATCATTACCAAAAAAGGCCAAGAAGGGATCAGCGGAGATTTAGAGGCATCTATTGGACAAATGGGACAAAATAATGAATCGGCATCAATAAGTTTAGGTAAAAATGGCTTTAGTCTATTTGCCACTGTCGATCATCGTGGACGAGACTCCATGAGAATGTCTAACGACTATGAACCTGTACTTTCAGATGTAAAAGATAAGTATGGCGACTTACCTAAACAAATGATTGTTGAAGATGGTGACAAGCGTGAAAACTCATCTTATGACTCTACTAATATCTGGGTACGTGGCGGATATGCTAACGAAAACAGTGAAATTTTTGCCAGTGTTTTTAATCTAGATACCGAACGAGACCTTCCTTACAATACCCGCAATAACAAAGTCTTCAGTGATTTCAGTAGTTTTGCAAACATTTCTGAATATAAAGATACTGGGATAGATTTAAGTGGTCTGCATCGTATTAATGATTCACTAACCCTGCGAGCTTTAGCTTATTACCATACTCATGACGATTCTTATGATTCTTACGATACACCAAAAAAAGCAGTTAAATTAGCGGTTAGCCATTGGAGTGATTATACAGGTGGTGGTGCATTATTTGCTGACATGGGACTAGCTGATTGGAACAATTTAAGTTTATCTGTTAATTATAAAAATGACGTCCATAAGAAGGAAAATACAGCTTATATTGATCCAGATGAATCTTATGGCTATGAACGTTCGGAATTAGATACAGTTAGTTTTGCAGCTGAAGATACAATGACTTTCGGAGCTCTTAATGTTGTTGCTGGGATTGCATGGCATAAACAAACGGTTATTGAAAATAGTGGCATCGATGCTGATAGTGAAAATGATGACTCAGATACTTTTGACCCCAGCTTAGGCGCAAGCTATACCTTTGATAGTGCAGGAATGGTTTACGGTTCTATCGCGCAAAAAACTCGTTTTGCTACATTCTCGGAGATGTATGATGATACCGGAGCCCGTCATGACCTTAAACCTGAACGCAGTACCAGTTATGCATTTGGTTGGAAAAATAACTTTAACAATAGCTGGTTAAACAATATTGATATTGGCGCTTTTTATCATGATATTAGCGATAAAATTGTGGCTGTTTACCTCCCAGACCCAACAGATCCAGACTGGGATCTTGAGGTTAATCAAAATGTGGGCACATCTAAATTTTACGGTATAGAATTCAGCACGCTAAGCCAGTTATCAGAAAATATCAATTTATCACTCGATTACAGTTACACCCACGCCCGCAATGAAAGTGAAGATCGTGAATCTGACTACTTCCGTGATATCCCTAAAAACTCATTGACTGCGATGTTAAATTGGCATCAACCCACATTAGATATTGATAGTAATTTACGTGTTCGTTACCGTACGGATATTTTAATTGATGTTGATTCTGATGAATGGGAAAGCGATACATTAACTATTGATATGGGTGTTAAGAAAGCCTTTACACCGCAATTCTCAGCTTATGTAAATCTAAATAACATTCTAGACGAATCGCACTACGAAGGATATGGCCAACCAAATGAAGGCCGTTCTTATGAAGTCGGCGTTAAGTATAGTTTCTAAGGATGATGAATGCCTAACATACTATTCAGTATTGTAGCCATTCTACTTTGTGGTCTTTCAAGTGTATCGGCAGCGCCGATACACTTGATTGATCAACAAGGCCGAGAAGTGGTATTACAAAAGCCCGCTGAGCGAATAGTCTCAACCTTTACCCCAGCTAATTTATTTTCCTTAAGTTTAGGACTTGCAGATAAATTAGTAGGAATTGGTGGCATGACTAAAAACTCACCGTTTATCAATAAGCAACTAGGCAATCGTGAACTTTCGGTTGTTGGTAGTCGTTCAGCTGGCACCAGTTTAGAAACCATCATTGCGTTAAATCCAGACTTAGTTTTAGTCTTTGGCAAAAAAGACGGTTATCGATTAGCAGACCGATTAACCTCATTAGGTATCGCCTGTTTAATCATCCAACCAGAAACGTTCTCAGAAGCTCAACAGGTGCTTGATTTGCTGGCCAAAGCAACAGGTACTCAAGATAAAGCTGCGCAAATTGCCGCTGAAAATAAAAGGTTAGAAAACATTATCAACACTGGACTTACTGCTTTAACTAAAGAGCAGCGCCTACGTGCGTATTATGTCAATAGCTCAGATTTATACCGCACCGCAAGTGAAAAAATGTTCCAACACCAATTAATGACTATAGCTGGTGTCGATAATGTCGCTAAAAATATTCCAGGGTTTTACCCTAAAGTGAATGTAGAACAGCTATTAATTTGGCAACCACAAATTTTAGTTAGGGAATCTAATGACTCTTCCAAGGTTGACGAGCAACTGGCTCAATCTTTAGTGTCCCCATTAAGCAAATTGCCACAAATAATGTTACCTAAAGGGAGCTTTTGGGATATGCCATCGCCAATGGCAATGGCTGGAGCACTTTACATTGCGGTAAATGCTTATCCAGAACAGTTTAAAAATGTTGATGTAAACGCAGAGATTGCTCGTTTCTATCAAGTTGCTTTTGGTGATGAATGCTTATCGCCTTTACAAAGTATGTCTACATGCTTGTAAGCAATAAACATAAACTACGCCCTATTCAATGGGCTGTTATTGCAATCATTATTGTATTGATTGGGTTAACTGCCGGCCGGTTTTCAATTAATCCTAGTGACTTAGTTAGCGCCATTAAGAAACTGCCATCTATATTGAGTGATTTAATCATGACAGGGCAAATTTCTGAAGAGTTAACCCAACAAGAACGCATCATTTTACTTATTCGCTTCCCACGATTACTCACCGCATTAATTGTAGGTGCCGGCCTTGCTGTTTCTGGAGCAGTCTACCAAGGAGTATTTCGTAATCCGTTAGTTTCGCCTGATATTCTAGGAGTCGCTTCTGGCTGTATGTTCGGTGCAGCAATGGGCCTTATTATGCCTGGCAGTAGTTGGATTACAGTTCAAGTACTCGCTTTTGTATGTGGGTTATCAGCCGCTTGTGTTGCTATGTTTATGGCCAAAAAGTTTGGCAGTAATAGCATATTGTTGATGTTAATGACCGGCATTATTATAGGTTCGATATTCGGTTCTGGTTTAACCATGCTAAAAGCACTGGCCGACCCCTACGGGGAATTACCGGCTATTGTCTTTTGGTTAATGGGATCCTTGTCTGCAAGTAGCTGGAGTACAGTCGCTCAACTGGCTATTCCTGTCGTGCTTGGCTATGGCCTAATTCACTCTTTACGTTATCGTTTGAATGTACTGTGTTTAGGTGATCAACAAAGCCGAAGTTTAGGCGTTGAACCTGAAAAACTACGTTTGGTATTGATTGTTATTAGTTCTTTCATCGTGGCATCTTGCGTTGCAACCGTTGGCCAAGTTGCATGGATTGGGTTAGTTGTTCCGCACATGGTTCGCACTTTTACTGGTGCTAATAATATGCGCGTAATCCCTCTGTCCACCGCTATTGGCGCTATTTTTCTACTGTTAGCCGACAGTGTAGCAAGATCAAGTTTCACCATGGAGATCCCCATTGGGATTGTAACCTCCTTAGTCGGCGCCCCTTTATTTGCTTTCTTACTATTCCGTTTTCGCCAAGGAGGGACTTACTAATGCTAAAAGCATCAGGTATTAGTTTCGCTATTGGAGATAAGCTTTTATTAGACAATGTCAGTTTTGAGCTCAAACCCGGTGAGTTTTTAGCCATTTTGGGCGCTAATGGTGCAGGTAAAACCACATTAATGAATTGTTTATGCGGGTTAACTCATCCAAGTAATGGCTGCATATCGTTAAATCAACGTCCATTAAGTGAAATGTCTCGTGCAGACATAGCCATGCAAATGGCACTGGTTCCTCAACAACAAGAAACTGCTTTTGCGTTTACCGCATTAGAAATGGTGGTGATGGGGCGAACACCATTTATTTCTACTTTTGAGTCGCCATCAGATCAAGATGTTATTGATGCAAAAAACATCATGCAATTATTAGATGTAGAAGGATTGGCTAAAAGTGATTACAACCGCCTGTCTGGTGGTGAGCGCCAGTTGGTTTTATTAGCAAGAGCATTATTCCAAAGTAATCGTTTATTGTTGCTTGACGAACCGACAAACCACCTTGATTTCCGCCATCGTTACCAAATTTTGACTCAAGTTAAGCGCAGTTGTATTGAATTTAACACTGCTGTTATTGCCATTTTACACGACCCAAATCTTGCCCAACTTTATGCAGATAAAGTGTTGCTGCTAGAAGATGGCAAGGTACTCAATTATGGCGAACGAGATATTGTCATGACGAGTCAAAATATTAGCCGCCTTTATGGCGTTGCCGCGACTAGCTATCAAGTTGCGGATAAAGAGTTTTTTATTCCACAAAATGTATTGGGTCAACATCCCAGCAAGGTTTTGATTATTACCGGTGAAAGTGGCAGTGGCAAAACAACGGCACTAACCGAATTGATTCAACAATGTCATATAAACCACATCCCTCTAGCAGGAATACTCTGCCCAGGAGTGATGAAAGAAGGACAAAGATTCAGCAGCGATATTATTGATATTGCAACCAATGAACGTTGCTTGTTCGGTCACCGTACAGGTGTGCTTGATAATAAAACCAACACTCGATTTTCTTTTACCGAGCAAGGGATGGCATTAGGGATAAAAGCATTAACACCAAAAAGTATCCACAAAAAATCGGTCTGTATCATAGATGAGATTGGTCCAATGGAACTAAATGGACAAGGATTCGGCCACCAAATAGCCCCATTATTAGCCATGAATCAAAGTCGACACATTTGGGTGGTTCGGCCTAATTTAGTCGATCAGGTTTGCCGACATTGGTCCTTAAATAAGCCTCAAATCGTCAATATTAAAGATACTGATGTACTGAACAAATTAATGCGATTTGTGAATAATAATGAGCACTATACCAAGGCCTAATGACGACCGTTAACAAGAGAATGAATAATATGAGTGAAACAAGTCTAAGGTCTATTGGTACCGCTAGCAAAATGAGATTATCGGTACGATTAGCTAATGTGGCTTTACTTGGTTTAGCTGTATTTATATTAATCTTAATTAATAACAACAGCTTACTATTCCCCGCTAGCAGTGAAATTATTTATTTGGTCGCAACAGCCTTGATATGTATGTTGTCGGTTGTTTTTTTGAATCTACAAACTCGCGCCCAAATAAATTATGTTTTTTTCTTATGTGCGACGGCACTTGCAATGTTGTTATACAGCCAAATGCTTATCCCGCCTAAAGAGAGTAGCGCCATGCTGACCTCGGTTTGGGCTCAGTTATTTTTTTTATCACGACCATTAGCGCTAGGCTTAGCCATCGCAGGATGTTTGGGGTACCTAATACAAGCTTTACGCAGTGATGCCAATTTAGAAAGCCATAGTCACTTGTTAGGTTTATTTGCTGGAACAGCCTATTTAGGCGGTGAAATCGCCGGCAGTTATTGGGCATTTATCGGTTGGGGACGCAGTTGGAGTTGGAGCGGTCACTTTTTCTTATCGGCATTAACTTACCTGCTATTTATATTGGTATTTCATATACCTAAAGCGTGGTTTTCAAATGCTAGCGCACTCTGCATGGGAAAAGCCGTTGTATTGGGCTTTATTAGCCTGTTGATGTTGGGATACCTACTATTATGAAGATGAATTGGTTATATTCAATGCGCTTAGCATTTGTCTTATTAGTCCTTGTCTCTTTGTGGTTTGCTGCAGGCATGGCTGTTAGTGAACAAGAGTCATCGAGGCAAGTGTTTAAATTATTGAATGATTTACCCATGTCTCAATGGTTACAACCGTTAACAACAGCCCCAATTGTAGCCGTATGGCTCATTGGCTTAGTCGCATTAATGGTTATGTTGGGTGTTAACACAGCTTTGTGTTCTTGGCGCGATTTATGGCCGACTTGGCGCCGTAAACGTTGGCATAGCCCACGCATTATGATGCTGCCCATACATGTACTTACTCTATTGGTATTTTTATTTCATGGTATCGATTTGGTGTTCATTCATGGGCACGATAGCGCGGTGTTACATCAAGGCCAACGTTTCTCCAGTGGCAATTATCAAATACAACTCACAAATGTAGACTATCAAGATGATGTTTCACTCATTAAAGAAGATGAAACAGGTAAAAGCCCAGCAGGTAGAATTACTCGCCGCAGCGTAGAGCAATTTGACCCTCGTAAAAATAGTGCACATTTTATTGTTGATGATGGGCACAAAAAAGTCAGTGGTGATGCCGGATTTATGCGCCAATTCAGAGTGGATGATTTATACCTCACAGTAACTGATTTTAGCATTCCTTATCAAAAGGATAATCTTGGGGTGCAAGTCAAAGTTGTTGCCGTGCATAACCCATTAGTAAACTACTTTTTTGCTTGTTATGGATTATTGTTATTAAGCCTATTCATTCAAGGATTTGTATTTTGGCGTCGTTCGTATAAAAAAGGAACTCGATGATGACAAGTCGAATCAAATTAAATGGCTTATTAACTTGTTGTTTGTTGTTAACTAGCAACATAGTAACTGCGAACGACAATAAACAGGTTAACGAAAAACCTGTCGTTAATAATTTAGCCGAACAATGGACTGATAAAATAAAACAACCCATTCAGCAATCAGTTCAATTAGGGCAAGAAGCAGCTGATTGGCAACAACAGAAAATGCATTCTTTATCTCAACAGCAGCAAAGTTTAGGCGAATTATATTGGACAGAATACCAATTACAGAAAAAACAAAAAAATTTACAGTCACTACAAATGGAAATAAATCAGTTACAACAAGACATTGATACGATTAATGTTCTAAAGCAACAACTTGAACCCCAACTTGAGGTTTGGTATGCCATGTTAGAACAACAAGTGTTCTCTGATTTACCGTTTGACTTTGATGAGCGTAAACGACGTTTAGCGTTTTTACGTAGTGCGATGGATAAAAGTGAATTGCCATTGGCTGAACGCTTTAGACGTTTATTGGATGTGGTAAGCATTGAAGTTGCCTACGGATATGGTCAGCAAGTAAACCAAGATGTGATCGTAATCGATGAAAAACCAATGCAAGTTAATTTACTACGTTTAGGTCGCCTAGCTTGGTTTTACATGACACCAGATGAACAACAATTTGGTTGGTTTGATCGTCAAACTCGCCAATGGAATACCATACCACTCAATGAACAAGGCGATTTAAGGTTGGCAATGGCGATTACAATGAATAAGCAAATTGCCGAAATCGTCAATATACCATTAGGAGTGCAAAGATAATGAAAGCAATATTTATCATTTTATTCCTATGTGCATCAACGTTAATGAATATGCAAAATGCTATTGCTTTGGAAAAAGATAAAGTCACACAACAGAGTGACAAGTACAAAATAATTGATCAAGCAGTAAACACCCATGCAAACAATCTCAACCAACAAAACCAACAGTGGCGCGCTCGCCTGAAACAAGAAATATCTGAAGTAAAAAATAATCAACAAAACTTAGATAAGCGCTTGGATGATAAAAAACAAAAGCTTGCTGTTATTAATCAAAAACTAGCAACGTTAAGCAAACAAAAAAATACATTAACCGATGATTATCAAAGCATTGTTGATGATATGAAACTAGTCCAAGGTGCATACCAAAAAACAATACGCAGCTTATCGCAACAATGGCAACTAAGTCCGACCCAGCTAATTGAGCCGCAAAGACGTCAATCACTGGAAAAAGCGCAATCTCATCCTGGCTTTCCTGACATGGCCCGCTTAAATGCGTTAATAACCTATGCTGTTGACGATATGAAGATGACCGCTAAAGTATCAAAATCTCATACAGCTATTAGCTTTGAAGACGGCCACGTAAGTGAAGAAAACCTTAGCATTATTGGTGGATTAATGGCAGTTAGTGAAAGCAAGAAGCCACAATTAATTATGTTTACCGATAAATTACCAACGGCAATTACCCCCAATAATTCGACAATCAGTAACAACATCAACCAGTGGTTAACTAATCAAACTCAATTACTGCCGCTTGATTTAAGCCAAGGGCGGATGCTGCCAAGTTTGGCTGATAAACAAACCTTTATTGATTGGGTAAAAAAAGGAGGAGAAGTGCTCTGGCCTATCCTTATTTTAGCCTTGATCGGTGTAATCATTGCCCTATGGCGAGCAATTGTGTTGTTTAGGTGGCGACCGTTAGCCCATTTAATCGACGAAGATAACCTAGCAAGTACTGACTTAACTTTGATTAAACAGCAATTGTTAAAGGCTTCCCGTATACCTGCTGCATTGGTATTAGCAAACTCAATGGTAATCAATTCAAGTGTTGAATCTATGGACCTCAGACTTAAACAACTTATGCTAAAGCAAATGTCCAAGTTTGAACGAGGTTTAGGTTTTATAGCATTACTGGCTGCGATGGCGCCTATGTTAGGCCTGCTAGGTACGGTATCGGGGATGATTGAAACCTTCCAGTCGCTCACCGAATTTGGTAACAGCGATCCTAAATTATTATCACAAGGTATCAGTAAAGCATTAATAACCACTCAAGCAGGCTTACTGGTTGCACTACCGTTACTATTACTTCATTACCCATTGAAACGCCGTGCACAAGCTCTTAGCTTGAATATGGAACAACAAGCGGCTTTGTTGCTAGCACTGTATATTGAATCTGGTGATAAACATGACAATCAATAATATTATTTATTCCATTAGTCAGTTTGAACATTCTATCCTCGCGTTTATAGACATGGGCGGATTAGTAATGTGGCCACTTTTTGCCTGTTGCTTATGGATGTTATGGTTGGCAAGCCAGATCATATTTAAGTCATATGATTTATCTTATATCCGCACGACAACGCAAACTTGTCCAGACTGGCTTAATCATAGACTGGATTCAATTGCATTAAGAAAAGCGTATCAACAACAATACTTTGATCTTCAAGGCGTAAAACTTTTATCCATGGTCGCACCGCTTTTAGGGTTACTCGGTACCGTTAGCGGAATGATAGCCATGTTTACTGCTGGTGCAGACTACGGTTTTCATGACCCTGCGGTGATTTCTGCGGGAATATCCATGGCAATGGTCACCACTCAAACAGGACTTTTTATTGGGTTAAGTGGAGCGTTATTAGCATTTTTCTGGCAAAGAAAATTGAATAAAATTCAAAGGATTGATCTTGTAAGAGGCTACCATGCTGAGTGATCGTTTTAGGCAAGATAAAGACCCAGAAATCAACATGACTCCCATGCTCGATGTGGTATTCATTCTACTTATTTTCTTTATTGTATCGACCAATTTTGTTCAACAATCTGCAGTTGAAATACACCGTCCATACGCCAGCACCGCAACACGTGTTGATGGTAGCCCTATCATAGTGACATTAGATACCACTGGAAGGGTCTACTTTGAATCTAAAGAAATTGATATCTATTATTTGCCCGGCAAATTACAGCAAATCGTCACCCAAACACCCAAAATAAAATTATTGATTGTTGCTGATACCAACTGTCCAACTGGGGTGACCATAAAAGTACTCGATATAGCAAAAAAAGCAGGCATCAGCTATAGCTCTGTGGCCTCAGAGAGTGACTAATGAAACAAAAGCCGCATTATAAAATGACGATTGTGAGTATCCGATTATTATTATCAATTGGATTGACTATTTTGCTTTGTTTTTATCTGCCCAACTATTTAAACCACAAACCTTCGCAACGATTAATAAATAACAAGCCTATCACTCTGGCAATAGCGTTGCCTGAAGTCGAAAAACAAAAATTATCGAAAATAGAAAGCGTTGAAGTAAGACATACTGCAGCAAAAGTCGCTCCACCACTCACCATGAACTTACCAATTATGGCGGGAGTTGCAGATACGCCGGTACATCAACCTATTTTTGTCGCACCATCAATAGATAGCACTCCCCTACCCAGTCTAGGCCCAATGACGATGGGGATTAAAGATGTCGACCAACCGCCTGAATTACTGAAATATATTCAACCCCAAATGCCTATTGCAGGACGAAAATATAAAGACGGTGGCAAAGTACTATTACGATTGATAGTTGAGGCGAATGGATTGGTAAGCCAAGTAAACATATTAGAATCTAATCCTGAAAAAGTATTTGATGATTCAGCAACCCAAGCCGCGCGAAAATGGCGCTTTAAACCCGCAATATTGTCTGGCGAGGCCGTTAAGGTGTTTGTTGATGTACCCATTAACTTTAAGGTCAATTAATTTAGATGAATTATCTTACCGCTTCTATATTGATATTCTTTTTATTGGTTGGTGTTAACGCTCAATCTCGCGAGCTCAGTCATTTTGAGTCGAACCAACTTTATAAAATGAATCAATTACTTGAAAACAAAAATTATGATGCCGCATCAAACATAATTAAGCCACTATTTGAACAAGAAAAACCTCATGCAACCGTATTTAAGTATGGATGCAAACTCTTAACTGACACCGGAAAGTTAACTGAAGCATTAAACTGCTGGACGAAAGGATACAAGCTTTACCCTAATGATATTAATTTAGCCATAAACTTAGCAGATTCGCTTTTAAAATCTAATCAATATCAGATGGTTATTAATCTATTAAAACCATTACTGGCATCAAGTAGCGATCAAGCTCTACTTGTGCAAACTCGTTATATAATGGGTTATTCTTATTATCAATTGACACAATATCAAGCGGTTATCGACATACTATTAATATCGCCAGTAAAACAACATTGGTGGCCTTTGATTAGTTATAGTCAATTAGCTTTAGAAGATTGGCAAGGGGCTAAAAATAGTGCGCTGCAGTGGCTAAAGAGCTCACCAGATAATCTAAGCGCTTGGCAAATTTTAGCTAGAAGTGAAATGGGATTAAATAATCCCATAGCGGCAGCTGTCGCGACGGATGTTTCTAGTGTAATAGATGGTAAAAAAACAAACGTAAACGTTAACCTATTAGGTAACCTAAAAGCATATAACTTTGCCGTTGAATGTATATCGCAGCAGCAAGGCCAAGTGTTTACCTCGCAACATTTTACTTGTGCGCAGTATGCTTGGCTTTCTGGCCAATATCAGCGGGCGTTAGATTTTATGCAATCATTTGTCATTAATTCCAAACTTAATACAACCTTATACGACGACTATTATTTACTTCAAGGGCAATTATTTGCCGTATTAAAACAAAATGACAGTGCAATAAACTCATGGAAAAAGGTAGGACAACAACCACTCACACTTGGCACAGCTAAAGAAATTAAATATGCTCGACAAAAGCGCAATCAGCAACAAGGGCAGGCATTATTATTAATGGGGCAAAATTATTGGTTAGCTCAAAAATGGCCAGAAGCCAAAGCATGCTATCGCAAGCTAGCACAAACACCAGGATTTGAATCCATCGCGAAAGCATTCGAACAAAATTTGGCTGGATTTGAACTATTTACCCCCTGATTACAATTCTAATTAACCGGTAATAATCAGTTACAGTCGCTAACCCACAACACGCTTCATTCTGCGTCGTCAATCTAGCTAATGCTTAAACGCACCGATATGAGTCGATATCGTTTAATGGTACTAATGACGATCGTTATTAAAGAATAATTAAATTGAAGCCCTTTTCACTGCCAACAAGTTAAGATGACTAAATCAGAGCCAATAAGAGTTCCATTATGCTTGATTGGTTTGCGCTAAGTAATCAATCGCTTGCATCAGTCGATAACAGATACGCGTCCAATTCTGCACGTCACGTTAATCGATAATACATTTCAGGATGAATCTGCATAAATTCAATGATTGAATAATAGTAATAAACTATTTAGGATCACCACATCTGATCGCAAACAAGAATCCACTTAATGACCATTGAGCTTTATTTTATCTACGACTCACATTGCCCTTGGAGCTATGCTGCCACACCTTTGGTGAATGCACTGCAACAAGCCTATCCAGAGATGAATGTACACTTACTACATAGCGCGCATTACATCGGCAAAGACAGTGCAGGCGAAGAACAAATGCAAGCCGCTGCAAAAATCAGTGGGCTTAAGTTTGGTCGCGACCATATTCGCTACGCAAACAGTCCTAAAAGCTCAATAAAAGTCGCAAACTTAATGGCATGGTTGCAAACCAAGCATGCCGATAAGCAATTGCCAGTGCTTAATGCGCTACAAAGAGCCCATTTCATTGAAGGCAACCCGCTTACCAATAAACACGACTTTAATGACATAGTAGAAAAATTTAAGCTGTCAGCATCGAATAAAATATTTAAAGATGAACTCAGTATGGATGCCGAATACGTACTCGAAGGCATTGAGGAAATTCAACAAGTTATTGGCACGGCAGGATTCCCTGCTATCGTGATAACAGTTGATGACAACGCCATCTTTGTTGATCACTCACAATACTTGAGCAATCCCCAAGCGGTAGTTGAAGCCGTTGAAAAAGAAATGGATGCCATCAAGCAATCAAAGCATTAATGTCACAACATATTGAATGCTTTTAGTTTGTAGTTTACGTAACAATATTTGAATGTATCAATAAAAAAACCACGGCTATCACCGTGGTTTTTTATTAATTGAAATCTTATTACGACTTACTTAGCTAATACTTTGCACCTGCGACGCCAGTAACCAAATCGCTAAAGCAAAAAATATTACCCCCATAAACTTGTTCTGATAAGTCCGAAACTTTTCATTTTTGAGTAAGGGTTTGCCTAAACTGCCCACTAACGCGACTAATAACAAATTAAACGCTAATCCCATCACATTAAGCAGCAACCCTAATGCCAGCATTTGTTCACCAGAACTGGCACTCAATTGAGTTGAAACAAACTGAGGCAAAAACAACACAAAGAATATCAGCGCTTTAGGATTAAGTAGATTACTCATTACCGCTCGGCGATAAAGTAATTTAGCGAGGTTACCCTGCTGAGTAATTTCAGGTGCATCGCTTGCACTGCTGCGCATGCAATCCCAACCCATTTTAAGCAAGTAAGCCCCGCCTAACACTCGCAACAACTCTAGCGCCATTGGATTCATTGCCACTAATGCGGAAACGCCCATTGCAGCAAGTAAGGTTAAAATAAGTCCCGAGGTCGCATTACCAAAACTGGCATACACACCCACTTTGCGGCCATAACTCAAGCTAGAACTGGCGATCAACAGCATGTCAGGCCCAGGAATTAATAGTAAGGCAACCACTGTGGTTAAATAAACGGGAAGTAAAGCCAGATCAATTATCATAAATACACAAATTCTAAACGAATGCTAAAACAAGGCGCGGATTCTACCGCTATCCAACATGAATGAAAATCATGTTAAGCGGCTACAGGTGTTTAAAGCAGAGGCACAGTTGGCAGGGTTTGTTTACGGTTAGAATTACTAAGTGGTTATAAACCAAAGAAGTATAAATAATAAAGGCCAGCCGTAACGGCTAGCCTTTGTTTTTGACGCTAAAGAGTCAGTTTACTCAGTTCTATTTATAGAAAGCTTCAATCTTACCTTTTACTGTCATCGTAAGCGGTTGACCGCGACGATCTAATGCTTTGTGCGATGCGACTTTTATCCAGCCTTCGCTGATGCAATATTCTTCGACATCATTACGCTCTTTACCATTAAACAAAATGCCAATTTCGTGTTCGAAAATGGCTTCCACATGATGTGGGCTACGTGGATTAACGCTAAGGCGATCAGGTAAAGCAGGTTTAGCTGTAGTGTCGTTCATTGTCTGGTCTGTAGTGAGTAAAACATGCGCTATTGTAGGCAATACCAGCGTGATGCTCAATAGCGGTGGTGATAAATGTGAGTAGCCCCTAAAAGATACCGTTTATCAGGAAAGAAGCACCAATCATAAATACTAAGCATCAGTGTTAAGCTAAGTGCCTGTGTTTAAAATCCTGCATGATCTTTTCTATGGGTTTTTAAGTACATATGATTTTTAATTGCATATAGGCAGCGTTAGTTTACATTTAGCTTAGCGAGCGACAGCGTATCGACGGCCAAGAGTTCAATAAAAGGGATAGCAGACAAGGGATGATGACTCAAAAGCGTTCAACCATATGGCAGTGGTTTATAGACGGTAAAATAGAGCCTGTTAATGTTAAAGCCGCAATGATAGTGGCTTACCCTCACCCAACAGCGAATAAATGGCAGCTATTAATCGCCAATATATTACTCTATCTCGGGGTTTTATTACTTGGCGCTGGGGTGATATTTTTCATGGCGTTTAACTGGGATGCGTTGTCGCACCTCAATAAGTTTGCCATAGTCGAAACCCTATTTGCCCTGTTTATTGGCGGATTTTATCTCGCTAACCGCGCCCGTAAAAAATCATCTTTACAGGCCGACGGCCAACATGTTCTACATGATCAACACAACCAACATATTCAACAGACTTATGGCTGTAGCCTAGCCAATGCAATGTTACTTGGAGCCAGTATTATGCTCGGGGCATTACTGGCGTTGGTGGGGCAAACCTATCAAACAGGCGCCGATCCTTGGCAACTGTTTGCCATTTGGGCGGTGTTAATTCTACCCTTTGCTTACATCGCAGGTTTTGATCTGTTGTGGTTATTGGTGGTGGTATTACTCAACGTCAGCCTAGGGTTATATCTTCAATCCTTTGCTTCTGTATTTAGTTTTCTACTTGAAGACATTCAACAAATTGCTATTTTCGGCTTAGTTAACTTAGTCATTCATCTAACATTTTCCTTAGCTAAACGCTGTAAATGGCGCGTACAATTGCATTTTAATTGCCCCATGGTAGAAGCTAGTAGTTTACTTGCTAGCGTAAGCGGATTCACCTGGCTAATCATTTGGGTCATTTTTGACTTTAATTACCATTACGACTCCAACGAATATGTTGCCTATTATGCGCTAGTGTACCTAGTCACTATGGTCAGCTTATTTGTTTGGTACCGTTATCGTTCACCCGCCTTATATCCACTCACATTGGTATTAACCAGCGTGAGTGCCGCTATAATATCGCTACTATCAAGTGAGTTATTCGAAACTAGCGATACCATTGCAGCGTTTTTTATCATGGGCATAGTGGTTGTAGGCCTAACCAGTGGCTGTTTATATTGGCTAAAAAAATGGCACCAACAATTTGATGAAATGACGATGCTTACGGATAATAACGCGAGCAATAGTGATGTTAAAAAAGAGGGAACCGCTCATGAGTAACCTCAGTTCGAGTAACACATTATGGCAATCGCTGTTTAATAAAGGGCTGGTAACCACGGATATTGCACCACAGGCCATGCTAAGCAGTCCTTGGTATATCATTGCCGCACAAATTATTGGAGGCTGGATTGCAGCGCTGTTTTTATTGGCGTTTGTATTGCTGAGTGCATCTTCGGTAAGCGATATTACCGAATCATCATTTATCAGTTTTGGTCTTGTGCTAAGCCTAGGCTGCTTGGCATATTATCGACTTGGCGAAAATCGCCAAGAGTTTATCCTGCAGATGGTGTTCGCATTTAGTCTATGCGGACAAATAATGTTGCTTTTTGGCACCTTCGAAAGCCTAGAAGACAGCAACGAGACCCTAATCGCGGTGATTTATGCCGCCACCTTTGCCATTCACTGGATAGTCATCCCTCACAAAGCAAACCAATTTGTTGCTGCGTTCGGTATGGTCCCCAGCCTATTAGCTATTTTAGCCATCAACCACTTATCGCTACTTATATTGCCATTGTTAGTACTAAGTTCAGTCGTTATCTGGTCACAAATTTACCGATGGCCACAACATTATCAACGTATCAGAATGTTAGGTTACGCAGTTGCCATCGGTTTGCTACTGGTTAATGTCATGCTGTTTGAATTAGATGACATAATAGATCAGCCTAGTTTTTTGATGACATTTAACGCCAGCATTAATGACTATATCGCTATCGCCATCAGCTTGTTATCAGCGCTGTGGCTCATTAATCAAATCTTTAACCAGCTAGCGCCCAACAACCAAACCAACCAAGCTAAGGCTTCGCATACTCGCAGTAAGCGAATGGTGATCCTTGCTGCAATATTAATCAGTTTACTTTCAATAGTCATGAGCGGATTAAGCGCCTCGCTACTCATGTTATTGCTGGGCTATTTCTATAACGAACGCAAATTAGTGATCCTTTCGGTGTGTGCCCTACTCGCCTTTATCAGCCTGTATTACTACTCACTCCACATAGACTTGTTTGATAAATCATTGTGGTTAATGGCCAGTGGCACAGTACTATTACTGCTCAGATTGGCCATGAACACTAAAGCCAAAGATTGCACCAAAAATAGCGTCGAAAATACTGTTGCTAGTGGTGTTGAAAATGGTTCTAAAAATGGGGCTGAAAATAATGATGAAGTTGGATTGATGGCTCCAACAGCGGATACAGAAGACGTTAACGATGTAATTGAAACGGCTCCAGCAACAAGAGTACAAAATAAGGAGCAACCATAATGACATCGAATAACAACACCTTGCTTAATTCTCGCCAGCTAAGTAAGCGGTCACTATGGGCAATTATTGCGGCATTAGTAATACTCGCACTCATTAACTACAAGATATTTACACAAGAACAACTATTAGCCAATGGCGAAGTCATACTGTTTGAACTGGCCCCTGTCGATCCACGCTCCCTAATGCAAGGCGATTACATGGCGCTAAATTATGACATCGCGAGAGTGGTTAGCCAGTCAGTTAATCAGCACTCAAGCACGCAAAATAACCATGATGGTTTGTTTATTGTGACACTCGACAAACATCGCGTCGCCCAGTTCGATGGCCTCTACAATGGTGATGCCTTAACCCCAACCCAGCGATTGATTCAATATCGCGTCCGTGACGGCAGTATTAAACTGGCCAGTAATGCTTTTTTCTTTCAAGAAGGTCGAGCAGCAGACTTTGAACAATCAAAATATGGCGAGTTTAGAGTTAATCAAGCAGGACAATTACTACTCAGTAATATGATAGATAAAGACTTTAAGCGCATATAGGCAGTGACGAGTTAGATAAAATAACCGGTAAAATTGGAGTAAATGGGATCAGAGTAAACTTTAAATTGTCAGCAATACTCTTTAACTCAAGTCACTTTACAAATGGATCATGGTGTTAGATGTTGGCTAACGTTTAAGAGTCATACGGCCAAAGGCACTAGCATCAATAAAGCCTCTGTTTTTATCGCCGTTAACCGGGGTGATCTCATGAGAACCCATAAAATGCTCTCTTACTGGGCTGCCATCGTTATCGCAATAGGCGAGCATAAAACCAATCATTTTATTCGGCGTTAGCAATAAAGGCTTATCTTCCTGACCTTCTTTAAAATCATTAGGATACAGCTTAATCGCCACCTCCCAAATCACGTTGTAAGGCGCATCACTACTGCGCTGCCAACGACTTTTTAAATGCGACGTATACAAGTGAGCTTGTTTGTCTGGACCATAATCAGCCGCCTGATTGTCTAGGCCAATATGGTACGCAAATGCACTGTGGTTAAACTGATGATCGCCGCCTGAGGCATCGCTATCAATAAAAATCTCTAACGTGTCATCATCCCAATAATTCACCGTTGGGTCGGCATGGGTATCAAGCAACACATCGTCGGTAATTTCAGCTTGCAGATACAAATAGTGCTCATCCCACAGTAACTTATATTTACCGCTGAAATCACTCGTTGAATCAGGCAATACTCCATCCATTAAATACGGCATCGTCTGCCACTTAGCCTGCTGCCATGCTGCGTCAGCAACACCATCAATCTTAATAGGCGTCGCAGTATAATCAACATCCATAGCAAACAGTGTCGGGCTACTTAACAGTAATCCCAAAGCGAGTAACGAATATTTCATAAGGCTCATTTCTAATCGGTTTTATATAGACTCGCTTAATCTGGCATTGAAAACAATCATAAATCAGACCCACGCTTAAAAGCTCTGCATCTTGGTCCTGAATTAAATCGGCCCAACAATCAGGTCAAAACACCGCAGGTTAGCTAGTACTTTAAAATTTTACTCTGATACCACTGATAAAGTGACCACAAAAAAAGCCCTAATCTTTGCAAGATCAGGGCTTATTTATTGAGTGACTACATCAACTCAGAGCCAGTATTAACGCTAAAAATTAACCTGCTTTAGCTTGAATTCGATAAGCATGTAGCAAAGGCTCTGTGTAACCAGATGGCTGAGATTTGCCTTTAAAAATCAGATCGCATGCCGCTTTAAAGGCAATGCCGTCAAAGTTAGGCGCCATATTAGTGTACAGCGGATCCCCTGCATTTTGAGTATCGACCACAGCGGCCATTTTTTTCAACGCGGCCATCACTTGTGCTTCACTGCATATGCCATGCTCAAGCCAATTAGCTAAATATTGCGATGAAATTCGCAAGGTTGCTCTGTCTTCCATCAAGCCGACATTATTAATATCAGGCACTTTTGAACAACCCACACCTTGATCAATCCAGCGCACAACATACCCTAAAATACCCTGAGCATTATTTTCTAGTTCAAAAGCAATTTGCTCATTGGTGAGTGCTACCCCTTCAGCAAGTAAAGGAATGGTTAACAAACTGTCAATGCTAGCACGTGGGCGTTGCTTAATTTTTTGCTGAACGTCTGCCACATTAATTTGGTGATAATGAATAGAATGCAGCACGGCACCATTTGGCGACGGCACCCACGCTGTATTTGCGCCCGCTTTAGGATGAGCCGCTTTTTGCTCAAGCATCGCTGCCATTTCATCTGGCATTGGCCACATGCCTTTACCGATTTGAGCACGACCTTGTAAGCCACATTCAAGCCCAATATCGACATTCCAATCTTCGTAAGCACTAATCCACTTTTGCTGTTTCATCACAGATTTAGGCACAAATGCACCCGCTAGCATTGAGGTATGCAACTCATCACCCGTACGATCAAGAAAGCCAGTATTAATAAACACGACGCGATCTTTCGCAGCCCTAATGCACTCTTTTAAATTCAGTGTCGTTCTGCGCTCTTCATCCATAATGCCTACCTTAATAGTATTACGTGGAAGCTTGAGCGCATCTTCTATCTTAGTAAACAGGTCACAGGTAAATTGCACTTCTTCAGGGCCATGCATTTTAGGTTTTACAATATTCACCGAACCTTTGCGGCTATTACTACGACCATTATTGTTACCTTTAAGGTCGTGCATCGCAGCAAGCACAGTGATCATGCCATCAAGTATCCCTTCAGGTACTTCGTTGCCATTTTTATCCAGCACAGCATCAATGGTCATCAAGTGACCCACATTACGCACAAATAGCAAACTTCTACCAGGTAAAGTGACTGTTTTTACATCTGCATTCTGGTTGGCACTCTGGTCGGCATTAGCAGCGGTATAGACGCGATCATCGTTGAGCTCTCTTACTATCTCTTTACCATTTTTAGTCAGCGAGGCAGCTAAGTTACCTTGCATCAAACCTAACCAATTGCGATAAACTTCAACCTTATCTTCAGCATCAACTGCAGCGACAGAATCCTCACAGTCCATAATGGTGGTAACAGCGGCTTCAACCAGCAAGTCTTTAACGCCAGCGCGATCGCTGCCACCAATAACACTGCTTGGATCTATTTGAATTTCGATATGCAGACCATTATTAACTAACAAAATAGCACTTGGTGCATCGGCACTACCTTGGTAACCCACACACTTTTCTGGCTGGGCTAAGGTTGTGGTAGAGCCGTCAGTTAATTGCACCCGTAACACACCCGCGTCGAGGTAATAACGGGTCACATCTGAATGGCTGCCTTGTGCTAAGGGCGCAGCTGTATCTAAGTGTTGTTTAGCAAAAGCGATAACTTTGTTGCCACGTACCGGGTTGTATTGTTTAGTGAGCTCCGCGCCACCTTCTTCAGATATCGCGTCAGTGCCATATAGCGCATCATACAGGCTGCCCCAACGAGCATTGGCAGCGTTAAGCGCAAAACGAGCATTTTTTACTGGCACCACAAGTTGTGGTCCAGCTTGCGCGGCAATTTCATGGTCGACATTTTCAGTACTAATTTGAAAAGCCTCCCCCTCAGGAACCAAGTAACCTATTTCAAATAGAAAAGCTTTATATTTTGCAGGGTCAAAATCTTTGGTGGGATGGTCAATATGCCATTGATCAATTTGCTGTTGTAGTTGTTGTCTTTTTTCTAACAGCTTCACATTAACGGGAGAAAATTCGCTAATAATGTCCTCAAATTTTGCCCAAAAGGTTGCTGAATCAATGCCAGTACCTGGGCAAATGTCACTGTCGACCAATTGCCACAATGCTTGCGCTATGTGTAATCCACCTACTTGAATACGTGCAGTCATTTTATATCCCTACCTTAATTTCTGTGCGTTGACCGTAAACTTAGCCTTAAATCATAGTCCTAAATCATTAGTCATAAATAACTAGCGCAAACTCATTCCACTGTTAACAGCTTACTGTTCATACGCAGTAATACTTTACTCTATATCAAAGTCACCTTATTTATCCAATTTATGCTTATTATCACCACTATTCACCAAAGATATGGCAAAATGGTGTTTTTTGGTTAATTTACAACATATACGTAACTAAAAATCACAATAACAGTAAGATTAAACATCACCTCTATTTATCTCTTCTGCGGTTTTAGTGATAAGTTGTCGCATCCATTGATGCGCGGGATTATGTTGAAGCAAAGGGCTCCAAGCCATAGTCAAGGCAATGGGTTGGATAATAAAAGGCGGCGGCACAATACTCACCCGTTCATTATGAATGTGATGACGTGCCATCTTACTTGGTATGGTTGCGATCAAATCTTGTTGCTCAGCCAACAAACAGGCTGCTTGATAATGGCGTGTAAAAACGGTGATCTGGCGTTTCACACCCATTCGCGTTAATGCTTCATCTACCCAGCCCAAACGCTGAACATCATCTGGGTTCATCCCTACCCCAACACCCATACCTGTTTTACTCACCCACACATGCTTAGCTTTTAAATAACTGTCTAAAGAAAACTTCTTTAAAACAGGATTACCCTTACTAATCAAGCAGCTAAAATCATCACTCCACAATATTTTTTGATGAAATGATTGCGGAATACTGTCGAAACGGTTGATCACCATATCGACTCTTCCTTGTTCTACATCAGGGAAACTGACATCACTTGGGGTCATGATATCTAAAATAATGTTGGGCGCTTGAGTACGAAGCTTGGCTATTAGCGGCGGAATTAACGTCGCTTCAGCATAATCACTTGCCATAACACGGAAGACTTTATCACTTTCTAGTGGATCAAAATTGGCACGCGGTTGTACGGCTTTTTCCAGTCCAATAATCAACTCACTGATAATGGGTTGCAATTCATTTGCTCGTTCGGTCGGCGTCATACCCTGACTAGTGCGAATAAGTAAGGGATCATCAAACAAGTTTCGTAAGCGTTTTAGGCCGTTACTCATTGCAGGCTGGCTGATCCCAAGCTGGTCTGCCGCTTTAGTAACATTTCTTTCACGTAGTAAAACATCTAAATAAACAAGGAGGTTCAAGTCGATACGAGATACATTCATATGGTGAATACCGAAGATAGTAAGTATAAATTAGGTTTATTTAACCAAATATAGCTATTATTTTCAACGTAATCAATTGCCGCTAATCTATTTGTTAAGGAATAAACACATGACTCACTACAAAAATAATATCGATGAAGCTGCCACCTTGATAAATTCAGAAGGTAGTGCATGGAATGCCATCAATCCAGAGTCAGTCGCTCGTATGCGTCTACAAAATCGCTTTAAAACTGGGTTAGATATCGCAAAATACACTGCTAAGATCATGCGTGAAGACATGGACAACTACGACAAGGACTCATCGCAGTACACTCAGTCTTTAGGTTGCTGGCATGGTTTTATCGGCCAACAAAAAATGATCGCGATTAAAAAACATCTTTTAACCACCAAGCGTCGTTACTTATATCTTTCAGGTTGGATGGTAGCTGCACTGCGTAGTGAGTTTGGTCCATTACCTGACCAATCTATGCATGAAAAAACTTCTGTTGCTGCGTTGATTAGAGAGCTATACACCTTCCTACGTCAAGCTGATGCCCGTGAACTAGGTGGTCTTTTCCGCGAATTAGATAATGCCAAAGAGTCAGATAAAGCCGCGATTCAACAAAAAATTGAAAACTTCGAAACCCATGTTGTACCGATTATTGCCGACATTGATGCTGGTTTTGGTAACGAAGAAGCCACTTATTTAATGGCAAAACAAATGATTGAAGCCGGTGCTTGTTGTATTCAATTAGAAAACCAAGTGTCAGATGTAAAACAGTGTGGCCACCAAGACGGTAAAGTCACCGTGCCACATGTTGAGTTTTTAGCAAAAATTAACGCGGTTCGTTATGCATTTTTAGAGCTAGGTATCGATGACGGCGTGATTGTTGCTCGTACCGATTCATTAGGTGCAGGCTTAACTCAAAAAATTGCTGTCACTAAAGAAGCTGGCGATCTAGGCGATTTATACAATAGCTTCCTTGAAGTTGAAGCCGTTGATGCTGCAAAACTTGAAAATGGTGATGTGGTATTCAAGCAAGGTGGCAAACTGGTAAAACCGGCTCGTCTACCAAATGGTTTATTTAAGTTCCGTGCTGGTACGGGTGAAGAACGTTGTGTACTTGACTGTATTACCTCATTGCAAAATGGCGCTGATTTATTGTGGATTGAAACTGAAAAGCCTCATGTATCGCAAATCGGTGGCATGGTTAACGAAATCCGTAAAGTTGTTCCTAATGCCAAGCTTGTGTATAACAACTCGCCATCGTTTAACTGGACGCTTAACTTCCGTCAGCAAATATTTGATGCGATGCAAAAAGCAGGACAAGACGTATCAGCTTACGACCGCCCTCAATTAATGAGTGTTGATTACGATGGCACTGAGCTTGCTATCCAAGCTGATGAAAAGATTCGTACTTTCCAAGCTGACTCGGCACGTGAAGCAGGTATTTTCCATCACCTTATTACACTACCGACTTACCATACTGCAGCATTATCTACCGATAACTTGGCTAAAGAATACTTCGGTGACCAAGGTATGTTGGGTTATGTTGCCAATGTTCAGCGTAAGGAAATCCGTCAAGGTATCGCCTGTGTTAAACATCAAAACATGGCTGGTTCAGATATGGGTGATGCACATAAAGAGTACTTCTCTGGTGACCAAGCGCTTAAAGCGTCTGGTAAAGACAACACAATGAACCAGTTCTAAGACCACTTTTATAGTCTGATTTTATAATTGCTTTTATAAACAGATTTATAGACTGATTTTGTAAACTGCTTGTGTAGAAAGTGACTTACCCAAATAGTGACTAGCTTAAGTGATGTTTTTGAAGTGAACATGACTAACAGCGAAAGCGAATACCAAAAGGCCTGCTTTAAATTAGCAGGCCTTTTTATGTGTCACACTCAGGTAAAATGGTCACAGTGACGCTACCCCATTAAGATACACACTGATACAAGCCATTATTATGCAATGATATTTTTGACTACAGCAACAGCCCATTTCTCTCAATTGCGACGCATAACGATTGATGAAAATTTCCACTTACAATATTGCCAAACTCGGAGTATATTAATCCAGCAGATTCATGGATTTAGAATTGCGGCCTATGACTAAGGCCACACCACGATCAAGGACGCCAATGACAAGCTTCACCTCCAGTTTATTATCAGTAGGCATTCTTCTTTCGAGCATGTTCGTCACCATTGGGGTGATGTTTGTTTTACTCAAACATCGCGACAGAACAGTTAAACTACCAGTCGATCGCGAACAACTTCAACGAATTCCCGCTTTTGGTTTACTGCCACTGCATTTTAAAGACGGCCGCTTATGCTTTTCATCGTGGACTGAAACCAAGCCAATAGAACAAGTAATTCGCCAAGCAATCCCTAATAAAGAGCAGGTCAGCCAGTGGCTAACCAAAGCTACCGGCCAACAGGTTTTCTCCAGCCCCGTACTGGTATTCCCCGGCTGGTATGTTACAAGCCAAACAAAGCCACCGTTCCCCATCTTAAATCACAAACAGCTGGTCAAAACCATACCAGCCGTCCGCACTCAAACACTCAGCCAACAACAAGTCGATGCGATTGTGTATCAAGTGGCACAGAGATGTTTGAGTAAGAGTGAGGTAGGAAAATGATGAATCTAGATTCATTGCTAATAAGATCTGCTGAATATGAAAAACTAATGAGTCAATATTTAGCAATTCCTCCAGCAGTCGCTTCACCTAAGAATCATGCTAGTAGAATCATGTGCAGCGTGGCTTTTGAACATTCAGAGAGTATCAAAATCTTACTAGCAACAGGTAACTTCACCTCAGCTATTGGTCTACTAAGATTACAGTTCGAAGCGTTAGTCAGAGCCCATTGGTTTCACTTTTCTGCTACTGAGATTCAAATAAATAAGCATCTTGCAGATCTCACGAATGAAAGCGCAAATAGGGCATCAAAGATACCTATGTTGACTGAAATGCTTGAAAAAATGGAAGGGAAAGCTCCAGAAAATGCGCTATTACCACTATTAGAATTTAAACAATATTCATGGAAACCATTAAGTTCATATATTCACGGAGGCATTCATGCCATCAATCGCCACAGCAAAGGTTATCCGATTGAATTAATTGAACAAGTATTAAGAAACTCGAATGGTTTAAATGGTACTACAGCATATTTTTGGTCACAGCTGACAGGCCAAGCAAACAAACCTAAAGAAGTGATGAAGTCATTTAATGAGTTCAGAGATTGTCTACCTTCCGATCGATTAAAAAACTAAAATAATTAAAATTTTAATCGATTATTTAACCTAATATGAGAACTGTGCATGGATCCTTTATCACAACTGTTTGCAGCATATTTAGAAAGTGTGAGTAACAACGTTTCTAAAGTTTACAGCGATACCCATAACACTACAGTTACGACTAAAGCGTTGCAATATGAGGATACCGAAATCCGTTTCCAACACCAATTATGGCGGATAAGAAACGACAGTGTTTGTGCTAATTTGATTCAAGATTCAACCCAGTATTCAAAATGCACTCAACTTGCAAAAAACATGTTTAACGAGGTATGCATTAAGCTTTCAAGTAACGAAAAGCTTAGTACGAAAGGAAGAAGTATTTCGAATATGTATTGTAATGCTTCTATTAACTACAAACCTATAGTTGCTCAAATCAGCCAACCCAAAGCGAAAACAGCGCAGCAGTTAGCAGACAAGCTATGTAATCAACTCATTCTCGAGTCGATGCAGGACAACAGCGAAGTTATTAAAAAACAAAAAGAAGCCGCATGTACAAAGGTAAATTAACACCTCTGAATTTGAAACGGAATATAACACGCTATTTTAAATGACTTTATTTCATTTATCATGCGTTAAAGCATTGCACTAAACAGAAAAAATAGCGTAATGTATAACCAATGTAAAACGCAGGCCTAAACGCCTTTCAGGGAAGAAGAAGCCAATCATTTGCTTGTATTAACCAGCTCAGTTGCATCACACAAGCACAAAATGAAAATTTTATTCTAACCCTACTTATTATTGTAAGGAATTTAAATGACTAAAATCGTAGTGCTTGGCGGAATCAGCGTCCCGTATCAGCAGGATAACCAGACCAAAAAGTGGAGTTTTAATAAAGTATATGAGTGGAATTTGGGTAATCATTATGTCCAAGAGTTTGCGAAAGAAGCCGACCTTAAAGTAAGAAGGCGTTCAAAAAATCATGGAAAAATTGGATATCCACCAAAAATAAAGTCCCTTGCATCTTCATTAGTGATACATTTAAAACCTCGAAATAATATAGATTTTAAAAAACTAGTTGAGACAATCCAGAAAACCAATAGCCTAGTTCTCAAGAGCTCAAGAGCCCAAAGTAAACTTGTGCTCATATTCCTCAAATACAAAAAAGAGCATGAGGACAGCACTAGCACAACGCCAATATTTATTGAAAACTTATTGGTCATGTTATTAAAAGATAAATCTGCATTAATGTTTGGAAATGATGGCGAACCTCTAGGTACTGAGATCATAGATTTTGATGATGTGATGCAAGCAGCGCTAATTAATATAGCTGAATTTTCTAATTCTATATCCAAGAAGGAAGATATTGACGTTTCATTTATTAATGGAGTAGGCGGGACTACTGATTATTTTATAGATTTCTTTGACGCTGAAGATGTAATAAAGAATAAAGAAAGTGTTTCTAATGTTTTAACTGCACTAAATAATTTCCTATTAACTAAGAAATTAACACGAAAGCAAAGAGAGTTATGTGAAAAAAATGTCAAGTCACATATAGAGCGTAATGAAAGGAATAAGATATCAACTAAGCTACAAGATTTGAGTAGCGTAATTTATAATACATTAAGAATAGATAAAAATTTAAAAATAAAAAAAGATTCATTCGAAGATTTTGTGCAAGATAATAATTACAAAGTTAATGAAGAATTTAGTGTCAGCAAGAAAGAAAGAGAAACTCTAGAATTTATTACGATGGATACAGACGTAGGTAACCTAAAGCTTAAAAAATCACTATTTAGCAAAAAAAGTAAGGTGGGTAATATTGTTTTCAATCCACAGAATAATGAACTTATAGTTAAGACAAAAATAAATGATGCTGACATTATTGCTGAACTAATAAAAATCCAGAATGGATAAATTACAATGTGAGATTATAGAATGCTACGCTAAGGGAGCATTCAATTTTGAGGGTAATTACTTTACATCTGTAGATCTATCTAAAGAAAAGTTTAACATTCTATTTCCAATAGATATTTATCCAAGTTCTGACTTCACTGACGGCATTGGCACTGTTGATATAGAAGATATAAATTTTATTTTTAAAGATTTTCACACATTAATTGAATATATCGAATATAATGATTTAAAAATAATCGGCAACTCTTATAATAAAGTTATTTTAGATAGCGATGGTATTATCGAATTAGGTGAATTTGCTCAACATTATAAGGAATGGATACAGATTTTTGATGAGATTGCAGATCACCAATACCCTGTAAATGATTTAAGTTCGGGTAGAAATTATATTTTCATAGAAAAAAATGATGATAAAAACTCTACAGTTTTAAGTATGAATATTGATAACGTCTCAGAGAAAGATATATATAAATTAATAAAATCAATAAGCAGCCCAAAATTACTACTCAAATCTTGCTTGCAAAAGGATGCCCATCAAGGCGAAAAGAGAGCAACTCTAAAAAGTTCATTATTGAAGATGATTAGAAATAAAAACATTTCACTTATTGAAATATTAAGCCTAGGAGAAACACTACTAAATACATTTCACAAGAACTATGAAACCTATTTAAGAAGTTTCTCATTTGAGGATTTTATTAAAGATCTAGAAGATGATGTAGGTGATTTTATAAGTAAGGTTGAAGAGCAAATTCAAGGGTTTTACGTACAAGCATTGGCTGTTCCTGGTGCAGTAATACTTGCTTCAGCATTCAGAGGCGCAGATAAAGGTATAAGTGTAGCATTATTATTTAGTACAGTATTAGCACTTACAATTGTCTTCAGCTCACTTAAAAGTAAAACAAAATTCATTACGCGAGTAGCAGACAATACACTTACCAAATTAAGTATTTATAAAAAAAGAACTGCTGATATAAAAAACACCTTTGCACAACAGACAATTTTAGAAAAAATCAATGCTGCAATAAAATCTGTCGAAGATACTGCTGAAGATTGTAAACGTGAAATTCAAAAGTTAAAAAACTTTATTATTGTATTAGTTTCAACTTATGTCATTGTTGCTATTTTGTTTGAAAAAATATAATAAATGGATCAGAGTCTGACGAATCCGGCGTTTTTCAAGACAATTGTCGCCTAAATTGTTAAGTAAAAGTGGGGTCAGAGTCTGACGAATCCCCATGAAATAACAAACAGGAACAATAAGATATTTTAAATTAGATGGGAACATTCATGACATTTGGTGATCAAATTTATCGCCAAACAAAAATTACCACGAGTAAATGCCATGAATGCGAAACAAGTTTTATCAAAATGCCTATCGTTTGTCACCCCCCGTTAACACATAAAACGCACAAAACTCGCCGACAGAGTTTATTCTCTGCAATCGAAAGCGCAATGAATGGTGGCTCCCTATCAATCACAGGGCTTGGCCGAGCTTTAGGGATGTGAAAACGGGTTTGAAAATGAATGATAGTGGCTCAAGGATTATACATAAGCTCAGCGTATTGCTACTCATCGCCTGCTTATCTCAATTTATGTTATACCTGCTAGGATTGGCAGTTAAATCTACTGATAAGCATAGACAATACCAAGCGAATTCAATCAAGCATCGTAATGTTTTATCAAATCAATTTATAGGATTAAGAGCCTACAAAGATAAGTCTTTGAGGCTACTGAAGTCACACTGGCTAACAGGAATTAAGACGCTAAAATCGTTAATCAAGGATCCGCAAGCATTCTATTAAATTCGTGGGGATCCCTCAGACTCTGACCCCACTTATTCAACACTTATTGTTTTCAATAAAGTCACCGCCTATTGTAATTTGTGATTACGGCATTTCATTCTGTAGTAGCTCAGGCTTGATCTGAGAGTTACCTTTTTTTAGTTTTCATTATGGGCTCGATACCTTTATCAAAACGGGTAACTCTCAAATTTGCAATTATATTTAATAGTTAAAGATGACTAAGTCTAAGTTATTACAGACTATTACCGTTATCTGCAGATTCATGTTTACGCTGATACTTATTCATTGCAACAACAGCTAACTCTAAAGCACTAAGGTCATCATCTACTGAACTTGAAGAACCAAATACAGCGGTATTTTTATCTAAGTAAACTTTATCTTGCCACTCTTGATTAAGGTTAGTAAAACCATATGAACTTTTCTTTATGTATCCCACATTCAGCAACATATCCATCAACAAATAATCGCCAGTGTTCGAAGGTAACTCACCCTCGGTTCCTATCACAGGAGCTTTTTCGACGAGAATGCCATTTTCAATAGCACCTTTAAGGAGTTCTCTTTTAATAGCGCTGAGTGCTTTATCCATTCGGTTAAGACCATTAGAGTACTCTTGGTTTTGACGTAAAATATCATTTTCTGTTACTGGATAATTATTGACATTTACAAGAGATTTTTTTGCTCGTTCCAAATTCCTATTTAAAGTGCGTAACGTTCGTTCTATAGTATTCTTGCTAATGTCAGTTTGGTTTTCTGCAATAACAATGGCTTGTTGTAATGACTTTTCAGCATCAATTTTTTTACGATAAAGACCGTGCTTATCACCCACACTCATTTTCAAAGACCAATCTGCTTCTATATAAGAGTTGATATTTGCTTTTACTACTTGTCCTAACTCATTAGCACCCTGTTCACGACTTAACTTGTAATTTAAGTTGAAATAGAGACACTGTGATAGATGAGATGTTCCCTCGGTGTAATATCTACCTTTTCTTTCTGAACATTTACCTTTGTATGCCTTTAGGGTGTCCCAGTTAAATGGTTTATTAGCGTTTTCATCAAGCTTCTTAATAGGCAATTTATTACTCACAATATAATTGTTCACCACGTGAATAATTTTTGTTTGCTGCTGTTTAAGTACTTGTTGCTTATCTTCAATTTCTTTATTTATGTCTGCTAATAAGCCACGCTCAGCTTTGGTAAAATTATCAAGCTTTGCTTGCAAAGCATTTTGCTGATCTATGTTGCTTTGAATCTCTGCTATTTTGCCCTCTTCGATAGCCACCTTTTCAGTCTGTGCTTTTTGTACTTTTGATGGAATGCTTGAATGAATAGCTTTAACTTCATTTAGTGCTGTCATATATTCATTAGTGCTGTCATTCGACACAGAAAATGACGGTACAACATTCCCACTAATAACATCACTATTTCGGCTATTAAATTTTCCAATTTTTTTAACACCTTCAGCAAGCGATGCAAGCTCACTATTGAAAATGTAAGCTGTTGATGAGATTTCAACACCCTTTGGCATAGTACTCGTATCAATAGCAACAGTATCTGGGTGCTTAGAGCATCCTGAAGCTGTCAATATAATCATAAGAACTACCATTAATTTAAACTTAAAAATATCTTTCATATTACTTCCTACTTTATTCTTACCTTTGAATGAATATTAACTATTAATATTCGACAAACTAAATACGTTACTTAGCGCTTATATTGAACAAACTACTTAACATTACACCCGTTTAAATTTAATTTTCATCATACCCATATCTTGCTGAAGAGTATTTTCATCAACAATTTCTATAGCATCTTCTTTATTGCCTATTTTAATTATCAAATATTCTTTGCCATTGCTTTCTCGGACAAATATTTCATCTACTTCAGTTCGGCTACCATTACTTTCTATATAGTCACGACCAATAGTCATAGTTAATTTCGGCATTTTATTCATGTATTGATTCATCATTTTAGAATCAATACTTGATTGATACGTACCTTCATAACCATGCCCTCCACAGGCAACGAGTATTATAGATAAACCAGCAACGATAATGTTCTTTAGTCATTTCATATGTATCCTTTTAAATATGATGTGTTTTTTATTACAAATACTTTTTAAAAAGTATTTTTAATAATGAATTTTTTGAAGTATACAATGGAAGGTTATTGAGATTCGTGTTAGCAGACACGCCACCTTTTTTTGATACATTAAGGTCGTAATCTTTGCGTATATGAGTTTCTTCATACTTGCCTTTGTATGATGAAACTATTCAAATACAATCTCTATGTCAATGTTTTTTTTATAGAAATAGAGTTTAACTCTGAAAACATGGCAAAAAATTCATTCTTAAAATCATCATATACAAATATTTAGTTAAAATTTCCTACGGATACTTTATAGATCAGCAGCATCCGATAAAAAGACACTTAAAAGTGACTCGATAAGTGGGGTCAGAGTCTGACAACCCCCACAAAATAATGAATAAAAATAACGAGATAGGTTAAAAACTGAGGAGCATTCATGGCATTTGGTGATCAAATTTATCGCCAAACAAAAATTACCACGAGTCAATGCCATGAATGCAAAACACGTTTTATCAAAATGCACCTCACTTGCCACCCCGTTAACGCACAAAACACTTAGCACTGTTAACGGCTAAATATAAACATGATGATAACAAATAAAATAATAAGTGCTATAAAACAACCTGTATGGCTAGTCTTAAGCTGTTTTTCCCTGAGTTGGTGTTCACGCGCTTCAATCACTTTAAACTGGCTATTAAAATTCGCTAATAAAGAATCAAGCTCGAGAGCTGATTCAAGTTCATCCCTTTTTTTACTACAAGGTACATTCTCCGATACAAATGCAAAATCACCTTTAAATGCATGAACTGTATACTTATAGTTACCCTCTGAGAAAGTATTCTTCTCAAACTCAATACCCAATATGGCATTAGCCCCTGCTTCAATGGCAAGTTGCTTTATGTATTCACGGCCTTCACTAGGGTCTTTAAAAAAATGAGTACTGATTGGATGTGACGCTTCAACATTGAGACCTTTTGGTATTTTCTGTTTGGTTATGAAAAACTCAACCATTTTTTTCTTAACATAAGTTTCTTGAATACAAACATCTTTTGCAGCAAGCCCTTTGGGAGTGGGTATCGGATCAAATTCGACAACAGCACCTTTTATCAACTTATATTCTGATGATTTATCCAGCAAACTTGAGAAATGTAAAAAGTAACTTTCACCATCTTCACCATTAATAAAACCATATTTTTTGCTTGAGATATAAGCAACAACGATACCTTTCACACTATTACCTTATTTTTATGTTAAATGGCTGACTAAGTCAGCTACAGAAAACAAATTAACCAACACGCTATAATCATAAATAATTAAAATTAATCTTTCTAAAAGCAAGATCTCAAAAAGTCACTGTTGATATTAATAATATTGGATAAATTCCCATGATGATCTTTTCACATCTGATATTTAAGTAATTAATAAAAATATTACGGGGCGCAGGGCCAATTCTTTTGTAAAGAATAAAGAGGGAACAGCCGTTGGTTTCCTCTTGGTCTGGTGTGGGCGACGCGCCACGACGTTAGTGGCCGCAGGCCATAAAAGCAACAAGCAATAAATGGGGTCAGAGTCTGAGGGATCCCACTTATCAACAACAAAGCAATACGCAACTTATTGATAAAATTATGTTATTCAATATGAAAATATTACAATTTAATCAGAAATAAATACCGTTTTACGTTATCAAGACCTCATTAAGCGGGTAAAAAACAAGCAGTGTCATTGGATATATATACTCTTCTCCCACCGTTACTCACAAAAAAGTAAACGTAACTAATTGATATTAAATTATAAATATCAAACTCAGATAAATAGCTCTCTGTTACTTTTATAAAGTTGGCATCCGTTTTGTAACTAGTTAAATGTAGTTAGATGTATCTACGTAATTAACTAGGAGTACCTTATGAAAAATACGATTATTACTTTAGCTGGACTTATTTCGTTAGCCTCTATTAGTACTTTTTCTCACGCTGATGACTTCAAGAAAGACGTAGCAGAAAATGGCGTTTATGTCGGCGCTAATTATGGTTACCTAAAAGTCGATGGCGAAGATGACTTTGACGACGACAATGATGTTCTCCAGGGCCTAGTCGGTTATCGCTTCAACAACTACTTAGCTCTAGAAGGTAGCTATATTGATTTTGGTAGTTACGGCAACAACTTATCTAGCGCTGAAACAGATGGTTATACCGCAGGCCTAAAAGTGACATTGCCAATTGCTGATCGAGTAGAGCTGTATGCTAAAGGTGGTCAGTTATGGTATTCAACAGATTATGACGTGGTTGGCTTTTCTGGCAATAAAGATGATGAAGGTGTATTTGCCGGTGCAGGTGTAGCGTTTAAAGTAACAGATCGTTTTTTAATTAATGCCGAGTACACTTGGTATGATGCAGAAATTAACTTAGATAATGTATCTAACGGTTCCGACACAGAAACAGATTTTAAGCAGGCTAGCATCGGTGTTGAATATCGTTTCTAGTGATAAGTAGAGTGCTTAAATTAACGACTTAAAAGTATAACCCAAAGGGTGTAATGCAAATTGTGTTACACCCTTATTTTAAAACAAATGGGGCCAGACTCTAGCCCCATTTATCCTATCCTAACAAAAAGCCCAAGAGATACTGGCTCTCTTGGGCAGTCTTGTGCGTAGATGTACCCGCGATGTTAAGTGCGAACGGTTTTACTTACCACCGGGTTCTGCAAAACGAGTCACCCAGTCCTTCACTTGGCCGTACCAATAAATCGAGTTATTTGGCTTCAGCACCCAGTGATTCTCATCAGGGAAGTAAATCATTCGCGATTCAATACCTTTCGTTTGCAATGTACGGAATAACTCAAACCCTTGCCCTACGGGCACTCGTTGGTCTAACTGACCGTGGATAACCAATGTTGGCGTATCAAAATTGGCCGCTCCATAGTGAGGTGATATAGATTTATAAATTTCAGGTTTTTCCCAAAAACTACCAAAACGCGTACTGTGTACCGCGAAATCTCCCGCCATTTGTGAGTACATGTTATAAACCGCTGCGTGGATAAATAGCGCGTTAAAAGGATTATCTTTTTGCCCCAAAATAATCGAACTTAAGTAACCACCATAACTGCCACCACCAGCGACTAAACGTTCGCTATCAATCCAGCCTTTGTTCTTAAACCAATCCGTTGCTTTGTAGATATCCTCGAGCGACTTATTCTTCCAGTCAGGGTTAATACTGTCAGTAAATTTCTGGCCGAAGCTGCCTGAGCCGTGGAAATTGGGCCAAGCGGTCACGTAACCCCAAGAGGAGAACGTCTGCGCATTCCAGCGGTAATGGAAGCTGTCTGAAATTGCGCCATGAGGACCACCGTGGATCAACATCATCAAAGGGTATTTTTTGGTTTTATCAAATCCCGGCGGGTAGTGCACCCACATCTGGATATCATCTCCGTTATAACCTTTATAAGTCACCGACTCATAAGTACCCATGTCCACATTGGCCAATACATCATCGTTAAAGCTATCTAAACGCGTTATTTTTCCATTGCGGGAGTCAATCTTCACCACACGTGCGGGATGTATAAAACTTTGATTGGCTGCAACCAAAGTACCGTCTTTGGCGATAGAGGGTTTGCCAAAATCGGTATTGTTGGTGACTTGTCTAACTTTGCCATTTTTAGCATTGATGTAGTAAATGCGGTTTGTGGCTACATCGGCTATTGATGCATAAAACCCCTTACTATCTGGCGTCCAGAGATATTTAGAAACAGACCGGTCCCAATCTTTGGTCACCACACGTTCGCTACGTTTGCCCATATCGAACAACACCAAGCGTGAAGTGTCACCGTAGAAGCCATGAATTAATTGGCGGGTAAAGGCAAGTGTTTTACCATCGGGACTAAATTTAGGTTCACGATCAGGTGCTTGATTGTTCGGGGTTAAATTTTCATATTTTCCGCTACCGATTTCAGCAAGAAATACATCAATTTTAGGGTCAACTTGGTTAGCGGAGCCGTTTGAGTTAAAAGCAATCCAACGTTCGCTTGGGTCGATATCGTAGCTGTCAGCGTTTTGTGAAGAACGTGGCAATTGCTTTTTCAGTGGTTGGGTGACGGCTTCAACGTCTCCCCCTTTGGCTGAAATTCGAAAAACATGTGCGTCTCTTTCTTCATCAATCCAATGGTCAAAATTTGAATAAGGCAGTGCATTCCACTGGTGGGCGGAGACCTTATCGTCTTTATTAGCTTTGAGCTGTTCGGTCATTTGCTCCCAGTCTTTGCCTGGGAAAATACGGCTAATGAAGTAAATGTGCTCACCAACCCACTTAATGCCATGAACGCCACCGGGAACCTCAGTTAAGCGTTGCGCTTCGCCCGGTCCATTCATTGGTAGTAAGTAGATTTGCCCTGCTTCATCTTTGTCACGTTTACTGACAAAAGCTAAGGTTTTTCCGTCTGGAGAAAACACAGGCTCACTAGCGCGTAAACCTTTTGCAGTAAGTGCACGCTGACCTGAGCCATCTTTTGCAAACGACCATAGCTGAGTCGTGCCTTTATCTTCTGGTATGTCGTACTCAGTGACGGCAGCAATAATATGATCGCCTTGAGGTGAAACAATCGGACTACCGATACGCTTGATTTGCCAAAGCACCTCTGCCGATAATGTTTTGGTTTGCTCTGCAAAAGCTGATGCCATTGGCATCAACAAACACAGTATTAGAATCCCTACTTTTTTCACGAGAGCTTCTCCTTCATTCAGAATTAGTTCGTAGTCATTTTATGAGTTGGTGTGCAACAGCATTTGGCTGGGTAACAACCGTTCGTTCCCATTCAAAAACCAGCACATACTGACGCCCCAGTATAGCGACCAAAGTCTGTTAAAAGATACGAATAACAACGGACTGTAGCAGCCGTTTACAAATTAATTGTTTTGAATAATAAAACCGGCAATAAAGGCGCGAATAAGTAATAAATGAGGTAAATAAGTGGGAGGGCAGAATCTGACCTCACTTATCCTTATCCGACCCCACTTATAGCCCCCACTAATCATCATATGTTGTTCTCTGCAATTCTATAAATTGTTTAACAGTGCGTTATGTCATAAAAATGAGAATTCATATTTATTTCTTTAAAATTGAGTGTATAAAGACCTTGTCTTTATAAAAAATAAAATCGATATGATTTTATCGTTTTATTTCAATATCTTAATTTAAATAAAATTACAGTGCTGACAATAAAAAAATATCAAATGGCTTATTTTAATGCACAAACCATTATGTAAAACCATGCAACGAAATTTATTGATGTTCTACTGTCAGCAAGGCGACAGATCTGTCTCCCTATCTGAATTACATTTGTCCCAGTTTATTGTAGTTATTGCACAAGATAACGAGGAGTTGCATGTTTGAAACTCGATTTTAGCTTGGGTTGAAGTGTTGCTTTTGCTACTAAGCGAGATCTGGACATTAAGGCATGTCCAATATTTTAAAAGCTACTATCTTAAAGTTATTGCCGATGGAAATGATAAACCTGAGCGCATGAAATAGTATATACCGAATGCTCAAAACTAGGATTGCATAGCTTGCAATGGCATAAGGGAAACGGGCCTGACATATCTTTTATAGCTAATAGCATCGTCCATATTTTTCTTGTACAAGAAGATAGAATTTTATGTTTAATAATTAATCTAACAAACAAAGGTAACAAGGTAGACAAAAAATGTAGAGTATATATTAGTTAACAAATCACCAGTAACTAATTGATAATTTTATAAATCCTTAATTAAACTCTTAACAGCATTTTCTATCGTAAATAATATGGAGTGCGCGACATGCAATCAAAAATGAGAATGTCACGAATAAATATCATTGAGAAACTTAGAGAACCTCAATACGAAGGGTTTCTGGATGAATTCAGATGCAAAAGCTTTCCTGAAGGACAACTATTTAGCATCCCGAGTATGGGAAACAATGAAGTATTTATTGTGCATTCAGGCCGGATACGCGTTTATCTTTCTTATGAAGGTCGTGAGTTTACCCTCTGCTTTCTTGAGCCTGGCGATATATTCAGCACACATACTCGAGCATTTTTGGAGACATGCAAGGATTCAACTTTGATGCTTGTCGGGGCTGATATTTTTCGCGATAAAATCGCGAAATTTCCTGAATTATCAATCGTGATGACAGGCATTTTAGGTGAAGCATTAGGCAGTACTTTGGATCTCATCGAGGGTTTAATATTTCATGATGCTAGGTATCGATTAATCGAGTTTGTGCTGTCATGGGGACAAACATCGGGTGAACATACAGCCGAAGGACTCCGATTTGAATGCGATTTAAGTATGGAAGATATTTCACTACTGATTGGGACGACACGCCAAACAACCTCTTCATTGATGAATAACCTCATTCGCAATGGGTACTTATATAGAGATGGAAGAAAACACTTTATTATCAGTAGATTAGATGACCTAAAAAAATTATTAGAGAGTAACACGTAACATAAGCCGAACTTAATAAACTGCAACGTATTTTTTATCATCATCGACCTTACTGCAGACTCATGGCAACAAGACACGAAATGGCAACTATAACAGAGTGTTGTGGTTGAAACTGCCTTTAGGCAGAACCTTTATCCATTATTGACAGCAAACAAAACAATATAGGGATCCTCTATGAGTACAATTGAATCAATCACCTTAATGCTAGCCCTAGCATATAGCACCAGTTTACTGTACTGGGGTGGCAAAAAATGGGGGGCATTGGTCAGTGGGGCATTATTGCTCGGCGCAACTATAGCGAGTTTTTTCTGGCCATTACTTTTTATATTATTAGCCGCCGTGATTGCAGTAACAGCATTAGGTCAATACCAGCCTGCATTTGCTAAAGCAGAAGGAAGACCCAATCGAATACGTGAAATTTGCCAACATTTCTTTGCCCTTTCCATGTTGTTGGTGGGCGTACAATATGCCATTAATGCCGCTATGTTGTATGCAGGCGAAACACCTTGGTTAATGCGACCAGATGTCGGTGATGCCTTTTTACCCATTGCTGGCGGTATTGAACTTAAAGCTATTTTAACCTTAGGTTTATGGGATCAAAATCACCCCGCTGCCGTGGTTATGCTGTGTGTTGTGCTATTAACAGGGCTCATTTGCAAACGGGCTTTTTGTGGCTGGGCTTGTCCATTAGGCTTAGCAGGCGAATACTTGTATAAACTCAGAAAGCGCTTTATCCCAGCTGAACTTATGCCACCAGCATGGTTAGACTGGCCACTGCGCATGCTTAAATACTTATTATTAGCCGCACTGGTTTATTTGGTCTTTTCAATGCCAACGGCAAGCCTTCCTAATTACTTGACAGGCAACTACCACAAGGTAGCTGACTTAAAAATGGCAGTATTTTTTATGATGCCATCAATGATTGCTTTGATTGGCTTCAGCATCATCTTTGCGTTAGCCGCATGGCGTCGTCAAGGGTTTTGTCGTTACATTTGCCCTTATGGTGCAATGCTAGGCATAGTGAGCTTTTTTAGCCCGTTTAAAATTCGTCGCGATACGCAACATTGTTTAATTGAGACCAAAGGTATGAGTTGCGATAAATGTACCCGTGCTTGCCCAGCAAATATATCAGTTCATACTCAAAAAAATATTCACTCAGACGAATGCCAAGCCTGTATGCGTTGTATGTCAGCTTGCCCTAAAAAAGAAGCGCTACAATTTAGCACTCGTAATGGCATTAAACTTTCTGCCAGAGGATTAATGATCTTACTTTTTACTCTTATGTTTATGGTGCCGTTATTTGCCTATGTAAGCGGTTACTGGCACAGCCAAACCCCTCAAGATATAAAGATGGAGCTGATACAAAAACTGGATCGTATAGGTCATTAGTCTTAATCTTCAACGTCTATGTCGTGTCCAAATAAAATTGGCCACGGCAGTTTCTCATACTGACCCCATAACACTTACCCGACTGTGGTTGTCAGGAGGAATATCCTCTCACGATTCTGTTCCCGTCCAGTAGCTACAATGAGAGCTAGCAAAGAATTGGGCATAAATGATTGACCTACTCAGACATATTGCAGATAAGACGGAATCAATAAAAAAGCGAACCACTCGGTTCGCTTTTTTAATGCTTTTATTCAGATTATCAAATGAAGCCCACTACCACCATAATCGCATCGCTGGCGAAGCTACTCTTACATAAGCAGCTCTGCACAGGCGAACCGAAGGCTCTAGCGCGGAGTTGGCTGGCAAAATAAATGAAAGAACTGCGGGAGAATTTCGATAAAACTAATTTTTTTCCTCGATTAACCACGTAGCATATTGTTTCGTATAGTAGCTAACAATTAGGTCAGCCCCAGCACGTTTTAACCCAATAAAAGTTTCAGTTACTACGGCTTTTTCATCGAGTGCGCCAGCAAGAGCCGCAAACTTAATTCCGGCATATTCCCCACCCACTTGATATGCAGCTAGGGGTAAATGAGTTTCTTGTCTTAAACGACAGATCACGTCTAAATAAGGTGTTCCAGGTTTAACCATAAGAATATCTGCGCCTTCGGCCTCATCAAGTGATGCTTCAAGTAAAGCTTGACGACCATTGGCGTAATCTAGTTGGTAACCTTTCCTATCCCCGCTAAGTTCACAGTCTACAGCCGTTCTAAATGGACCATAAAAAGAAGAAGCGAATTTTGCCGAATGTGCCAAGATAGCCACGTCCTCAAAACCAGCTGCATCCAGTCCTAGACGAATGGCTTTTACTTGGCCATCCATCATTGCCGACGGTGCTAACATATCTGCACCAGCTTTAGCAGCTGTCACCGATTGCTTAACTAGATTTTCAACTGTCATGTCGTTACAAACTTTGTCGTTTTTCATGACTCCACAATGACCATGGTCGGTATATTCACAGAAGCAAATATCTGGAATAACCATCATTTCTGGTACGGCAGATTTTATTGTCTTGACCATACGAGCAAGTAGACCATTATCATTCCAAGTGTCGCTTCCTTGAGCATCTTTAGTGTGAGATATGCCAAAAGGCATAACATACCGTATGCCTAGCGCATAAAGCTGACGAATCTCATCGGCTAGGGCATTTTCGGGAATACGGCTGATACCAGGTAGAGTAGAAATAGGGACTGGTTGGTCGATATGTTCTTCGACAAATATGGGATGGATTAAATTGTCTAATAAAAGGTGGTTTTCACGCAATAGATCGCGCATAGCTTCTGAGCTACGTAATCGTCTCATACGACGTAATGGAGTGATATTCAAAATGGAGTTACCTATTCAGATATTGTTAGGGACTCAGTTTAAATAAATTTAAACCTTACATAATAAGACCTTAAGCTGTATGAAAAGTTCTATGTAATTATCGCTAAATATTTTATCACCATGACGATAGGAGTAGGCAAATTGAGTCAGGGTTAGAGTAAGCTTCATTTTATCAACAAAAAAGCGACCTTTCGGTCGCTTTTTAATGCTATTACTCAACATACTGAATGAAGCCTGCTACCACCATAATTGCGTCGCTGGCGATGATAAGACAATGAAGTTTGAGGTTTTCGCCGCGGAGTTGACTGGTGTCAAACTCCTTATTTCGAGCTATGCGAAAACTCTCAGCTGTAAATAGCGTTACTGCCGAAAGTAAGACAAAAAAGCGACCTTGCGGTCGCTTTTTAATTCTAAAACTTCAATTGAAGTCCACTACCATCATAATTGCGTCGCTGGCGATGATAAGACAATGAAGTTTGAGGTTTTCGCCGCGGAGTTGACTGGTGTCAAACTCCTTATTTTGAACTATGCGAAAACTCTCGGTTAACGCCGTATTATCGAGATCAAGGAGCTAACAAAAAAGCGAACCAATCGGTTCGCTTTTTTAATGTTTTTACTCAAAATGCTAAATGAAGTCTACTACCACGATAATGGCGTTACTGCCGATGAGAAGACAAGGAAGCCGATGCTTTTCTCCTCGGAGTTGACTGGTGTCAATGAGAAGAGAAAAGTGTCGGCTGACGCCGTACTATCGAGGCCAAGTAGCCATTATCATTTATTCGTAGTCTGCAATTGGTACGCAGCTACACATCAAATTGCGATCCCCATAAACATCATCAATACGGTTCACCGTTGGCCAAAACTTATTCGCCTTAACCGCTGCTGTTGGGAACACGGCCACTTCACGACTGTACGGACGTGAATCAAACTCTGGGTCCATAATATCCGCTAGGGTATGAGGTGCATTATGCAGTGGGTTATTGTCCACTGGCCACTCGCCTGCTGCTACCTTGTCAACTTCACCACGAATAGACACCATCGCTTCGATAAATCTGTCTAACTCAACCTTAGACTCAGATTCCGTAGGCTCAATCATTAAGGTTCCCGCTACTGGGAAACTCATGGTTGGTGAATGGAAACCATAGTCGTTAAGACGCTTAGCGATATCCATTTCGGTTACGCCAGAGATTTCTTTCAATGGACGCAAGTCGATAATACATTCATGTGCCACACGGTCGTTACGGCCGGTGAACAACACAGGATAGTATGCTGACAGCTTTTTCATGATGTAGTTAGCGTTTAACAATGCAGTTTGAGTTGATTGCTTAACCCCTTTAGTGCCTAACAACTTGATGTACATCCAGCTGATTGGCAAGATGCTGGCGCTACCGTAAGGTGCAGCAGATACTGCGCCGTTATGGTCGCTTTCGCGACCAGGCTTAACCACTACATGACCTGCCACAAATGGGGCAAGGTGTGATTTTATACCGATAGGGCCCATACCTGGACCACCGCCGCCGTGCGGGATAGCAAAGGTTTTATGTAAGTTTAGATGCGATACGTCTGCGCCGATAAAGCCTGGTGATGTTACCCCAACTTGTGCGTTCATGTTGGCGCCGTCTAAGTAGACTTGGCCACCATATTGATGGACGATTTCGCATATTTCACGAATTGACTCTTCGTATACGCCGTGAGTCGACGGATAAGTAACCATGATGCACGATAAGCTGTCGGCAAGTTCTGCCGCTTTAGCGCGTAGGTCTTCTAAATCAACGTTGCCTTGCTTGTCACACGCGGTAACCACAACCTTCATACCAGCAAGCTGTGCCGATGCAGGGTTGGTGCCGTGAGCCGATTGTGGAATTAAGCAAATGTTACGGTGCGCGTCGCCGCGAGACTCGTGGTATTTCTTAATGGCTAACAAGCCAGCGTATTCGCCTTGGGCACCTGAGTTTGGTTGAATACACACAGCGTCGTAGCCAGTGATTTTAACTAAAAACTCAGACAATTCGTCGATTAACTGGGTGTAACCTTCTGCTTGGTCTAGCGGGCAGAATGGGTGCATGTTAGCAAACTCTGGCCAGCTGACTGGGAGCATTTCCACTGCCGCGTTGAGCTTCATGGTGCATGAGCCTAACGAGATCATTGAGTGGTTTAAGGCTAAATCTTTGTTTTCGAGACGCTTGATATAACGCATCATCTCGGTTTCGCTTTGGTAGCGATTAAACGTTGGGTGAGTTAATACTGCATCTTGGCGTACTAGCGCTTCCGGTATTGACTGGCTGCCATTGGCAAGAATATCTGCATCAAGTGCTGCAACCTCTAAACCATGGCCTGCGCCTAAGATAACGTTAAATAAGTCTGCGATGTCTTCACGGGTAGTGGTTTCATCTAAGCTGATACCAAACACGCCGTCTGCATCAATGCGTAAGTTAAGTTGCGCGGCAATGGCGCGGGCATTAATGGCGGCTACGTCGGCACCTTTAACACTGATGGTGTCGAACCAGGTGTTGTTGGCTAAGGTTAACCCTTTTGCTGTTAAGCCTGCAGCTAAAATGTCGGCTAAACGGTTAATGCGTGATGCAATGGTTTTTAAGCCTTGTGGGCCATGGAATACCGCATAAAATGAGGCCATATTGGCTAATAAGATTTGTGCCGTACAAATGTTCGAGTTGGCTTTTTCGCGGCGAATATGTTGTTCACGCGTTTGCATTGCCATGCGCAGTGCACTGTTGCCACGGGTGTCTTTAGACACACCAATAATACGGCCAGGCATTGAACGTTTGTGCTCGTCACGGGCAACAAAGAAGGCTGCGTGCGGTCCGCCGTATCCCATTGGTACGCCAAAACGCTGGGTGCTACCAAATACGACATCTGCGCCCATAGAGCCAGGTGATTTAAGTAACAGCAATGACATGATGTCGGCAGCTACAGTCACCACCACTTTGTTGTCACGTAGTGTGGCAAATAGTTCGGTGTAATCAGTAATTTGGCCAATTCTGTTAGTGTACTGGAACAAGGCACCAAACAATTCGTAATTTACCGCATCCTTTGCAGGGCCTACGACCACTTCAAAACCAAAACATTCAGCGCGAGTTTTAACAACGTCGAGTGTTTGTGGGAATACGTCATCGGCAACAAAGAATATGTTAGCTTTTTTGGCTTTAGATACGCGCTTAGCTAATGCCATGGCTTCCGCTGCTGCGGTGGCTTCGTCGAGCAATGATGCTGATGCAAGGTCAAGACCAGTAAGATCCATTGACACTTGTTGGAAGTTTAATGTGGCTTCTAAACGACCTTGGGCGATTTCTGGTTGGTATGGCGTGTAAGCCGTGTACCAACCCGGGTTTTCAAACACATTACGCAAAATGACATTGGGCACTTGCACGCCGTAATAACCCATACCGATATAGCTTTTAAAGACTTTGTTTTTGTCTGCTATGTTGCGGATATAGGCGATACCTTCAGCTTCGCCACATGAGTCACCGATGGTGAGATCTTGCGGTAACAAAATTTTGCCTGGGACCGTTTGTGCGGTCAGGTCGTCTAACGACTCAGCACCAATGAAGTTCAACATTTGTTGCTGTTGTTCTGCACTTGGGCCGATGTGACGAGTGAGGAAAAGTTCGTGCTGTTCTAGTTGTGTCAGGGGTTGCTTGGTCATGTTAAACCTTGTTCCAAATCGACCAGTTCAGGCGGTAGGGCACAGAACTGGATTAGGTGAAAACGTGTAATACGTAAATAACCCATTACGGGTTTATTTGCCGTGCCCTCGCCCTTGGCTTTATGGGTGCCATAGGTTCGAGTGAGTCTGCACAGCTTTTTTTTACTTTGCATAAACAAAGAAGCTCCCTAAGGAGCTTTTTCGGTTATTGACGATTATTCTTGGTCAATAACTTCTTGATAGCCGTCGGCATCAAGTAAAATATCTATTTCTGCTTCGTCAGAAGGCATTACGCGGAAGAACCAACCATCACCAAATGCGTCGCTGTTAACCAACTCTGGAGAATCTTCTAATGCTTCGTTTACCGCAATCACTTCACCAGAAATAGGTGCGTAAATGTCTGATGCAGCTTTAACTGACTCTGCTACGGCGCAATCTTCGCCAGCAGTCACTGTGTCGCCCACTTCTGGTAATTCTACGAATACCATGTCACCTAATAGCTCTTGAGCATGCTCAGTGATACCAACTGTGTAGCTACCGTCTGCTTCTTTACGGATCCATTCGTGTGAAGAGGCGTATTTCAAGTCTGCTAAGATAGTGCTCATTGTTACTGTTCCTTAATCAAATGTTCTAAGTACTTAATCAATAAATTCTGTTGGGCTAAAACGACTCTATTAAAGAGTGGATTTACCATTGCGCACAAAGCTTGGGGCAACAACTTTTACGTTGACGCGTTTTTTACGCATTTCAACTTCAGCGGTAGCACCTATACCATTAGGTACGCGAGCCATGGCGATTGAATAGCCTAAGGTTGGCGAGAACGAACCACTGGTGATAACACCTTGATGTTCAACACCCTCGGCGTCGGTAAAAAACACTGCCATATCATGGCGTAAAACGCCTTTTTGTTCCATGACTAAACCAACAAGTTTGTCGGTTCCAGCCGCTTTTATGGCGGTTAATGCTTCGCGGCCAATAAAGTCACGGTCGCTAGGTTCCCATGCGATGGTCCAGCCCATGTTAGCGGCTAATGGATTAATTGACTCGTCCATGTCTTGACCATATAGGTTCATACCCGCTTCTAAGCGTAAGGTATCACGTGCGCCAAGACCACAAGGCTTAACGCCTACATCTAATAGTGCTTGCCATAACGCTTCGGCTTCGGCTTCTGGGACGATAATTTCGTAGCCTGCTTCACCGGTGTAACCTGTGGTGGCAATAAATAAGTTAGCTGATTGCACGCCAAAGAATGGCTTCATGCCTTCAACTGCAGCATTTTGCTCACTAGTGAATACGCTCGCCGCTTTGGCTTTAGCGTTAGGGCCTTGTACTGCAATCATGGCGAGTTCTGGACGTTCGGTAATCACAACATCAAACGCGGCGGCTTGCTTGTTGATCCACGCGAGGTCTTTGTCGCGAGTCGCTGAGTTAACCACCACACGGTAATGGGTGTCGGTTAAATAGTAGGTAATAAGATCGTCGATAATGCCAGCGGTTTCGTCTAGCATTCCGCCGTAAAGGGCTTTACCAGGGACAGTAAGCTTGGCAACATCGTTAGCAAGTAACTTACGTAAAAAGGCACAAGCATCGCTGCCGGTGACGTCAACGACTGTCATGTGCGATACATCGAACATGCCCGCGTCTTGACGTACTGCGTGATGTTCTTCGATTTGAGAGCCGTAATTGATCGGCATTTCCCAACCGTGAAAATCAACCATTTTGGCGTTTGATTCTAAATGCTTGTTAAAAAGTACAGTTTTGCTAGCCATTATTATCCCTTTTTTTGAGGCCTTTCTTATGTAGGTTTTTGATAAAATGCGACCAAAATTATACTCCGCAGACCTAAATTGTATACAAAAAAATTTTCTAATCCGAGTGCGGTCGCATTAGTTTAGCTAATCCATTGTTGTAATTTTTTTACATAATTTTTTACAATAAAATTGCGGGTTTAACTGTATCTACTGATATTAAACAAGTTTCTATATTAGCTATTACGAAATTGGCTCACGACAAAGTTTAGGTAATGTCATTTTGTTACCCATAGCCTGTTTGATGAACACTGTTTTCAGCCCAGCGACATTATCAACTAGGGTTAATCCAATGTCTCGCATAGCTTTTTTAAGTGGATTGCTGCCAGCAAACAGTCTTTTAAAGCCTTCCATGGTGGCAATCATCTCCATGGCATCGGCTTTACGCCAACGTTCAAGGGCGCGTAAATGGCTATATTCGCCTAAATCTTTGCCTTGATCATGTAGCTCGGTAAAGGTGTCGATGATACTGGCTGCGTCTAAAAAGCCTAGGTTAACCCCTTGGCCAGCTAACGGATGGATAGTATGAGCAGCGTCACCGGCCAGCACCAAACGATGGCGAGCAAAATGGCGCGCATAGCGCATACGTAATGGAAATGACTGGCGCTCGCTTATTACTTGGCACATGCCTAAACGACCATCAAGCGCGGCGGTTAATGCTTTAGAAAACTCGGCTTCGTCTAAGGCTAATAAGTGCTGGGCTTGATCTGGCGATACCGACCATACAATTGAACATAAGTTGTCATCATATAATGGCAACATGGCTAATGGTCCGCCGGGTAAAAAGGCTTGTCTGGCGGTGGCATCGTGGCCGAGTTCGGTGCGTACTGTGGCGACAATAGCATGATGGCCGTAGTCCCAGAAAGTCAGTGGAATACTGCACTGTTGACGCACCCAAGAGTTTGCTCCGTCGGCAGCCACGACTACGGCAGCGCTAATGTTGTCGCCACTGGCTAAGGTGAGCCAAGCTTCGCGTTCGCCAAAAGCTATCCGTTCAAGGCGTTGACCTTCTATATGAGTCAAATTAGCGATTTCGCTAGCGCGCTTGGCAAGGGAAAAACTAATAGCATCGTTTTCGATAATCGAGCCTAAATAAGCTTCGCCAATACTGTTGGCATCAAATTCTATTTTGCCTAGGCCGTCTTTGTCCCACACCGCCATTTTTTGATAAGGGCTGATACGGCTGTCGTCAAGATATTGCCACGCACCGAGGTTTTCGAGGAGTTGCTGGCTGGCTTTATTAATGGCGCTAACCCGTAATTTAGGTTCACCGCTGACGACTTGGGTTGCACCTGCATCGATTACCACCACGTTAAGATCGGCATTGGCTAAACCGATTGCGGTTGCTAGCCCGACCATACCACCGCCGACGATGGCAACATCATATGTTTGAGTTGAATACATGGTGGATCCTTACCTTGAAAGAGTTAACGCCAGCCCATTGCAGTGTGAGCAACGGGACGTTTAAGTGGGGGAAACCAAGACAATAAACGCAAACCGATATTGCGCCCTGCCACCAGCGGCCAATATTGATTAGAGAAACCACGGACTAAAAATTCAATATTACGCAGTGTGGTGTCACGGTCGCCTTGTCGCGCGGCTAAATATTGGTGCACTATGGCGCTGCTACCGACATCGACTTCAGTTTTGGCATTAACATTGGCTTGAGTTAACGCGTTTTCGATGACGTCTAACAAGCCAATGACATCACGTAAACCTAAGTTAAAACCTTGCCCTGCAATTGGGTGCAGGGTTTGTGCGGCGTTACCGACAAACACACAACGGTGAAAAATGGGTCTTGGCATATACGATAAGGTTAATGGATAACTGGCCCGCTGGCCGACATCAATAAAGCGACCAACACGATGACCAAAGGCTTGCTGTAGTGCCGCTAAAAACTCAGTTTTGTCGGCATGCTTTAGTTCATCCGCTTTTGCTGGCGGTACGGCCCACACCAGTGAAAAACGTGATTGCGCAGAGGGTGCTGATGGCACCGATGTCATTGGTAACAGTGCTATTGGACCTGTTTGGGTGAAGCGCTCATACGCCCAATGCTGATGTGCTTGATTGGTGATGACATTAGCGACTATGGCGGTTTGGTCAAAATCGATTATTTCTGTGGTTTGTTGCAGCTGTTGACGAACTACTGAATGAGCACCATCGGCCGCCACCAATAATTGACAATGCAATTGCGTGCCGTCATCTAAGCTTACTAGGTGGCCGTCTTGTTGGGCTTGTATATCGGTGACTTTAGCAGGACAAAATAAACTGACAGGTGATTTAGTCAGCTCATCAAATAACACCTTACCGACTTGAGCTAACTCGACCACTTGCCCTAACGCGTCTAACCCTAGTGGCTTAGCGTTTAGCTCGGTCATGCCAAAGTGGCCGCGATCAGACACATGGATGTTTTCGATTGCCGTGCCAAGATGCTGCAATTTAGGCCAAATACCTAAACGGGTGAGTTCGAATATAGAACCTTGGGCGATAGCAATGGAGCGGGCGTCAAAACCTGGATGATTGTTGTTAGCAACATGGGCTTCAATTAAGGCGATGCGCAACGGACGCGACTGCGAGGCAGATAACTTAGCTAAGCCTAAGGCTAGCGTGGCACCCGCCATGGCGCCACCCACTATGGCAATATCAACGGTAAGTGGTGTTGTATTTGTTTGTGCTGTGGTCATACGCTGCGTTGCTGCCTATACCAAAAATGTTAGTGAATATTTGAATGCTCGTCGGTGTCATTTAAAGGCATGTCTAAGCCAAACTCTGAATAACATAAAATAGCCGACATTCTGACAAACTCTTGCAGTTCTTCATAAGCAACTTCTGATTCTTCGTCATCACCGACATCAAATTCTACTTGGGCAATGTCTGCAAGGTCTTTAATCACTTCGCGTACATCGGGTGTTGCTTTGGCAAGTTTTGGTTGAATAATAGCAATGCCAGTTAAAAAGCTTTGGGTCCATAATGCTAACGCTTCAACGCGTTCACTCAATGGCACTTCTTCTTCTGGTAATAACAAGGTAAAGCCGAACTCAAAATCGGCTAAACGTGTGACAGTGTCTTGATACAATTCGATGATCAGCTGTTGCAATTTTGGCTCTAACGGCTGGCCGTCGTTCATTAACTCTACTAGCGGTTTTAACCAGGTAAGTTTTTCTTGTTTTACGCCACCACAAATGAGTCCAACAAGCATGCCGTGTACTTCTACGGGATGATGGCCGACTTCAGCGAAATCTAAGGCTTTTTTTAGTTTATCGATACATAACGAAGGTGGGATTGCCATGGTTTATTCCTATTAACGCAATTTACTGCTTCAATGCTAGCAGAGTTACTATGATGCTCCAAATGCAACTGCCTATTGTGGCTAAAATATGCATTGACTGTAGCGGATTTGTTCACACAAACAGCAAATAGTTAAAAAGGGATGTTGTTGCCTTGCTCTTTTAAATTCAGCGCTATATAGTTCGCCCATATGCTGAATATGGTTAACCACAGCTGGAATTAATAAACGGTTATTAAACGATCTTTTGTTCCACGATCTGCGTTACAATTGATTTTGCAGTCAACTTGCTATTGTCGCAGCTATTAATTTCCAAAAGAAATACTAGCAGGCGTTTTGTTAGCAAAACAAATGATAAGTTTGATATAAAATATACCAAGCTTTCTGATTTTCACTTGTTTACCCCACCTCTTAATCGGGTTGAGGTTAATTAAGGAACCGTGGCAACATTATGAGTAACAGTGCTGTTGATATTACCCTATTAGGGCGCACCTACTCTATCGCATGTCCAAAAGGACGCGAAGATGCTTTGCGCACGGTAGCCAGAGAAGTAGAAAACCAACTAACAACGCTAAAGTCTCGTACCAATAACTTAAGCCGTGAAGAGCTTGCTATAATGGCAGCGCTTAACATTGGTAATGAATTGTACGAAGAAAAGCAAAAAAACAAACAATACATGGCGCAAATGGATGAGCGCATTTCGTTATTACAGTCAACGTTGGAAACATCGTTGGTTGAACGAAGTCGCTAGGAAGGCTAAACTAAGATTTCAGAATTAAGAATAACTTGATTCTACCCTGTTTTGCTCCCTGGGATATTTGCTCGTTGGTTAAGTCCCTGTGCCGATAATTACAAACCCAGGGTGAATGCTTTCGTTGACATTGTGCATGCTCGGATTATACCGAGAAGCCTTAGGAAATGAACATTTACCCGCCTTGAACCTACGGTTCAAGGGCTGCGCCAGCAGCGGTATTTTGGGGAGCATCCTAATTACTACCTTTTAGCTAATACCTGTCGTCACCCAACTCATGCTTCGTTTTGCCTCAAGCCATTTTTATGTCTAGGCGCTATTATCCCACGCATTATTATTTCGAGCGCTATTCCTTATTCACTATTATTTCATCCATTACTCCCATGTTCACTAGATCCATGTGCACTATTAGGTCATCGATCATTTTCAAGCATTGAATCGATCTACAACATAAACTTTGGTATAAGTCCTTCTGCTCAAATTGTTATAATTTGTGACCGTTTTTTATGCAAAACAGTCCCGCTTTCACACTTTCAGGTTGTTACATTTGTTTACTTTATTGATAAGATTGTTTTACAAAGTATATTAATGTATAAAGTCTTCAATATTAACAACTTGCAATCATGACTTATGACAAGCTGCTCTATTCATCTCAAGGTTTACTGCACCATTTTAATTGTATTCATTTTCAGCTTATCTGGTTGTAAATCCACACCCGACCCTGTTAAACCTAGTTATGTCATTCCTGCTGCGTTATCTCATTTGCCTGCCGATGCGGCAAACCAAGGTTTAGATATCATTGATGTTCAATTGAGCTTAGGTGATCGCAATTTATATCTTGCCAACAATGGCAATATCAAAATGGTCTCGACCGCACAATGTCAGTTAGATATTTCGGCGCACCGTGGAGATTTTCGTCAACCAGAAAGTAGCGCGAATGCAATTTCTTCAGCCTTGAACGATAACTTTAACAGTGTCGAAATTGATGTAATGCTTCTGAAAGATGGCACTTGGGTGGATCATCACGATAGTCAAACCGGTCGCGCTACCGTGTATTACACAGGTGAACGTTTCAAACTAAATCGCATGAGTTTTCAGCAGTTCTCTAATCTGAAACTGCGAGATAAACACAGTAACAATTTACTCAATCAACGCCCAATAACGGCTGCAGAAGCCTTTAAAGTATTTGGCGCATATCGCGATCAAAGTCAGCGACTCAATGTAGAAATAAAATCTGATACCAATGGCCAAAAGCTGGTAGAGCTCGATAATATGCTCAGAAAATATATTGGCTTGGGTGGCTTTTATTATTCTGCGGCAGAACTTGATGTCCTCTATAAGCTACGCGGCATTAACCCATCGGTTTATTTAGGCTTTATTCAAGGTGGACACCCTACCAGCGTTGAAAAGTTAGCAGCAGATTTACGTAAAGGCGTAAAAAATGATGCCTATTACTTAGATAATCAACATAATCTCGAACTTGCTGGTCGCTACGGAACTAAACGTTACCGCTCGCGTTATAAAGACTACACCGCAAAATCATCATTAACCCAATTGCAAAAAAAGCTGGGTAGCAACTCTGGTTTACATTTAGACATTCGCAGTTTTATGCAGCATCCCAGCGTGAGGTATAGTGCTCACCAACTCGGAATGAAGGTTTATACCTATTCGCTTAATGGCAGTGATTATCATCAAACACAATTACTTAAGTTAACAATAGATCAGCTACCTGATGGCGCAATTGTAGATGCCACGCCTTACAAAATTTGCCAGCGTTTATTCAATGGAGCCAAACCTAAAAAACGTTATCAAGCAGCAAGTAATGTGGGTCGTTATATTACCTCTTTACCCCAAGATGCTGACTTTGACCGCTTTGACGAAATGCTAGGTTATCAAACAGAAGGTTATTATCTGCCATTAGCTTCTGGCCTTAAAGCCATCCATAGCACTCCGGTTAACAAGGTACCTAACAACATACCTACGCCTTTGTTGGAACATGGTTTCCCCACTATTACCGATGAAATAATAGATACAGACACGGGTGACACCATAATTTTAAGATTACCAAGTCGACAGGCTGACTAAATAAACAATTTTAATAAAATTTGATGGCTAATAAATATTACTATGACTGAGAAAAACAAAAGTCCATTTGCAACAAATTTGCTTAACACTGCCCCAACACACACAAAAATGGAGTCCGCAGAAAAAGAGCTAAAGAAAACACAGAAACATCAACAATCAACGGCTGCCAAAGCTAAAAAACAACAAGCAGTAGAAGCCCAAATTATTAACACGGGTAAACCTTTCTGGTGGATGTTGTTGATGTTCATTTGTTCGCTAGTGTATTTGTTCCCTGAGGCTGTGTTTAATGCTGCGTTAACCGATGTTGCTGGCGGTCGTAACTCCAGTGCGGAAGACTTACGCGCAGTGGAATTATTTGGCCGCACTATTAGTGGTATTGGCGTTACGCTGCTTTTAGCTGACTTATTATTAAAAGGTAAGCAAGTGGCTAAAGCCACTCGCGCGTTGGGTTATTTTACGTTAATTGCTGTGATAGTTTGGCCAACCGTCTTTTTTGGTCAGAAGTGGTTGGTGGATCATTTTATTATTGATGCTTCAACTCCTGAAGAACGTCAACAAGCTTACTTGTCTCAAGTGCTTCGTAGCGCGTTGATTGAAAATTCAATCGCATTTGAAGGCATTGATTACGATCCAGATAAAAAACACAGCGCGGTCGAAAAAACGTTCTTATCCGTATTTGGCGGGCTGGTATACGCTGACGATAAATTAGTGGACGATTTAAAACAGAAAAAACGCCTGATCATGGAAAAATTTGTTCGTGACCGTGCTATGTCTCAATTTGATCAACACTACGCCAACTATGATAATTTCCGCCAAACGCTTCGCGATAAATACACTGAATATGCTGCTGGTTCTAATCAATATAATCAAGCTTTAGCTAGCGTACAAACACGATCTGACGCTTACTGGCTCGATACCCAAAATCAGGTTAAACAGGGCTGGGAGCAATACCAAAAAGGCACTAAGGCTTATGAAGCTAGGGTCGAATCACGTGCGCAAAAAATAGCCCCTAAATTATACGATTATTTTGAACGCCGTAATAAATGTGCAGAGAAGAAAAGTGGCAGTAATAAAGACCGTTGTTTCGAGCGACTGCAAACCGGTTATGACAAAGAAATAGCCAAATACAGCATGCCTTATATTCCACCTAATGATTGGTTGGTTCGTGAGGAAATTTCGACGTCTGAAAACGTTGGTAATTCCATTATTTCAGGGATTTTGACATTTGGCCTTTACACTGCAATGCAAGCCGCTGATGCCGTAACGGGTGGCGACGCGGGATTTAAAGATCATCGAATGGTGTATACCAACGATGTGAATCATTATAAAAACGTGTTGATGGTAAAAATGGAACCTGATTTTGTTAAAGAATCGGGTGGCTATCCATTGGGAATTAACTCAATCCATGAATTTAGAGTCAATGAACTTACCAGCATAAAAGTGAATAAAAAGCTGAAACAAAAAGGCTTAACCTTATCTCCTTCTTGGTCTCTGATCGATCGTAATAGCTTTGACATTGCAGTCGCTAAAAAAGTGCGTCAACAAGCAGATGCTGAGTGGCGATCGAAAATGAAAGCCAAAAACAGCGATATGCCACCAAACTTGAGCTGGCAAACCTTTCAACAACAAGGCGTTATTCAACAACGTATTCAACGAGAAATGAAAGAGCTTTACGTAAACCCTACGCTGGCTGATTGGAATACCGTGAGTTTAAACAGAAAATCATTGAACCCAATATTCGACGGAAAACCACCGAGTATCTAAATGTACTCGAAGCCCAACTAGTTGAGTTTGCCGATGGCGGTTCTTTTGAATCAACAGGTAAATCGGCATTAAGATCAACGATTATTCCGCCAATTTCGATGTCGATAAGTTTGGTTCTGGTGCTATTAACCGTATTAAAGTTACCGATGAAAGCCGTGGAACTGATACAGGCAAAGGGGATGGACTCAGCGTCAAAGTCAAAGCCTAATCGTTTTATAAAACCGACGATATCAACATTATTATTAGCGTCTATATTTGTCGTGCCGCTATCCATGGGCAGTAATCAATACACAGCTAAAGGCTCTGCAGTACATTACTTTTTTGAACAAATGGAGAAGAATGACTCCGCCACTATTTCATTTACCCTTAAATGGTTATTAGTGACGCTGCCGATGGTGCAACCTATTGGTTCATCCATAGACCAGAGCTTATTTATTACGAAAGGATTTAATGCAATCAGTGAGCCGATTAACCGCTTTGACTCAGCGGTAATGCCTGTACATGATTCAACTAAAGTGGTTAAAAACGCGTCTAATAAAGCGGCTTTATTACCCCTTAGCATCACAAGTAATATCGCCAATGCCAAAGTGTCAGTAATGAATATTAAACCCAAATATAAAGCAGGCATGATGTTACCTGCTGGCAGTTATGACATTAAAATCACCGCGCCTGGATATACACCTATTAGAAAATGGGTGTACTTAAAAGCCGATGAAACTGATTTTAATATCAATTTGTCATTAGCCAATTCGACCAAGCAGTCATAAAAAAGTAAACCATTCATCACGCATTGATTTATAGGAAGTATTACGTGAGTAAATTAGAACAATTCCAAGATTTTATTCGCCGTAACGGTAAAGAGCTCACGGGTGTCGATGTACCAATAAAATTAAGCAATGAACAAGAAAAGCTTCCTCAACTTAAGTTTACCTTTGGGTGGACTATCGAAGTTGGGGTGAGTACACACGAACATGGAGGCTATTGTCCGTCAGGGATTAAATCTGGCACGGCATCGAATGCTCGGGATTGTGCCCATGAAAAAGCTAAAGAGTACGCTAGCGGACAGAACACGTTATTTAACGATCGCTTTTTAAAGATTCTTGGTCCTGATATATCTAGCAATTTCTTAATAAGGAATAGAGACCTAAAATCTGCACCAGAAACCTATGTAGGCAGTAAGTTGTGTTACAACTGCAGTGGTTCTGGCACACAAAGCTGTTCTAGTTGTTATGGTTCTGGCAGTAATTCTTGTAATCGTTGTAGTGGTAGTGGTCGCGTTAGTGTGTCGCGTTACGATAGTTACAATAATCGCACTGTTTATACTACAGAATCATGTTCGTCCTGTTGGGGACGAGGTAAAACAACGTGTCATACTTGCGGTGGCTCAGGCTCGGTAACGTGTAATACTTGTAATGGTGGTGGTTATCTCTATTACAGTTACACCATTGACGGTGATGCAAAACGTAGCACTAAATGGGCTTATAACAGCAACGATTACCACGAATGGACCTCTGAGTTTGTTAAAAATAACGGTTTAAACTTGGTCTATCATTTAACTGAGATAACTGAAGTTGATGTTGAAGGCACCTTGGATGGCTGTACCTTTATTTTCGCTTTTACCGCTAAACTGCCAACACTACAATTTACCGCTACGATTGATAAAGTCGATACCAAGATGTGCTTTGCAGGTAAAAAAGATACTACCCATAATGCTGGTGGAGTTTATGACCCAGCGGTATGGAGTGTGGCACAGAAAATGGCTGGCGGCAGTCAATCGGCAGACAAAATGGCATTAGCAACGCCTGCTGTTAAAAACATTATTGAAGCCAATGTAACCAACAGCCAAATTGCACTATTAGATGAAAACTGGGTGTCTACTGAAATTAAAGACGCTGTAATATCTAATTACCAAAACTTAGTGACACAATTAAAAAAACACAGTGTTAAAGGTATTGCACCAAACATGTTCTTGAGCTTGATTAAATACACTTATTTATTCTTTACTTTAGGGATGTTAATCGCGCTGCTATACCCTTCATTTGCAGTTGATTCAGGTAATCGCATGAGTGTGACTCAAATACCTGAATGGATGATGGCGTTATTGACGATGAAATTTGGCCTTTTCGGGCTACCCGCTTTTGTTAATTACGCTTTTGTACTTGGGTTACTGTGGTTAAGCTACCAAAGTATTAAGACCTGGTATTGGAAAAGTATTAGTAAAGCTAAAATATGGATTTTAGCTATCAGCATTACACTGTTGTTACCACATTTCGCTTTTACTCTTTATTACAACATAGTTGACCTGCTTAACCGTTCACCCACAATAGCGAGCACGCTTGTTAGTGGCTCATTACTGGTTGGACTTTACTTACTGGTGATTGGTGTAAAATGGCCAGAAAAGTGGTACAGCAAACTGTTTGGCTTGATTGCTGGCATTGGTATTTATTGTGCCCTTCAATATGGTTTTTTCTTCATTAACCCGACTTATGGTTTTATTGCAAACCATGCTAATTACGTTAGCGAAGTGGCTGTGTTATTATCATCTGGTTTAGATTTTATGGCGCATAATTTAATTGAGTGGGGCTTGTTATCAATCAGCTTTACTTACTTTTTAACACGTAGAAAATTTTGGTTAAAAGCAAAGACCATGGTGGCGGATTACGATAGTCCAGTGCTACTAAAATCAATGAATATGGATAAATAACACGCCAGTTTCCTTTGATTAAAACAATGCAGCATAATGTAATAAAATTATGCTGCATTTTGATTTGTTGGTTTAGTTTGATGCAAAATGATTCTACGTTAACCGACTATCAACCAGTGCTTTCATATCTTTTCAGAACGCGATAACCTACTTTGAGTTGTTTGTTGATTATCGTTTTTAATTTCATTTATAAGTGATGGAGTCCTCCCTACACATGAGTATCTCGCGTTTTATGACTAACAAGGATCACCGTCCTGTTACGTCAACCTCTTCGGCACGCATTAGCTACTTTGCCAAACCAACAGAACTTGAAGATCCATTATTTGATAGTACAGACATGAGCCGTGATAATATCCGTCGTCATATCAGACAAGAACGTAATAGCCTCAGCTCTGAAGAACAAAATCAATTAGCGTTAATCGCCAGCCGTCATATGCTCGCCGAAATTCAGGCGCAGTCAGCTCAGCACGTTGCATTGTATTTTACCCAAGATGGTGAACTCGCCACCCAAAAACTCATTGAAGCATTATGGGAACTAGACATTAACCTCTATTTGCCATGCATTCATCCGTTTAGTAAAGGGCATTTACTGTTTGTGCGTTATGACCGAGACTCTGTGATGGTTAATAACAAATATGGTATTAGCGAGCCGCAACTGAATGTGCAACACATTATCCCTGTAGACAAACTCGATATGATTATCACTCCTATGGTGGCATTTGATGAACATGGTAATCGCATGGGCATGGGCAGTGGTTATTACGATCGCACCTTGGCACAAGTGACCAACAACAAACCATTAGCCGTCGGGTTTGCCCATGATTGCCAACAAGTGAGCCAGGTTCCAACTGATTTTTGGGATATTCCTTTACCAGTGATTATTACCCCAACGAGAAGATTAGCTATTTAAAATAGCTACCGTTTCGTAATAAAAAGCCCCATCAATACACGCTATTGATGGGGCTTTTTAGTTACTGATTAGACTAAAAATGGGTTTACACAATTGCTTTCTCTAATGCTTGGCTGACATCGGCAATGATGTCGTCTATGTGCTCAATACCCACAGAAATACGCACTAAATCTTCTGACACTCCAGCTTTAGCTAATTCTGCCCCGCTAAGTTGACGATGCGTTGTACTGGCAGGATGACAAGCCAGCGATTTAGCGTCGCCAATATTCACCAAACGCAGCACCATTTGCAGTGCATCAATAAACTTACCACCAGCCACTTTACCCGCTTCTGCGTTATCAGCTTTAATACCAAAACTAATAATACCAGAGGCTTTACCACCAGTGATTTTTTGGCAAGTTGCATGATGAGGGCTGTCTGGCAGTGCTGCGTAATTAACCCAACTAATACTAGGATGCTGTTGTAAATATTCAGCTAGCGTGAGCGCATTACTGCAATGACGTTCCATGCGTAAACTGAGGGTTTCTAAGCCTTGAAGTAACAAAAATGAACTGTGTGGTGATAATGCTGCGCCAGTATTACGCAGTGGCACAACACGGCAACGGCCAATGTAGGCAGCAGGCCCAAAGGCGTCTGTATACACCACGCCGTGATAAGACGGATCTGGCTCATTAAGTATCGCAAAGCGTTTTTTGTTGGCAACCCAGTCAAATTTACCCGAGTCAATAATCACCCCACCAATGGTTGTACCGTGACCGCCAATGTATTTAGTGAGCGAATGGATAACAATGTCGGCACCATGATCAAATGCACGGCACAACACAGGCGTAGCCACAGTGTTATCGACAATTAATGGCACCCCGTGTTTGTGAGCAATATCGGCTAAACGTTGTAAGTCGACAATATTACCGGCCGGGTTACCAATTGATTCGCAAAACAGGGCTTTGGTGTTGTCATCAATTAGCGCATCGAGACCATCAAAGTCATCAAACGCAGCCATACGGACTTCAACGCCTTGACGTGGCAGTGTATGGGCAAATAAGTTATACGTGCCGCCATACAACTGGCTGGTACTGACAATGTTGTCGCCCACTTGGGTTAATGCTTGGATAGCATAAGTAATGGCGGCCATGCCAGACGCCACTGCAAGCGCACCGATACCGCCTTCAATTGCGGCTAAACGTTGCTCAAGTACGCTGGTGGTTGGATTCATTATGCGAGTATAAATATTGCCAGCCACTTTTAAGTCGAACAGGTCGGCACCGTGCTGGGTATCATCGAAGGTATATGAGGTGGTTTGATAAATCGGCACGGCTGCAGCTTTGGTTGTTGCTTCAGACTCGTAACCATAATGTAACGCCAATGATTCCAGCTTCATGTTTTCTGCAGACATAGTGACTTCCTTTCGATAATAGCGAGTGTGGATATTGATTAATATCTACACTAGCAACTAGCCGTCTAGAAGTCCATTATAAAATTGCGTCAACTTTGCAGCACACATTACCGCTTGTCGTTTTATGAATTATTTTAAATGTCTGCCACCATCGACAGCATAACTTCGACCCGTTACATAATGGCTGCCCAGTAGGTAGTCGACCAAAGACATGATTTCGGCATTACCAGCTTCTTTGGGCAATATGGCTTTAGCCAATGCTTTGGCTTTGTATGCCTCACCGTCATCTTCATTAAATAAAATCATTGCTGGGGCAATAGAGTTCACTTTGACATGCGGTGCTAACAAGCTAGCAAACGAGAGTGTCATGTTATGAAGTGCAGCTTTACTGGCAGCGTAGGCGATATGCTTTTTACTGCCCTTTTCGGCAACAAAGTCGGTCATGTGAATAATGTTGCTGGCACCAATACTGTCATCATTGGTTTTAGCTGCATTAATCAATAATGGTGCTAAAGCAAGATTGATTTGATACGGCGCTGAAACATGAATTTGCATCATTCTCGCCATAGTCTCAGCTGGACTTAAACCGCTGTTGTCGGGTAACCAGTCAGACGCATTATGAATAATGGTATCGAGGCTATCGTGATGTTGGTTGATATGATTGACTAATGCATCAATGGCAGTCGGATCGGTTAAGTCACATGAGTGCAAGCTTGCCCCCAACTTACCGAGCTGCTCAATACTGTCATAATGGGTGCGATAGGTGCCAATGACCTGATGACCTTGGGCCAAATAATATTTAGCCAGTGCATAGCCTATGCGTTTACCTACGCCAGTGATCAGTATTGTACGTTCCATAATATTCTCTTTATTTTTAGCTCGATACATTGAGCCTTTATCATAATTAAATTAGATGGTTATCTCGACGTAAACCATCCTACCGCCTAATAATGACAATCGATAGTATGTTCATAAAAAAAATGACTTCAATATGTGAAGTCATTTTTAAAAGCTGTGGTACTAGCCACTTTGAGTTCAGGCTGATTATGTCTAAACGTCATGTTAAAAGTTATGCTAAAAGTTACGCTAGACCTTATGCTAGAAACTCGGCTCGGCTAGCGGGATTGGCCTTAAAGCAGCCGCCAAGCGCAGTGGTTTGTGTGCTTGATGAGGTGTCCATAATGCCACGAGATTTTACGCAATAATGGGTCGCGTTAATGCTCACGGCTACATCATTAGTCGCCAGTAACGTTTGCAGGGCCACTAAAATCTGCTGAGTTAACCGCTCTTGCACTTGTGGACGCTGAGCAAAAAATCGCACGATACGGTTAATTTTAGATAAACCAATAATATTATCTTTGGGTATATAAGCCACTTTGGCGAAGCCGTCGATGGTAATAAAGTGATGTTCACAGGTACTGACCACACTGATGTTGCTAATTTTAACCATTTCTTCAACACCCATTTTATTATCAATTTGGGTTATTTTAGGAAAATTAGCATAATCGAGGCCCGAGAAAATCTCATTAACGTACATTTTAGCAATACGATGCGGGGTTTCAGCTAAGCTGTCATCGGTTAAATCTAGCCCTAATGTGGATACCACTTCGGTCATTAAGCCTTTAATACGCTGATACTTTTGTTCACTGGTCATATCATTTGGAATAAGTGGTGTTTCAAGTCCGTGGGCGACTAATGCTTGCTGTACTTTCAATGCTTCTGCAGACAACTCTGCGCGAGTTATGTCATTAATGGTGGTCATAATAACATCCTTAAATAATGATTAGGCTTGGTACTCTAAAGATAACGACACTGAATCGGCAAAACGCAGTGCATGGGGCTTATCGATGGTCACTCTTGCCAAGGTTACACTGGGGTGTTCACGACAAATATCTAATACGTCAGCAACCAGCTTTTCTAATAACAAGAAACGACCTTCTTCGACATGTTGGATCACTTTTTTGGTGATCACTTTGTAGTTTAGCGCGTCGGCAACGTCGTCGGTTTGAAACGATCGATCGGCTGGATAATGGATCTCAATGTTGATCACCACATCTTGTTGCTTGTCGCGTTCGTCTTGGTTAAAACCAATAAAGGTACGCAAACGTAAATTAGTGACTTTAATGATTGCTTGGCTTAATGGCATGATTCAGCCCTTATGATTTGTTTTTAAACTATACGCCTAGCTGAAATAAAAAGATCATAAACCGAAACGATTTGACTAAAATTTTGAACATACCAACTAAAGTAAACTGGCTTGGCGTTTGGGGCGTACAATGGTTACGATCTGTGTTCAATAAGTGTGTTCAACAAGCATTAGACATAAATGAGGTAAATGATGGAACTAACTATTTTTTACGATGGCACTTGCCCGCTGTGTCTTAATGAAATGAAGCAATTAAAGCGTCATGACAATTTAAACCGCATCGGCCTTGAAGACATTAACGCCGCTGATATTAATCAGCGTTTCCCTGACTTAGATGTCGTAAAAGCTAATACGGTACTACATGGATTACAAGCTGACGGTAGTTGGTTGTATGGCTTAGATGTAACAGCCAAAGCATGGGGTTTAACGGGTAAGCATGGTTGGATAAAATTATTACGTTTGCCGCTCATCAAACCTGTTGCTGACCTCGCGTATTTAGCCTTTGCCCGTAATCGTTACCGTATATCTTATTTGCTTACAGGTAAGAAACGCTGTGATAACGGCAGCTGTAACATCAAATAAGGACAAACAGTATGAGCGATTCAACGACAGAAACAATTATTGTGGTTGGCGCGTCATCATTCATTGCCCAAGCTTTTATTAACCAAGCCATATCAGAAAAAGAACACGATTTACCCTTGACCATTATCTCCGTGAGTCGTCAATCTTCACTGATACCGCCTGCAATGACACGGCCTACACTTGCAGACAATATGACCCAAAATGTCACTCACCACCATGTTAGCTGTGATTATCAGCAAGCCTCTATTTCAACTTGTATTGCTGAGATGTCATCGATGGTCGGCACCATTACAAAAATCATCATATGTAACGGCATTTTGCATTCTAAAACGACTAATGAAACCACCGATAACGAAAACACAGGCACAACTCATTTGATGCCTGAAAAACGCATTGAAGACATTAATAGTGATGCCCTACAGCAACTATTTTACGCTAACAGTATTGTGCCCATGTTATGGCTAAGCGCCTTAACTGAGTTACTGCTACAGCAACCTCATAAGATCGACAACCCCAAGTGTGTAATCAGTATTTTGAGTGCCCGCGTTGGCAGCATTTCAGACAACAGACTTGGCGGCTGGTACGGCTATCGCGCCTCAAAAGCTGCGTTAAACATGCTTATTAAAACCACTGCGGTGGAATATGCCAGACGACTTAAACGAGTCAAACTCATTGCGTTTCACCCTGGCACTACTGACACACCATTATCAAAACCTTTTCAGGCTAACGTACCCGCAGGCAAGCTTTTTACCCCTGAATTTGTCGCCAGCCAGCTGTATAACATCATGGTTAATATTGAGCCCAATGGCGAAGCCAGTTACTTAGATTGGCAAGGCAAAGAGATAAGTTGGTAATGGAACATCGATTTAGTCAACACATTCAAATCTGCTAAGTTAATGACACTTTAAATCAACAGTCTAAACGAACAAATTTACGCATTAGAAGATAAACAACAACTTAGTGCTACAGAAACTAAGCAACTGCAACAACTTAAAGAGAAAAAGCTTGAGTCATTGACTAAACGACCAGGTGTACCAAGCAAAGAGATAGCAGCAATAACATTAGAGTTAGAGTCTTTACGCAGTAAAAATTAATGGATTTTTTTAGCGAATTATAACTGATAAACCAAAAAAAACGCGAAGCCTTGGCTTCGCGTTTTTTAGACCATCGATTTGTTAATTACTTAACAAATTCAACGCCTAATTTAATATCAGCTTTAAGGGTGTCTAACATTGCATCACGAGCGTTAGCTTCGAATGCGCTGATTTCACCGTAAGGTAATACTTTTTCTACGCCGTTTTTGCCAAGAAGTACTGGTTGGGCGAAGAATGTAGCGTGCTCACTGCCGCCGTCAACATAGGCACATTCGACTACGTTAGCTTCGCCTTGAAGACCACGTACCAATGATAAACCAAAGCGACATGCAGCTTGGCCCATTGATAATGTTGCGCTACCGCCACCGGCTTTAGCTTCAACAACTTCAGTACCTGCGTTTTGAATACGAGTTGTCATTGCTGCCACTTCTTCGTCAGTGAAAGTAACACCTTCAACTTGAGAAAGTAGTGGAAGAATAGTCACACCGCTGTGTCCGCCGATGACGTTAACTTTAACGTCAGCAACTTTTAAGCCTTTAAGCTCAGCGATGAAGGTTTCGCTACGAATAACGTCAAGTGTTGTGATTCCGAACAAACGGTTTTTATCATATACACCAGCATTTTTTAATACTTCAGCAGCAATCGCAACAGTCGTGTTAACTGGGTTAGTAATAATACCCACTAATGCTTTAGGGCAAGTTACAGCCACTTTTTCCATTAGGTTACGCACGATACCAGCGTTGATGTTGAATAGATCTGAGCGATCCATACCAGGCTTACGCGCAACGCCAGCAGACATTAACACTACGTCAGCACCAACCAATGCATCGGTAGGATCTTGACCAGCAAAACCTTTTACTTCTACGTCTGTTGGGATGTGACTTAAGTCAACCGCAACACCAGGAGTAACAGGAGCGATGTCATAAAGAGACAACTTTGAGCCCGCAGGCAGTTGAGTTTTTAACAGTAAAGCTAGAGCCTGGCCGATACCACCAGCAGCACCCAATACAGCAACTTTCATAATTATCTCCATCAATTTATGCAGTTTGTGACATAGATCTAAATTGTCGTGGCGTCACATTACTGCAAAGTCACAAAAATTTCAATTATACGTTAGTGGAGAGGTATAAATAAGTGAGCGCTAATTCACAGCTTGATGGCAACAAGCTGAAAGCTATAAGCATTTGTTACTACAGAAATAATCTAAAATACAGCATAAATTGGTGTCTTGGTTATTTTGTAAGCAGTTTTATGTATGCCTTAGAAATTTACGATATTGAATAAAATTCATTTAGGTGTTTTATTTATCCTCATAATAACAATACCAAGTTAATTGAGTCACATTAAGGTGTTTATTTTACCGTGATTGAATTCTGTTACGAGATGCCATAATCATGCTTGGCCATGCTTGCTACTACTAAGCAATAAATAGAGTAAAAACGTACACATTTACTGCCGCCGTAAACCAATACATTTTACACATGTCGCGGTATGATATTAACAAAATACCCTATAAAAACGAGAAATTCATGACAATTAGAATAGGCCAACATGCCGACCTAAACGCCCTAGTTCAGTTTAACCAAGCAATGGCAATGGAAACTGAAAATCTATCATTAGACACCGAGCAATTGACTCGCGGTGTTGAAGGACTGCTTACCCATCCTGAACGAGGGGTATATTTAGTGGCAGAAGTTGATGGTGAAATAGCTGGCTCGTTAATGGTCACTTACGAATGGAGCGACTGGCGCGCAAGTAATTATTATTGGATCCAAAGCGTGTACATACGTCCGCAAAATCGTCGTCAGGGTATTTATGGCAAGCTTTATCAAGCGGTAAAAGACTTAGCGGCAGATAATGGCGGCACGGCAAGTTTTCGTTTGTATGTTGAACATGACAATAAAATTGCCCAAAAAACCTATGAATCTCTGGGTATGGAGCAAAGCCATTACTTAATGTATGAAGAAAACACTAAGTAAGCGTAAGTTATTATAAGTCATTGTAAATTAAACACAAAAAGCCGGAGCGATCCGGCTTTTTTGTAGTGGTGTTTCAAGGAATCTAAGGCGTTAATGTAGAATTAGAACAATAACTAGCCTGTGCGCAACGCAAGAATTTTATTGATATCTAATGGTGCAGTAAATTGGCTAAATGCTTTGTGTTGCTGATCAATCGCATGAATTGACATTCTGTCTGCCAGTTCATTACCTTCAATACCAATGTGCGCTGCAACATGTTGAAGCACGATATCGTCTTTCATTGCATCATATAGCTCATGAGCTTGTTTGATGATCTCCAGATTGGCGATTTCACCGGTTTTTCGAGTCCAGTTTTTAGCTTTCCAACCATATGCCCACTCACAAACACATTTAATCGAATACTGTGAGTCACTCATAATTTGCACGGTTTCACCGCCATCAAGCACTTTTTTTGCCTTAATGAGTGCCTGATGTAACGCATTGAGTTCGGCGGTATTATTGGTGCCATTAGGGTTATACAAACCAAACCATAACTCGGCTAACTCGCCTTTGCGGTATATCGCCATTCCAGAACCTGCTTTGCCAGGATTAGGTTCGCAACCACCGTCGGTGTAAATCACTACATCGAATTGGCTTAGTACCGTTTGATTAGCCGCAAGGGTTTTGGTTGATACTCCAACTCCAGCAGATTTAACAGCTGATGAACCGCTGGCCGTTTTTGCGGGCGCACTTTTGCCTATACTGCTTGCTGGCGATTTAGCAAATGCGGCTTTAGCTTCCGTTTCTGTGGCAAAAGATTTGTATTTAGCTTGCGGGTACTTGTCAACGGAACGCTTAGTGACATCCCAACTGGTAAAAATGCCCGTTTCTCGACCGGCCCATACTACGTAAAACTTCTTTGCCATGATGCGACTCTAATTTCAATAATGCTAACTTCGCTGATAACGTGGTTGCATGATGCCATGATTAAACTCGGCTTTGAAACAAAAATGCATGTTGTATGTAACAGTTGCAGTTAACTTGAACATTTTAAGCCAATTACTTAAATTTGACTGGCTTTGCTGGGGATCAGTCTAGGCTCAGTGGTCCATCGATATTTTGATAATCAACACTACCAGAACCCGAATTAACAATGGTCAAACCTTTGGTATTAGCCACATCAATACCACCGGAACCATCATTTATCTTAACTAATCCAGAGACTTGTTCAACCTTGATTGAACCCGAACCATCGTCAATACTCACATCACCAATAACATTGTTAATACCAATAGACCCAGAGCCATCTTGTAATATGATGCCGCCATTAACGTCAGTAATATTGATAGAGCCAGAACCATCAATAAGTGACAATTTACCAGTATTATTCAACACGACACTGCCCGAACCATCGGTTAATACTAAGTTACCAATATTATTGATTACAATGCTGCCCGACCCATCGATTAACTCAATATCAGCACTGACATCCTCAATTTTAATAGAACCTGAACCGTCTTTAATATTGAGAGCTAACGTTGACGGCACTTTAACCAATAAATCGATAAAAGGTGACTCGCCAAAAAATTGGTCGCTGTGTATTTCTGATAACAAATAGGCTTTGTCACCTTTGCGGGTCAAACTGAGTTTAATTTCTATATCATCTTGATCTAATGACGGGGTATAGATGTCGGCATGGACTTCGACTTCTTTTAGACCTTCAACGCCGACAACAGTTAACTTACCAGCCCCTGTTTTGGCGACTAATTCGGTTAATGAACCCGTATCAAGCTTCAATTGCTGTTGTACTAAGTTAAGATCTGGATGAGCTTGATCAGACTGTTGCGATAATGAAAATACTGACTCTGCTTCACTATGCGAAGCACCAAATATTGTCGCACCTAAAATAAGCCCGACCGTGACACTAATGGTTGCGATACGAATAGACATTAGATTAATTCCCTTTATGAGGATAAAAATAAGCTTAGCTCACTAAACAATTTTTATTAACAAGGTTAACTGATGTTTGTATGAGTTAGCGGTAATTAACCATCAAGTAGCATTTTTCATACCAACTAAACAAATTAATACTTTACAACAGCTTAGAGTTATCACTAATAAAAGTAACTCAGCCATTAAACCAAAAAGGATTAAAATCCCATACAATGTGGTTAACTTCACCACTGTTATCATTACCGTGATCATTACAGTTAACTAAAACAACAAAGAAAATAGCCCTATGTCGACGTCTCCAGCAATACCAAACACTTTAGTTATCATTGTGGGTTCAACCAACCCAGTAAAAATAAGTGCAGCACAACACGCCATTGAACAATACTTCCCAGATGTTCAAATACGTTGTAGTGGCATGCATGCCCCCTCATTAGTGGCAGACCAACCCATGACCGAAGCAGAAACAAAACTGGGGGCTATCAACCGTGCTCAATTTTGCCAAGCTAATGCAACAAGCCTAAATCAACATGCTGATTTTTATGTGGCAATGGAAGGCGGTGTTGACCAGTGTGATAACGGACCAGCCACCTTTGCTTATATGGCCATTATCCATAACGACACATTATCAGTCGGCCGCAGTGCTAATTTACCTTTGCCACAGAAAGTGTTTAACGCCTTGCAAGCTGGCGAAGAACTTGGCCACGTGATGGATCGTTTGTTTAACACCCATAATATAAAACAAAAAGGCGGCGCTATCGGTTTGTTAACCCGAGGTTTAGCCACCCGAGAAAGTATTTATACCCAAGCGTTAGTGCTGGCAATGGCGCCTTTTATCAATATGGAGTTTTTTAATGACTGATAATCATCCAGTAAATGCCACTAACGCTAACATGCATCCAAGCGTGATCCGCGAGCTACTAGCCCAAGACAATGCCGCATTAGCAGCAGTTATTCGTGAAGTGTCAGCAGAATACGGCTTAACCCCAGACAAAGGCTTTAGCGTAGCAGACACAACCCTCGACTGTTTAAGTGAGGTATATCAAGCTGAAGGCTCACAATACTGGGTGATTGAATACCAAGGTAAAGTGGTTGGCGGCGCAGGTATTGCGCCATTAGCAGAAAATGATGGCGTGTGTGAACTACAGAAAATGTATTTTGCCCGCACTATTCGGGGCAAAGGTATGGCCAAGGCTATAACACGCCAATGTATTGAGTTTGCCCAACAGCAAGGCTATCAATCGATGTATTTAGAAACCACCGCCATATTGGTTGAAGCCCTGGGTTTATATGAAAAATTGGGCTTTATCCACTGTGAGCATTTAGGCGAAACTGGTCACGATGCCTGCGAAATCGCGATGATAAAAACCTTGTAGAATCACCGCTAGAATAATGGGGAGAGCTTAGTTCCCCCCATTAATCAGTGTCATTTTGGTTGACTATATCCCACATATACTCAAAGGTAACGCGTTGTCATCAATAACTTTGAGTTGTGAGTAGGCACTAATAATTTGTTGATAAACATCGGGGTATTTTAACTTTATCAAACCCATTCGACGTAAATGAAACTCATCGATTTTAGGTTGATAGCGCATTAACAAATCCACTTTTTCAACGGCATCTTCTGGCTTAAATTGCCAAGGTTCAATACTTAATGCCACATGTAAGGGATCGAGCCCTTTACTCAATAGTGGTTCAGTACTGCGGCCTTTAAAGGGAAGTTTCTGATCAACAATATAGGTAATATTAATCAAATTACCGTTGATAACTGCATAATAAAGTAAGGTTTTACCGCGATTATCCTGTTCATATAAATCATAGCCTGAGTCATCCAATCCACTTAAAAACTTAGGACTAAACATATGAGAATTAAAGTCGTAGTACTGGATGGGATCCACATATAACTCGCTATTCAATAACTCATCATAAAAATAGCTATCGAATTCTAATGCTTGGGTAAAAAGCAAATTCTTATTCGCATCTGTTAATGGCAAGGTTAATACCGCATCAATGAAACCATTGATATTACCATCGTCAAGTAATCTAAATTGTTGATTTAAGTTCGGAATATACCTCTGTGGACGTTGATAAGGTGTCACTCGAGTGATTAGACAATCGACTAAGCTCGGATCGATTTTAGCGAGTTGGTTGATGGTTTGTTGGGGATCTAGTAAGTAATCTTTTTCGGCTTGATCAAGCAAAGAGGCTGAACTTTTGGGTTGCCACTGCTGATTAATATGATTCACTGTAGTACGACATTGAGATAATACATTACCTAAGTCTGTAACGTTTAACTCTTGTTCGGAAAAAGCCAACTGTTGTGCTTGCAAAGCTTGTAATAGCGGATGGTCTTCAGCGATACGAGGAAGCGTTTTCCCCTCAATACTTAGTAAGTCGAGCCCGTATAGTTGCAGTAAGGACTCAATTTTTTCCGCTTCAAATTGATAATAATTTTTTGGAAAAAAACCCTCAACTAATGTTCGGTCTTGTTGGTTAAAACGTGCATTCACTTGGCGAGCTTGTAGCATTTTTATCATTTCGATCGCTGCTGTCTGATGGTTTGGTTTATAAGTTAATCCACTTAATGCCCATTCCATTGATGATGCCAAATAACTATCTTGTGTTGGTTCCACACCACTCTCTAGTAGATATTTCACGACATCGATTCGAGAACCATATATGGCATAGTCGAGAATTGAAACAGTATCGAGTTCTTCAAATCCAACAATCGCATTTAGGCCATTGATATGATCAAGTATGATAATCATCATTTGATCTGAAACGTGTTTATCTAACATCAACGCGGCAGCATCATCTATAGTAGGTGTTACGTTGTCAAAAAGGGCTTTTTGTTGCTCTAGTGATAGGTTCGAAATATTTTCAAATTCTGGTAATGGTACTTTTCTTGTCACTGTTGCTTCACGAAAAAACTCATCATTTAAATCTACGCCTTGATTGACAAGATCTTGATGCAATAGTTGAGTATACTTTTGGTTGAATTGCACTAATTCGGAATTTTTCCGTAGTTGTGTCACTTTAAAATTTACTGCAGCGTACTCGCTTGATAGTTTTTCGACGACTAGCGTGACTTCGTCGAGACTGTATTCATTGAGATATTTGTCCCAACCAAGGTAATTATCACTAGCCCAATCACCACTTTGTTTATCATTATTTTGTAGTAGTGTTTTGCAAACAGCATAATTGTTAGTCGGAATAACTTTAACATCGGTTTCGAGAGAGGGCCCTGGAAGATTTTGAATTTGATTACCTAGTGTTTTACTGGGCTGAGATGGTGAAGATGCAATCGGATCGGTTAACTGTTGGTTGAAATAAAACCAACCAGTCAAAGCCACAAATAAAATGACTACTAGTACTATCCACACTCGAAACTTCATAACAATCCTTTGATAACAACTCCATTGGCGAAAACATATCATAATTAAAGAAGATAACCTCATTAACATGTGATTCTGAATATTTTTTAAGCAGTCTTACTTCGACGCAGCTATAGCGCTTTGCAAGGATGCAAAAGCTTGGTAGCCTCAGATTAAGCACATTCCATAGGAGGATCATAATGGAATATCAACGTATCGCGCATTCTAGCCTTGAGGTGAGTAAAATCTGCCTCGGCACCATGACTTGGGGTGAACAAAATACTCAAGCCGAAGCTTTTGCTCAACTCGATTATGCTATTGGTCAAGGCGTTAACTTTATTGATACTGCTGAAATGTACCCTGTTCCACCTAAAGCAGAAACCCAAGGTGAAACCGAACGCATTATTGGTAACTACCTCAAAGCACAAGGTAATCGCGACAATTTAGTGATTGCCACTAAAGTGGCTGCCCCTGGTGGTAAAGGTGATTACATCCGTAAAGATATGGCTCTCGATTGGCGCAACATCCATCAAGCAGTTGATGACTCATTAGCGCGCTTACAAATCGATACTATCGATTTGTATCAAATACATTGGCCGGATAGAAACACCAATTTCTTCGGCGAAATGATGTATGAACATGACGAAGCTGAACATTTCACTCCTATTTTAGACACTCTTGAAGCCTTAGCAGAAATCATTAAGCAAGGTAAAGTACGTTATATCGGCATTTCTAATGAAACCCCTTGGGGCTTTATGAAATATCTAAAATTAGCCGAAAAGCACGATTTGCCGCGTATTATCAGTGTACAAAATCCTTACAACTTGCTGAATCGCAGCTACGAAATCGCCATGTCTGAAATCAGTTATCGTGAAGATGTGCCGTTATTAGCTTATTCGCCGTTAGCCTTTGGTGCTTTAACTGGTAAATACGAAAATAATCAGTGGCCTGAAGGCGCGCGTTTAACGGTATTTAAACGTTTTGCCCGCTACAACAGTACCCCAATGGCACTGGAAGCGACGCAAGCTTATATCGATTTGGCCCGTGAGTTTAGTTTATCTCCCACCGAAATGGCCCTAGCGTTTGTAAATAGCCGCAAATTTGTCGCCGCTAACATTATTGGGGCCACCGATTTACATCAGTTAAAGCAAAACATCGACAGTCATAAAGTCAGCTTATCTGCTGAGTTGATGGGCAGAATTAACGAGTTATCGGCGTTATATCGTTTCCCTTGTCCGTAAGCTCACGTCATTAGGCTTATTGCCACAAAGCCTTGCATTAGGCATCAAGATCACTGAAGATCTTGATGCCTTTTCTTTTTAATACAGAAACCCTTATTTATGAAGCCTGCATCGTCATTATCGTCTGCCGTTTTATTTGATCATCAAGCATTGCGCGATCAATTCCCGGCACTTAAACAGACCATTGGCGATCATCCTTTGTGCTACTTAGACACCGCAGCCACTAGCCAAAAGCCGCAAGCGGTGATTGATGCGATGACCGAGTACTACCAACTCAACAACGCCAATGTGCACCGTGCGGCGCATCAATTGTCTGCGCGGGCAACTCAGCAATATGAAGCCGTTCGGCAACAAGTGGTTGAATTTATCCATGCCCAGCGTCAAGACGAAATCATTTTTACCCACGGCACCACAGAATCGATCAATATGGTGGCCTACGGACTGACTTCGCAGATCAAGCCAAATGATGTGATCTTAATTGATACCGCAGCTCACCACGCCAATATTGTTCCTTGGCAGGAACTAGCAAAGCGAACCGGCGCGGTGATCAAACCGATCCCGTTAACAATTGACGCGCAACTGGATATCGCCGCTTTTGATCAACTATTAGCCCTAAAACCTAAAGTGGTTGCCCTATGCCATGTGTCAAATGCTTTAGGTACATTAAACCCAGTCAATGAGCTGGTCGCAAAAGCCAAAGCCGTCGGCGCGCTAACCTTGGTTGATGGCGCTCAGGCCATTGCCCATTTAACTGTTGATGTGCAACAAATTGATTGTGACTTTTATGTGTTTTCAGGCCATAAAATGTATGGACCAACAGGCGTGGGAATTTTATATGGTCGATTTCATCAACTCGATCAATTAACCCCAATGCTCACTGGCGGCGAGATGATCAAAACCGTGAGTTTTGAGCAGACTGAGTTTGGTGCGTTACCTAATCGCCTTGAAGCTGGCACGCCAGCTATAGCTGAAGTCATTGGCCTAGGGGCAGCAATTCATTTTTTACAACAATTGCCCCGCGAACAACTGCTCGCCCATGAACAACAATTGATCCACTACTTACAACAGCAACTGCAACAACTTGGCGCTATTGAGTTGTATGGTATTGCCAAGGATAGTCACGGCGAACAGAAGCTCTTAACTGAGAATCACAGCCATAATGTTGGCGCAGTCGCTTTCAATCTACAAGGTGAACATCACCAAGATGTAGGAATTTTACTCGACCAACAAGCTGTGGCCGTTCGTTGTGGTCATCATTGCGCTATGCCGCTGATGACCAGTCTTAATTTAAGCGGTTGTTGCCGTGCGTCTATTGGCATCTATACTAATAAGCAAGATGTTGATCAATTTATTCATGCACTTAATACTGTAAAAGAGTTATTGTTATAGTGTTAAGGTACAACACGCGGCTCCTGATGTATCTTTTCTCTACAACCGAGGTTAATTGAATTACCATGTTAAACCCAAGCACGACACCTTCACCGCAGTTATTTTCGCCTTTATCGGATGAATTAGTTGAAGCCGTTAACCTCATTGAGCAAGCTAATAACTGGCAAGATAAATACCGCCAGATAATGTTATTAGGAAAGCTATTACCGCCACTCGCAGCAGAATTTAAACAGCCGGATGCACAAGTTAAAGGCTGTGAAAGCCAAGCATGGTTGTACCATTACACACTAAATGGCCAACATTTTTATCTGGCTGATAGCGATGCCCGTATTGTAAAAGGCTTAATTGGGTTGTTACTGGTAGCCTGCCAAGGTAAAACCACCGAGCAAATACAGCAATTTGATGTAACACAGTATTTTGACCGTCTCGGATTAAGTGGCCAATTAAGTCCATCTCGTACCAATGGTTTAACTGCGTTAGCGCAAGCCATCGTTACCTATACACAAGATGTTGGTACCTGAAACACCTGCCAACACTAAGGAATAATAATGACTCAAAAAGTCTGTAACCAAGCTCGCCGTCATATGTTAAAAGGCCTTGGAGCAGCCACATTATTAAGCCCTTTAAGCTCATTTCCTACTTGGGCCGCTAAGCCACGTCGATTATACATCGATGGGTTATCGTTTTTACCAACCGACATCAATGATGTTAAAGCCTCAAAGCTCGACGCCTTTATCGCCGATATCTCAGCAATAGAAACCATTGAACAAGCCGATGGCACTAAAAACTATAAACGCACTTATCAAGCCTGCATCAACAGTATTACCCAAGCGGCTAACTCAGTAAAAGCCAATCCAGACGTGTATCTGCAAGGGCTTACAGGTACTGATATTAGTAAAGCTAGAACACAGCAACAAACGGCCGTATTTTTTCAAATTCAAGGCGCTGATTGTGTTGAAAATGACAGCTTAAGTAATGAATGGCAACAACTAGATAATTTGCATCAACAGGGTTTACGAGTACTACAGCTGACACACCATTATGGTAATCGTTATGCTGGTGGTGCATTAGATAATAATGGCTTAAATAGTTTGAATACTCCATTAACCGCCGCTGGGCGCGAGCTCATAACAGAGCTTAATCGGAAAAATATTCTTATTGATGTTAGTCACTCAAGCGCCCAAACAGCCCTTGATGCAGTTAAAACCAGCCAGTCTCCTGTAGTGCAAAGCCATGGTGCTGCGCGCGCAATTGTAAACAATGCCCGTTGCTCACCCGATGAAGTTATCCGTGCCATTGGCGATAACGGCGGAGTATTTGGGGTGTTTATGATGAGCTTTTGGCTCACCAACAAGCCAATTCCAACGATAGAAGACTACATCAACCAACTCGCTTATATTGCTAAAGTGGGCGGCGTTGATTGCGTAGCAATCGCCAATGACTTCCCACTTCGTGGTCAAGAAAACCTATTAGCGTTAGATAACAATAATAGCGAAGGGATAAAAGAATATCTCGAATGGTGGTACAACTTAGAAGACAAAAATGTATTAGGTTTTGACGTTGAACCAAAACATGTGGTGATCCCTGAACTCAACAATATCGACCGCATGAGCCGCATCGACGATGCCTTGAAAAAAGCTCGTTTCAAAGCCACAGATCGCGATCGTTTTATGGGTGAAAACTGGCAGCGCGTATTGAAGCATGTATTACTGTAAAGCTCATCTAAACTAAACCGTTCGGGTTTATTTAGCCCCATAGCAAATCATTTTAGGCTTTGCCATAGTTAGCTTTTAATTAAACATACAGTTAATAGAAGCGCTATGACAAGCAAAAAACCACTATATTGAGCAACGACACAAGATATTGTCAGTGCCATTGTATGAAGAGCATTTACGCTAGTGCTAAGGTACTTAAGTACTTAGCCAATGGTATTCATCCCTTTGTAATACCAATACTCAGGCTTTCAATAATATTTACCCCTACCGACCTCTCAACCTTCAGATAATATGATGACGTTGGAACTGTGGTATATGAGTTCCAGCAGTTACTCATGGTTTTACGCTAATTCAATTAACCTGAAAGTAGTTTTATGCAGCGATTAATAAATAGTTTTCATCAATTAACTATAGATTTTTATGTTTAATAGGTGATAGGCATCAAATTTTAGCAATAAGAAGACTCAGATTTTATACATATTTGTATTTTCATGCCACAGGCAACAGTTTCTTTGTTATCGCTCATCTACGCTATGATTTATAAACTAATTTAGTGCGTAAGCCAATCATGATGACTCACTTAAAGACTCATGCCATTGACTGTATTTTTAAGACTAAGGGCAACTCATGAAAAAATTTCTTTCTACCTCAAGGTTAAACCTTGCCACAAACAGCCTTGACTGGGTGATGGGTCAAACCATAAGACAATCATTAAGTCTAAAAGATGCTGTCGCGCTTGATGAATTAGAGCAACTTAGTGTGCCAGAAAAGCCTATTGAAACGCTTTATATTCATATTCCTTTTTGCCATACACTGTGCCGCTTTTGCTCATTTCATAAAATTAAATTTAATGAAGGTGTCGCCAAAGAATATTTCAAAGCATTAAGGCAAGAAATTCGTCAAGTCATAGCCCAAGGTTTTCGATTTAATCGGGTGTATATCGGTGGCGGAACCACCACGATCTTAGAAGATGAATTAATCAAAACTATTGAAATGATTAAGTCATTAACATCAATACGTGAAGTGTCATGTGAAAGCGATCCGATTTATTTTAAAGAAGGTAACCCTCATTTACTCAAAGGCTTGGTCGACCGCATGTCGATTGGAATACAAAGCTTTGATGATAGGATTTTAAAAGCCAGCGGTCGTTTTGAAAAATTTGGTAGCGGCTTGCAACAAGCTGAATACGTTAGCCACGCAATTGATATTATACCTACGGTTAATTTAGACATGATGTATGGCTTTAAAATCCAAACACCTGAAACCGTTGCCAGCGACTTAGCCCAAACTATTCGTTTAAATCCAGATCAAATTACCACTTATCCATTAACGATAGGTATTGGTAAAAATCGAAAAAAAGCGGGTGGACTGGCAGGCCGTCCAGAAGACTTATGGCCACAATTTTTAGCGGTAAAAGAAGCCATGAAAGAGCGTTATATTATGGAGTTCCCATGGACCTTCAGCCGCAATTTCGGTCAACCTGTTGAAAATAAATATGTACTTGATGGCGAAGACTGCTTTGGCGTAGGTTCTGGCGCATTCGGCCGCTTTGGTGAGCAATTTAGAATATCCAGTTTTGATATTCCAGATTATATCAACCGTATCAATACTGGGCACTCTGGTACTTGTTATACCAAACCATTACAAAATAAATCACTTTCACAGCATCATTTAATGATGATGATGGGTCACGGCTTATTGGATAACCAACAGTTTAAAGCCCATACAGGCAAGTCTTTGTGGCAAGCATTCCCATTAGAAATGAGCTACTTAATTTCTGCAGGAGCCCTCAATAAACAAGGTAATAATTATACCACTACCGTTGCTGGTCAGTTTATTGCCTTAAAAATGTTCTCAGGCTTTTTGGCTGGAATGGATTATCTACGCGAACAGGCTAGAGACTTGCCGTTAAACAAAATAGACACGTCGGCAAGCGCATAGAAAAATGAAAATATATTGCTGCATTATTTGTGATATCGCTTTCAATTGTTACCTAGAGCGAACATGTTGGGTAAAATTGATTTAATTCGACGGCATTATGACAACATTTAATTCTCAATAAATTTGATCAAAAAGGGCTGATATTTCAGCCCTTTTTTATGGTGTCAATTTAAATTCCTGCACCAGCAATTTGTCTTGGTGGATTGAGCACTTCAATGGCTTTTAAATACGCCAACAATCCATTCACTTGAGTGACTAAATCACCTTTACTGGTATCAATGGTTAACTCAGCAGATTCAGGCACTTCGTAAGGCGATGAAATGCCCGTAAAGTTGGTGATTTCACCATTACGCGCTTTAACATACAGACCTTTTGGGTCTCTCGATTCACACACGCTCAACGGTGTAGAGACATGCACTTCAACAAATTGCCCTTGTGGGAATAATGCCCGGACACGATCACGTTCTTCACGGGTTGGTGAGATAAATGCTGACAGCACCACTAAGCCAGAATCAACCATCAACTTAGCCACCTCACCGACTCGACGTAAATTCTCATCGCGATCTTCAAGGCTAAAGCCCAAGTCTTTACACAAACCATGACGAACATTATCACCATCGAGCAAATAGGTATGAAAACCATACTCGAATAACGCCCGTTCTAATGCACCAGCAAGGGTTGATTTACCCGAACCAGATAACCCTGTAAACCACAACAACACTGGGTTTTGGCCTTTTTGGGCTCCACGGGCAGCTTGGTCAATGGCATGTTGATGCCAAACAATATTGCTCATCACTACTCCTCTCTGGTGGCCGTTACGCCACACTCAAATTCTTTGTTAAAACGGGAAAAAATACGGAATTGAAAAAATAACCACGAATGAATACACAATTGATAACGGTAAACCTAAACGCACAAAATCGCTTAATTTATAATTACCGGCATTAAATACCATCAGATTAGTTTGATAGCCGTAAGGTGAAATAAAGCTCGCGCTGGCACCAAATACTACCGCCATAATAAACGGACGAGGATCAACTCCAAAACTAGTGGCAACCGCATAAGCGACCGGAAATGCCAGTGCTGCAGCAGCGTTGTTGGTTATCAACTCGGTGACAACCAAAGTAATCAGGTAAATCCCAACAAAAGCGGCAAACACACCGTAACCACTAAACACACTTAATAAGGTTTGCGCCATTATGTCTGCGAGGCCTGTGGTGACCATTAAGTTAGCTAAGCCTAAGGCACTGCCCACAATCACCACCAATTCCAGCGGAAAACGACGTTTAAGCTCACTTAAGGTTATTGCGCCAATTGCCACATAGCTGAGTAACAATAAAACTAATCCCTTAGCTAACGGTAATACATCAAAAATACTCGCCACAATGGTTAATGCAAACCCAACAAGGACCCAAATACCGCGCTTTTCATCTAAGCGGACACTTAACTCTAAACCGCTGACGGCTGCAAAGTCGCTGGTTAAATTAGGGCACTTAGAAAAACGATCGCCAGGCGTGAGCAGTAACACATCACCAGGTTGTAAGATCACATCCCCCAATCCGCCTTTTAATCGCAGATTACCTCGACGAATTGCCATCACGGCAGCATCAAACACTTCACGAAAGCGCGAGTCTTTAAGCGTTGTTCCCACTAAGCTCGATGATGGCGCTAACACGGCTTCGACCAAGTTTTGCCCTTTAGCATGTTGCTTTCCAAACCATTCTAAACCATCAAATTGATGCAATAACTCAACCGACTCAACTGAACCGCTGAAACGTAATACGTCATCTGCTTGCAGCACCATTTGCGGTGGCACAGGACAAATACGAATGCCACTACGCTCCAACTCAACTAAATAGAGTTTTTTAAGTGCACGCAAACGGTTATCTATTACGCTTTTGCCAGCTAAGGCCGACGTTTTGGATATATGAGCTTCCAGTAAGTAAGGTAAAGTCTCATCTTCGGACTCTTCACGCCTATCGGGTAAAAAGTTGGCCATAATGGTTAACACCAATAAACCACTTATTACCACTAATAAACCAACTTGTGAAAACTCAAAAAAACCCAAAGGTTCAAGGCCTGCATTTTCAACAAATGAGTTAACAATTAAACTGGTAGAGGTACCAATTAAGGTTAATGTACCACCTAGAATTGCGGCATAGTTTAATGGCAGCAATAACTTAGAAGGCGCATGTGCTTGATTGCGACGTACCACACCAATTAACGAGGCCACTACCGCTGTGTTATTGGTAAACGATGATAATAACGCCGTCGATACACCTAATTTAGCCAAGGTTGAAAATAACGATCCTTTACCTATCACTTGGCTTAATTTTCCCAATAATGAGGTTTTCTCGAGTGCCGTGGCGGCCAGCACCAACAGCACTAAGGTAATTAAACCGTTATTGGTAAAGCTACTCAGGCTAGCACTTAAATCCACTAACCCGAGCATGTAACATAATAATGAAGCGAAAAAAAACATGGCAGCCGGTGTTGCAAGCCCAGCAAGAAGCCCACCGACCAGTGCTAACAAAATAATCGCTAACAACCATATTTCGCTCATTATTTATTTTCCAAGTACACTGATATCGCGCGCGTTCCAATGTGGATAATGCTTACGTACTAACGCATTAAACTCAACTTCAAATGGACTAAACTCAATATTACTTTGCTTGTCACCTTGATGACCACTGACAACCATGGCCGCTGCAACAGTGGCATTAGATAATCGATCAATTAAAATAATGCCGCCAGTATCACGTACCAAGCTATAAGCATCTAACACTATCGATTCGGTTAAATCTAACTTAACTCGGGCAATGGTGTTTAAGCTTAATGTGCTTGCTGCGCTGCGCTCAAGGGTGTTCACGTCAGTAATATATTCAATTTCGCTCACGACAGCTTGAGTTTTCTTACCTGCAACTTTCACATCATATAATTGACCGATCTGTAATGGCTTTTCATCCATCCACACCATATCTGCAACAATATGATTAGCGATTTCTGGTGCGGTTGCTGGTTGGGCTAATAAATCACCACGCGAGATATCAATCTCATCTTCAAGGGTAATGGTAATAGCTTGGCCTGCTACCGCTTCTGGTAAATCACCGTCAAATGTCACAATACGCTCAATTTTACTGCGTTTTCCCGATGGTAATGCGACTAACTCGTCACCCACTTTAATGATGCCTGACGCCAACGTGCCAGAGAAACCACGAAAATCTAAGTTAGGACGTAACACATACTGCACTGGGAAACGAACGGGAAGATCGCTCAGTTCACGCTGGGTATCGATAGTTTCAAGTAGCTCAAGTAAAGTACCACCTTGATACCAATCACACTGCGTACTGCGGTTAACCACGTTGTCGCCATTTAAAGCAGATAACGGCACAAAGTGAATGTCTAAATCACCAAAGTCTTTGACGAAATCAGTAAAATCAGCTTGAATTTTCTCAAATACAGTTTGATCAAAACCGACCAAATCCATTTTGTTTACTGCCACAACAAAATGACGTAATCCTAACAATGACGCGATAAAGGCATGACGTTTAGTTTGAGTTTGCACACCATAACGCGCATCAACCAAAATAACCGCTAAGTCGCAAGTTGATGCTCCCGTTGCCATGTTGCGGGTATATTGTTCATGACCAGGAGTATCAGCAATAATAAATTTACGTTTTTCACTGGAGAAATAACGATAAGCGACATCAATCGTAATGCCTTGCTCACGCTCAGCTTGTAAACCATCAACCAATAACGCAAGGTCAATAGCTTCACCAGTAGTGCCCATTTTAGCGCTGTCACTTTTTAGGCTCGCAAGCTGATCTTCATAAATCTGCGCACTGTCATGCAGTAAACGACCAATTAAGGTACTTTTGCCATCATCGACACTGCCACAGGTTAGAAAGCGTAGTAAGCCTTTATTCTGTTGTAACGCTAAATATTCTTTCACACCGTGCAACTGGATCTCTGCGGCCATACGGTCGGTATTGGTTTTTGCTTGGTCCATAATCTTTCTCACTCAAATTCGTTCGCATGCTGGGTTGTTTAAACAACCATGTTCAATTACTTAGAAATAGCCTTGACGCTTTTTCTGCTCCATTGACGCACTTTGGTCTGAATCAATTAAGCGACCTTCACGTTCACTTGAACGGGTTAACAGCATTTCTTCAATAATTTTTTCTAAGGTATCAGCTTCTGACGGCATCGCCGCAGTTAACGGGTAACAACCTAAGGTTCTGAAGCGAACCCGTTCAACCGATTCAACATCACCTTCTTCTAAAGGCATACGGTCATCATCTTTCATGATGAGCTGACCACCTTTGTTTACTACGGTGCGTTGTGCAGCAAAATATAATGGTACGATTTCAATATTTTCTTGATAGATATACTGCCAAATATCGAGCTCAGTCCAGTTAGATAAAGGGAATACTCGAATACTCTCGCCTTTGTTGACCGCGCCATTATAGGTGCGCCATAACTCTGGACGTTGGTTTTTAGGGTCCCAGCGATGGTGTTTATCACGAAACGAATATACCCGTTCTTTGGCACGAGACTTTTCTTCGTCACGGCGGGCGCCGCCAAACGCAGCATCAAAACCATATTTATTCAATGCTTGTTTTAACCCTTGGGTTTTCATAATGTCAGTGTGCTTAGCACTGCCATGGGTGAATGGACCAACACCTTGTTCAACACCTTCCTGATTAGTGTGAGTCAGTAACTCAAAACCAAACGCTTTGGCTTGCGCATCACGAAAGGCTATCATCTCTTTGAATTTCCAACCCGTATCGACATGCAATAAGGGAAATGGAATTTTACCCGGGTAAAAAGCTTTGCGCGCAAGATGCAGCATTACCGATGAATCTTTGCCTATCGAATACATCATGACAGGATTACCAAACTCAGCTGCTACTTCACGGATAATCTGGATGCTTTCTGCTTCCAGTTGTTGTAAATGGCTTAACGAACGGCCTGCCATGATGATTCTCCATTACCTAATATTGCTGCAGAGCAGCGGGTTAAATTATTCGACTACAGCGCTTTTGCCACTGTGTCTAAATCTGTTTTTTGTTGAGCAGTTTTTTGTTGCGCAGTGACAGGAGCAAACCAATTTAAGCTGTCCGCTAACTCAACAACTTCACCGATAATCATCAGCGCAGGCATCTGCAAAGCAGGATCAGCAGCTAATTGGGCTAGTTCACCTAGCTTACCAATAAACCGCTGCTGCGATGATGTAGTCGCGTTGGACACAATAGCCACTGGCGTATCAGCACTTCTGCCTGCGTCAATTAATCCATCCCTAATCATGTTGGCGTTTAAAATCCCCATATACACCACTAAGGTATTATTCGGATTAGCATAGCCTTGCCAATCCATAGGACGGCAGGCTAACTGGCAATGACCAGTAATAAACGTCACCCCTTGGGCATAATCACGATGTGTTAGCGGAATACCAGCATAAGCAGAGGTGCCACTAGCTGCGGTAATACCAGGAACGACTTCAAATGCGATACCTGCGCCAACTAACGTTTGTAACTCTTCACCACCACGACCAAAAATAAATGGATCGCCACCTTTTAAACGCACCACATTTTTGCGGGTAAACGCTTTAGTCACTAGCAGTTGATTAATCTCATCTTGTGGCGCACTATGCTTGCCAGCACGTTTACCCACTGCAATTTTTTCGACCTGTGGTGGAATAAGATCCAAAATATCTTGGCTAACTAATGCGTCATACAACACAACATCAGCTTGTTTAAGAATGCGATAGGCTTTTAGGGTTAACAGCTCTACGTCACCAGGACCAGCACCGACTAGCCATACTTTGCCTTTGGCTTGTAGCCCCTGCATCGATACTAACTCCATCACATTAACCCCAAAATATTTGACCATGATCAAATATAACGCTTTCTATATTCCATATATAATAGTTAATAGTTAGTTTTTATAACCAAATAGAATATAAAGTTATTTGAAAGCCATTTAATCTATCGGACATGCCGATATGGATTGAAGAAGATGATAAATTGACAACAATTGATAACTTAATTCGACAAATCTCTATCAATTGATAACAATGAACCTCGAAAAGACTAATCACTACACCAAACCAAACCAATAATTATGCTGATGGATGATGCAATGATAAAAAGTACTCAATTTCTTGGACTCTCGTTGCTGTTACTACTAGGTAATAGTTCACTTGCTCTTGCCGAAGACTCATTGGTCGAAGCCCGAGTTAAAGATGAGCTGGCTACATCTGAAAAACGTTTTGTACTCACCCCACACAAGGTAAATTATCTGTTACCTGTGACATACCAAACTCGCCCTAACTCATCACCCTTTGACATTAAATACCCAGATGAAGATTTTACCGTTGATAACTTAGAAGCTAAATTTCAAATCAGTTTTAAGTTTCCAGTTTGGTATAATGTTTTTGGTGATAATGGCCATTTGTATTTTGCTTATACAAATCAATCTTATTGGCAAGTTTATAACTCGAATGCATCATCACCTTTTCGTGAAACTAACCACGAACCTGAGGTGTTTATGTTGTTTAATAATGACTGGAAAATTGGCGGCTTTACTAACTCGTTTTTAGGTGTCGGCGCAGTGCATCAATCTAATGGCCAAGCTAATCAACTATCGCGTAGCTGGAACCGAATATACGGCAGCGTGGTATTTGACCGTGGTCCGTTCGCACTCGGGCTTAAAGTATGGTGGCGTATCCCAGAAGATGACAAAGAAGATATTAATTCCGCTAAAGGTGATGATAATCCAGACATCAACCATTATATGGGTAACTTTGAATTAACAGGAGTTTACGGCTTAGATGAGCATCGCTTTACGATGTTATTGCGTAACAACTTACGTGCGACTAACCGCGGCGCGATTCAAATGACTTGGAGCTACCCGATTGTGGGTAATTTACGTATTTATACTCAATACTTTAATGGTTACGGTGAAAGCTTAATTGATTATAACCATCACAATCAGCGTATTGGTATTGGTGTTGCGCTAAACGACCTTCTATAGCTTTTGCTATAATCAGATAAAAATTACGTTGAAATGTGCTAATACAAAAAAAGGTGACCGTACTGGTCACCTTTTTTATTACAGATATTACGATCAATAAGCGTTAGGGTTATTTTGCATTCGCTTTACTGTTTACGGTAGAGCCAATTACTATGCCTTTATCGGTGAAATCTACCGACATGTTTAGACGCATATTGTAGTCTTTTAACATCAACAGTTCTTCTGGCATAGGTTCACCACTCATTTCCACCATATCAATTAATGGGGTAAGCATTTTTTGATAATCTACCGAAAAGTTGAAAAAACCTGTAGGTTCGAGTAATTGTGTAGCAATAAAATCTGCGAGTTCAGTACCTCTGTCGCCAGTATAAGCCACTAATTGATTACCTTTTATGGCTAATTTTGCACTAACACCCAATTCTGGCGGTAACATTAACAGTGATGTGATGTCGACCGGATCACCATTGTCTTTTAAATCCACATCTACAAGTGGTGGATAAAAGGGCTTCATCATATCAACTAACATCATTGGTTTTTCAGCCGACACTGTAATAAGCGCATCTAACTTTTCAAAACTCGGCTCACCATTTTTTTCAGTTAATTTGTAATCACCTAACGTAATACTCACGCCTTTAACACCGTTTACCATACCTGTCATCATGCCAAGCATCGACGGATTTAAATCACTTAGCTCAGATTGCATTTCTGCTAGCGGAGCACATTGATATTCTGGTGTTTGTAGGTCGGTCCATATTTCACTCAATGCTGGTGCTAATTTGTTAGCATCAATACCCAGCGCAACCGATAAGATATTTTCATGAGAGTCACCCATAAATGACGGTACAAAACCTCGTATTTTATTCAATGCAGATAAAATGACTTGGTTGTTACTTTCCACCACGACGGCTGCATCAATGGTGCTTTCGTCTCGAGTAATAGAGTATGAGTTAAGCCCCATGACAGTACGCGGCCAGTTGGCGGCAATGGCATTTAATTCAGTTTGACACACAGGTGTTTTCATTTCAGCAAATGGATCTTCACCTTCCATTGCAACCATTTTGGTCATTTGCTTGGCAAGCATGTTACCGTCGCTAGATGTTAATCCTTTGGCCAATTCAACATGATTAATAAAGCTTATGCTGTCTTGCATAAAACCATGTTTCTTAGCGATATCTTGCAACATAGTGGTTTCACTAATAGGGTGTTCAACTTTCTTTTCACCCAATGCCGTTTCAAGTAATTCAGCTTGGTTAAATGACGTATTCAATGTCACCGTTAACCAACCATCTTTTTCGGCAAATATGAGTTCAATCTTTTCTTTCTCGCCCGCATCAGTTAATGCGTAGCCGCGATAATCAACATCGCCAGACTTACCCATGGAATGAGTCAAGCCGCTTTCTTGCTCGGCACGATCGAGTTCGGCCCAAAAAGCAGTTGGATTACTCAGCTGAATTTTCATCACGGGTAACGCGCCGAGTGTATAAAAATAGCTCTTAAGTGAATCAGGTAATCCGTATGTTGATAGTAGGGTCTCAGGATCAGCCAATACAGTCATGTATTGCTTATATAAACTGATAAAAAAACGCTCTTGAGGAGATGAACTATCATCCAAAGACAGCATATTATCCGCATCGTAAGCTTGATAATTACCCTGGATGCTATACAGATAACTTTTTAACGGAAATGGCACTAACTGCCCAGAAAATGCCAACGTATCGGCAGGGATATAATCCAACATTGGGTCGTTTTTAACTACTGATGTTCCCTGCTGTGACAGAAAGTATCCGCCAGCACCTACAGCCAATACCACTGCAGCAATTGCCATTTTATTCATCTATAAACTCCAATTGATATGATTGTTAACTCTTCCATGACATGAGTTAGCATTAAAAATGTATTATTTCACGAGTAAGCATTGTTGATTACACCGATAAACTATGGATTAATTTAACATTAAATGTTATCGAACGCATTAGGATATGCCTCGTTGGAGGTTATTTATTCCAGAAACCACACACCTAAAAAATCAATAAATAGGGATACAAGCAGCTTGGTATTAATGGGGTTAATAGGGTATGCATATTGTGTGAGTAAAACAGAAGGGAAAATAGTGTGGGGATTTTGCGGGTAATTGTACAACAACAGATTTCCCGATAACTCTATAGTGCAGAGTTATCGGGAATAACCAAATCGATTGCTTATACGCTAACAAGTCAATCAATGTGCTCGAGGTGCGAGCAAAGCTTTTGAAGGTACGTAGATTGCAAAAACAATCTCAAAACGTCGACAAAAACCGTCTACGGGAATGTCTAAATCTAGACTACTATCGGCACAGTTGCATAAAAATTTAAATAAAATTTAATTTTTTCTATCAAACTAACCAATTAATGACCCATAAACCAATGAATCGAGCTAACTCTCCCACCATCTTGCATCAATCAAGCATACCGATAACAAACTCACGGTGAAGAGATTAAATATCGAAGTGCAAACCACATTCTCGTTTTAAGCCGTTAAAACGAGTTTCTTCTTCAGTCATGCCCAGCTCAAGTGGTTTGCTTGAGTGAGTATCACCGACTGAAACATAGCCTTGCTCCCATAATGGGTGATATGGCAAGTCATGTTCAGTTAGGTACATATGCACGTCTTTATTGCTCCACTCAATGATGGGTAACAATTTAAAACGTTTGCCACTAATGGCTAAAATAGGCAATGCTTCACGGGTACTCGACTGGCTACGGCGCAAGCCTGCAAACCAAGTACCGACATTTAATTCAGCTAATGCACGCTGCATAGGCTCAACTTTATTAATGCGGTTATACTTTTCTAAGCCGTCAATCCCCTGCTCCCACAGCTTACCAAAACGGGCTTCTTGCCACGCTTGAGTTTGACCCGCTTGGTACACTTTAAGATTGAGGTTTAAGCGCTCAGTTAACTGATCAATAAATTGATAAGTCTCAGTAAACAAATAACCAGTGTCGGTTAAAATCACCGGAATATCGCTTTGTGCTTGGGTCATCATGTGCAACATCACCGCGCCTTGAATTCCAAAGCTAGACGATAACGCATGCTCGCCCGGTAAATACGCTAGACCCCAAGCAACACGTTGCTGCGCCGTTAAGCCAGCTAAAAACTGGTTAATGTTTTCAAGCGCTGCTGTTTGCTCTGCTTTAGGCGCTAATAATAACGCCTGCAGTTGAGCCGGAGTGACAGAATGATCGACGGCCGCGTCTGTTGACGCAGTCGTTACCACTTGATTAAGCATGAAAATCCTTAGCGGCGTCTATAACCGCCTTCACTACGCCAATGCGCACAGTGAAGTTACCAAAGGTTTCGCCCGCATCACGCTCTGTTGCGTAGCGGCCAAACAAGGTATCCAATTCAGCTAGAATTTCAGCTTCTTGGATGTTTTCTTTATGCATTTTATTTAAACGTGTGCCTTCAAAGCTGGCGCCTAAATACAAGTTATAGCGCCCAGGTGCTTTACCCACTAAACCAATTTCGGCTGCAAATGGACGAGCACAACCGTTTGGACAACCTGTCATGCGCACCACTATTGATTGCTCACTAATGCCGTGTTTTGCCTGTAGTGCATCAATATGATCGATAAACTCAGGGAAGTAACGTTCAGCTTCCGCCATCGCTAATGGGCAAGTAGGTAAAGCTACACAGGCAATTGAATGCCCACGAGTACCACTTAATACTTTGCCCAATAAACCATGCTTACGCGCTAAGCCTTCAATGTTGGCTTTATCTTGTGCAGCAACACCCGCAATAATCATATTCTGATTTGAGGTCATGCGGAAATCACCTTTATGGATTTTGGCAATTTCACGTAACCCAGTCTGCAGGGTTTGACCGGGTAAATCTTTAATGCGGCCACTTTCAATAAATAGTGTTAAATGAAATTTATTGTCGATGCCTTCAACCCAACCATAACGATCGCCGCGATCACCAATGATCACATCACGCTTAGGCTCAAATTTAACGCCTGCACGTTTTTCGACTTCGGCTTTAAATGCCTCAAGACCATGATCAACAATGGTGTACTTTAAACGGGCACGTTTACGGACAACACGATTACCCCAGTCTCGTTGAACTGTCATCACCGCTTCGGCAAACTTAGTGACATCTGCTGTTTTAATAAATCCCAAGTCATCGGCTAAACGGGGGAACGTTTCAACTTCACCGTGGGTAGAACCCATACCGCCACCAGCAACCAAGTTAAAGCCAATTAACTCTCCGGCTTCTGCTACCGCAATAAAACCAAGGTCGTTGGTATATACGTCGACATCGTTATGTGGCGGAACTGCGACAGCCATTTTAAATTTACGTGGCAAATAGGTTTTACCGTAAACAGGCTCAACCGTTTCGGTGCCTAATAACTTTTCTTCATCTAACCAAATCTCTGCATAAGCACGAGTGTGTGGTAACAGATGATCAGATAAATGCTTAGCAACGGCATACGCTTGCGCATGTAACTTAGATTCAACTGGGTTTGGGTTACACATCACGTTACGGTTTACATCACCACAAGCAGCAATAGAATCTAATGCGGCGCGATCAAGATCTTGGATCAAAGTTTTTAAATTACGCTTAGGAATGCCGTGGTACTGAAACGTTTGACGCGTAGTTAAACGAATGCTGTTTGAGGTGGTTAGCGTTGATGAAATTTTATCTACTTCTAACCACTGCTCTGGGGTACAAATACCACCAGGTACACGGGCTCGTAACATGAAGCTGTGTAAGGGTTCTAACTTTTGCTCTTTACGCTCGTTACGTAAATCGCGGTCGTCTTGCTGATAAAAACCGTGGAATTTGATCAGCTGCTGATCGCCATCGCTAAACGATCCTGTCACTTGGGTATCTAAACCCTCTTGGATATCGCCGCGTAAATAATCACTGTCGATTTTTAAGTATTCGTTTAACGCTAACTTTTGCTCACTCATGGCCAGGGCCTCTCTTAATTCTGTTCAATTCATTAGTGCGATTGGGTTGCTAGATTTGGACTCACAACCGGGTCGAAATTTAATACACGTCTTTTTGATAGCGTTTGTCGCTACGAAGTGTTTCAAAGTAAGCTTCTGCGTCATCAGCGCTTAAGCCACCTTGTTCAACCGCAATATTCACTAATGCTTGGTGTACGTCTTTTGCCATGCGGTCTGCATCACCACAGATGTACACATGAGCGCCATTTTGTAGCCACTGCCATAACGCTTCAGCTTGTTCAGCAATACGATGCTGCACATACACTTTATGAGCTTGATCGCGTGAGAACGCCACGTCTAAACGCGATAAATCACCGTTTTTGAGATATTGTTGCCATTCAACTTGGTATAAGAAATCTTGTTCAAAGTGTGGGTTACCAAAAAATAGCCAGCTGTTACCCGACACACCGTCGGCGGCGCGTTGCTGCATAAAGGCGCGGAATGGCGCAACACCAGTACCAGGGCCTACCATAATCACCGGTGTATCTGGGTTTTCTGGTAAACGGAAATGATTGTTTGGTTCAACGTACACATTAACTTGCTGGCCTTCTTCTGCAGAGGCTAAAAAGTGCGATGCACCACCAAAGCGAGCTTGGCCTTGACGCTCATCTTCAACCAATGCCACCGTTAGGTGCACCTCGGCTTCAACTTCGGCTTGGCTAGAGGCAATTGAATATAAGCGAGGCGTTAATGGGCGTAACATATCAACCAATTGCATGGCGCTAACCTTGGCAGGATATGCTGCAACTAAATCAGCTAACTGATGCTTAAGAATAAATTGTCTGGTTTGTTCTTTGTCTTCACAAATGGCAGCAAGTTCAGCATTACCACTCAACTCAGCCCATGACTTTATTAAACCTGGATATAACTGAGTTAATTCTTTCTTGTCAGTTAACGCAGCTTGTAATGATACTAACTGTTTCGATACGGTGACATTGTCATCTGCAGCTAAACCAAGTGCGGTGATCACTTCGTCGACTAATGCAGGGTTATTACTAAACCACACGCCCAAGGCATCACCAACCTGATAATTTAACCCTGACTCGCCTAAATCAATTTCGACATGGCGTACGTCACGGTCTGAATCACGGCCAGTAATTTTTTGGCTCAAAAGCACTTCTGCAGTATAAGGATTTTGCTTAGTGTACTCACTTTCGCCAGCTGTCGATGTTGCACCAATTGACACGACATTGGCACTAGATGCTTGAATATAAGGTTTAACGGCCTCAACAACGCTGTCCTGCCATTGAGATGAAATATCTTCATAATCAACATCACATTCAACTAATGGTAATAACGACTTTGCCCCTAAGGCACTCAAACGTGCATCAAAGTCTTTGCCCGTTTGGCAGAAGAACTCATAGCTGGAGTCGCCTAGCGCTAATACAGCGTAATGTAAGTTATCAAGTTTAGGCGCACGTTTTGAGGCTAAAAACTTATGCAGTTCCATCGCATCATCAGGTGCTTCGCCTTCGCCATGGGTACTCACAACTAAAAACAAGATGGTTTCTTGCTTAAGTTGGCGTACATTATATTCACCCATAGAGATAATATTAACGGCATAACCTTGCGCCTGAGCTTTGGCGGCTAACGCTTTAGCTACGCCACGGCCATTGCCCGTTTGGCTGCCGTATAAAATGGTCACTGTTTGCGCGGCAGATGTTTCTGCTGCAGCGATGCCTGCGGTTTGCTCTTGGCTCGCACTTGCTGCCAAGTAGCCACTGACCCAGGCAAGCTGAACAGAAGTTAATTCTGAGGTAAATTGTTTTAGCTTGTCGACTTGTGTTTGTGACAGTGGCGAAGCTAAAGCTGAAAGTTCTTTTAACAACATAAGACGGCCTTATAACAGTGTAATGTTGACTAGCTTACTCCTACCAACAAAAACCAAAAAAGAATAAAAGATGATTTTTTATTCCATTTAGGAATATGCAAAGATGATTTTTTAAGCTACAAAAGTGTGGCACAGTTAAAAGTTTTTAAATAACCTTAATTTAAAACCAGTAATTAGCCTAAAGGCACTTGTACCGAACATGCTTGATGTCGCAAGCTAGGAGGTCCAGTTAACTGAAGAATAATTCTCAGGTTGATTGTTCTCTGAGTAAAACGACGTGCAAATATAATATAACTATGTCAGCGTGATGCCATTGACTAAATAGTTTACCCAACTTCAATGGCCACATGTTGCAATTTTGCTATCGTAAAAGTGCCCATGTGAGACAGTAATACTCTAACGGAATGGTCTATTGATGGGGAACAACAATAGACAGTCTTTTTTATTAACCATCAGGAAACAGTCATGCAGATTGGAATACCGAGAGAAAGTATCGAGGGTGAAACTCGAGTCGCGGCGACTCCGGCCACTGTGGTACAGCTAAAAAAACTCGGCTTTAGTGTGGCAATTGAAGCCCAGGCAGGTGTTAAGTCTAGCTTTGATAATGCTGCGTTTGAAGCCGCTGGGGCGGATGTTGTTGACAGCGTGTACCAAGCTGACTTTATTTTTAAAGTGAATGCGCCGTCAGATGACGAAATCGCCAAAATGAAACCAGGTACTACGCTAGTCAGTTTTATTTGGCCAGCACAAAACCCTGAACTTGTTGAAAAATTGGCAAGTCACAATATTACCGTAATGGCAATGGACATGGTGCCGCGTATTTCACGTGCACAGTCACTCGATGCCTTATCATCGATGGCCAACATTGGTGGCTATCGTGCAGTGATTGAAGCTGCACACGAATTTGGTCGTTTCTTTACTGGCCAAATTACCGCAGCAGGTAAAGTGCCACCAGCCAAAGTACTGGTTATTGGTGCAGGTGTTGCCGGTCTTGCCGCTATTGGTACAGCAGGCTCGTTAGGTGCCATAGTACGCGCATTTGATACCCGTCTTGAAGTGGCAGAGCAAATTGAGTCAATGGGCGGCAGCTTCTTAAAGCTTGAATTCGAAAACAAAGAAGGCGGTTCATCTGACGGTTATGCCAAAGTGATGTCAGAAGAATTTATTGCCGCTGAAATGGCACTATTCGCCGAACAAGCCAAAGATGTCGACATAATTATTACCACGGCGCTAATTCCTGGTCGCCCTGCGCCAAAACTGATCACCAAAGACATGGTAGACACCATGAAACCTGGCTCAGTGATTGTCGATTTAGCAGCCGCTACTGGCGGTAACTGTGAATATACTGTCACTGGTGAACGCTTTATTACCGAAAATGGCGTGAAGGTATTGGGTTATACCGACTTACCAGGCCGCTTACCTGCGCAATCGTCACAGCTTTATGGCACCAACTTAGTCAACTTGATGAAGTTAATGTGTAAAGCCAAAGACGGTAATGCAGAGCTCGATTTTGATGATGTTGTCATGCGTAACATGACAGTGACTCGTGGCGGCGAAATTACTTTCCCACCACCAGCAATCTCAGTATCTGCTGCACCGCAAAAACCAGCAGCGAGTATCGAGCCTAAAGCCGCCGAAGTTGACAAGGCACCATCAAAACTTAAATACATTTTAGGTGCATTAGGCCTTGCCGGCTTTGCCGCTGTCGCTTCAGTCGCACCTGCTGAATTTTTGTCGCACTTCACCGTATTCATCCTATCTTGTGTGGTCGGTTATTACGTCGTATGGAATGTGTCGCACTCTTTGCATACACCATTAATGTCGGTCACCAATGCGATTTCAGGCATTATTGTGGTGGGTGCATTATTGCAAATAGGTCAAGGTTCAGCTCTCGTCACTGCGCTTGCGTTTGTCGCGGTGCTTATCGCCAGTATCAACATCTTTGGCGGGTTTACCGTCACTCAGCGCATGCTGAAGATGTTCCGTAAAGATTAAGGGGTAATATCGTGTCTCAAGGACTGGTTACAGCATCTTATATCATTGCCGCGGTGTTTTTTATTCTCAGCTTAGCTGGGTTATCAAAACAAGAAACCGCTAAAAATGGTAATTTATTTGGCATTATTGGTATGGCTATTGCGCTTACAGCCACCATACTCAATCCTGCCACAAGCGGCGTAGAATGGATTATTCTCGCCATGGTCATTGGTGGATCAATTGGTATTCGCTTAGCATTGAAAGTCGAAATGACCGAAATGCCAGAGCTAGTTGCTATTTTGCACAGCTTTGTGGGTCTAGCAGCTGTATTGGTGGGCTTTAATAGCTTTATTGATATTCAGCCACATGAAGTATCCGAAATCGTTGTGGTATTGGGACAAGATCTCAACACCACACTAGCAACTGCTAAAGCCGCCTTTGTTGAAGCAAATGCAGCCCAACAAGCAGAACACTTAACTGGTGCCATGCTTAACATCCACCTAGTGGAAGTATTTTTAGGTATCTTCATCGGTGCAGTCACCTTTACAGGTTCAATAGTTGCGTTTGCGAAATTGCGCGGACTAACTTCATCTAAAGCATTAATGTTACCTCACCGCCACAAGTTAAATTTACTGGCGGTAGTGGTGTCATTTATTCTTATGGTGATGTTCGTGCAAGCTGGCGGTGCAGTCACTCCACTCATTCTGATGACATTAATTGCATTCGCATTTGGCTGGCATTTAGTGGCCTCAATCGGCGGTGCAGACATGCCAGTTGTGGTTTCAATGCTGAACTCATATTCGGGTTGGGCAGCGGCAGCCGCTGGTTTCATGTTATCTAATGACTTACTGATTGTTGTGGGTGCATTAGTCGGCTCGTCAGGTGCGATTCTGTCTTACATTATGTGTAAAGCAATGAACCGCTCGTTTATTTCTGTTATTGCCGGTGGGTTTGGTAACGATAGCGTTGCTGCTTCAGGCGATGAAACCGTTGGCGAATATCGTGAAACAACTGCAGAAGATGTCGCTGACATGCTAAAAGCATCAGACTCAGTCGTCATCACTCCAGGTTATGGTATGGCGGTTGCTCAAGCACAATATCCGGTTGCAGAAATCACCAGAAAGCTACGTGAAATGGGCATTAAAGTTCGCTTTGGCATTCACCCTGTAGCAGGACGTTTACCTGGCCACATGAATGTACTATTGGCTGAAGCTAAAGTGCCATATGATATCGTGCTAGAAATGGACGAAATCAATGACGACTTTGCTGATACTGACACTGTATTAGTGATTGGTGCTAATGATACGGTTAACCCTGCTGCGATGGAAGACCCAAGCAGTCCTATTGCAGGTATGCCAGTATTAGAAGTGTGGAAAGCCCGAAACGTGATTGGCTTTAAACGTTCAATGAACACAGGTTATGCCGGTGTACAAAATCCATTGTTCTTTAAAGACAATACTCAAATGTTGTTTGGCGATGCCAAAGATAGCGTTGAAGCGATTCTTAAAGCGTTATAAATCAGCTTTATGAACAAAAAAATACCAGCAATTATTGCTGGTATTTTTTTTGTTCATAATTAGCTAAACTGGGTTCATTGGACTTTACAGGATTATTGATTATCCATGGCACAGCAGGATAACAGTACGCAATTTCAGCTTGAACTTGAGCTCGAACGATATAAGCAAAGAATTAAGCAATTAGAGCATGAAAATAGCCGCCTTACCTTAATCAATAATCGGGTAAACGAGCTACTCAATGCTACGCTTGATGGCACGGGCTTATGTCTATGGGAACAGCATATTCCTAGCGGCAACTTGACGATATTTAATCAGCAATGGGGACAACTTCTCGGCTTTACTCGCGAAGAATTACCTGCGCATATCAACAGCTGGAAAAACAATCTCCACCCAGAAGATAAAGACTGGGTTATTGAAGCCTTTGAAAGTCATGTAGCAGGTAAAGCTGAAACCTATCAAGCCATACACCGAATGATCCACAAAGATGGCAGTGTAGCTTGGGTATCTGACCGCGGTCGCATTATTGAATATGGCGCTAACGGTGAACCACTTCGTATTATGGGCACTCATATTGATGTCACCAAAGAAAAACGCTATGAAGAAGATTTAGCCAAACTTGCCCACCGAGATCCATTGACCAATTTGCTCAATCGCACCGCACTGGTTACTGCTTTCAAACGCGAAAAACAAACGCAATCAGCTCATCATTCAGGCGCATTATTTTTTATCGATCTTGATGGCTTTAAAATCATTAATGATCATTTAGGGCATCGCTATGGTGATAGCCTGCTTGTTCTTATTGCCCAAGATCTCAATCGCATATGCCAACAACTACTTTCCCCTGCAGATACCACGGCAAAACAGTATGGTTTTCATATCGCGCGTTTTGGCGGAGATGAATTTGTTATTTTAACTCAATGTGACAACACCAATGTACTAACTCAAATAGCTGAAAGTTTACTTGCGTTATATCGACAGCCCATAAAACTTGAAGGCGAAACCATTAACATTGGCCTAAGCATTGGCATTAGTTTATTTGACGAACTCGATGATTTTACTAACGTATGTGAACAAGCAGACAAAGCCATGTACAGTGTCAAAAAACATGGTAAAAATAACTTTTTATTTTGGTAGCATTTGCCTTACCCCCTCAGATAAGACGATATTAATAGTCGACAAATCATTCCCGCTGACAGAATTTAGCATAATCAAATTGATGTTAATTTACTGTTCGACCTTACTGTTGTCAGCTTGAATTTTAATTAACGTTATCAAAGTCAAAATCCAACTCAACAGTTTGTATTCACGATAAATTCAATAACACACCCTGAATGTTCAAAACATATCATTCGTTTTCAATACAAAATTAAGCAATTATTTTTGTTTCAACTACCTAATCATCGTAATTTTTTTGTTAAAAACACGTTAGTTTATAGTTAACAAAAATCAGAAAGCGATAATAATATTACAGGGGAAAGGTATGAGCAGAAGTAAGCTTTTTTTTCAGACGACACTCGCACTCGCCATTGCAAATTCATTGGTTGTCACAAACCATGCTTACGCCCAGGAGGCAGAGAATGCCGAAATGGAAAAGATCGTTGTGACTTCTCGCGGGCGAGTGGAAACACTGCAACAAATCCCAGACTCAGTCACTGTCATAAATGCTTCTGAAGTTGCCCAAGCAAGAATAGAAACAATCAAAGACTTTGCCGCCCTGACACCTAATCTTGATGTATCTAAAAACTTTCGCTCCGGTCTAAACTTCATCACCGTTCGTGGCTTAATTACCCCTCAAGTAGGCGAAGCCCCTATTGCCTATGTGGTTGATGGAGTTACCGTACCAAATTTAGAATTTATTAACCAAGGATTGCATAACATTGAGCGCATTGAAGTACTAAGAGGCCCTCAGGGGGCACTTTATGGAAAAAATGCTATCGGCGGAGCTGTTAATATCATCACTAAAGCCCCTACAGATGAAACTGAAGGTTCAGTACAGGCCTCATACGCCCAAGGGAATGAGGTTAAGTTAAATTCAGCCTTGAGTGGTGCAGTCATTGAAGACAAACTTTATTACCGTATATCAGCAAACTACCGTGATAGTGATGGACAAATAGATAATGCTTACTCCAACGAAGATGTCGACTTTGTTGACAGCGCATATGGCTTTCAAGGAATGTTGCACTATTTGATTACAGACGATACAGATATCACTTTTCGAGGTAACTACTCTAACAATAGACAGGGTAGTAATTATATGGCGAGAATTACCGCCGAAGAGTTAGAAGATTTTGATATTGAGAACGATAGTAATGCAATCGGTGAAGATATCTCAGAAATGTGGTTTTTATCCTCTAAACTGGAAAGCCAATTTGACCTCGGTAAATTGGTGGTAGTGCTTTCTGCTAATGATTCAGATATAGAGTTTTTTGCTGATGGTGATTTTACTCACTTCGAAGCAAGTGAAGAAAACTTTTATTTTCCAATAACACAAATCAATCCGATAAAAGAAAGTTCAGAGAATCTTGAAGTCAGATTTATCTCGGAGAACAACGATGGATTTAGTTGGGCCTTAGGCAGTTTTGCAGAAACAAAAGACAGGTATGTTTCATATGACCAGGTTATTGATGTCACACCAACAGAACTTGTAACCTACAATGATGTAAAAGCACTAATGGCTTCAGATCCTTCTCTGGTATTAGAAGGTGAAAAAACAGTCCTAGACAGTTACGCCTATGCCTTTTTTGGGCAAGGTAATTATGATATTACCGATGATTTAGAGTTAACATTTGCATTAAGGTATGACTCAGAAACACGCGAAGCATACGATGAACGCGATAAAGCGGCATCAAAAGCCGAACAAACCTACAGCCAACTCCAACCTAAAGCCTCACTTGCTTGGCAATATACACCCGATGTTTTACTTTACACCACCTATTCAAAAGGCTTCAGAAGTGGTGGTTTTAATGAATACTCACCTACCGTCAATCGTCAATATGATAAAGAAGTGTCCGACACAATTGAAATTGGCTCTAAAACAACTTGGCTTGATGACACCATTTGGTTAAATCTAGCGGCCTTTAGAATTGTTCAGCAAGATGCTCAGTTTACGCGTTTAAACCCGTCTACTTTCACCCTAGAAAACTTAAATATCGATGAAGTGATCATTAATGGATTAGAACTAGAGTTATCTGCCAATGTGACTGAAGACATTAAAGTGTCTTTTGGGGCTGGCTATATTGATAACGAAATAACTGAAAATAAAGGAACTGACATCTTATCAGGGCGTGATTTACAAGAAACTGAAGGTGGTACAATGCCTTACGTCTCTAAGTTTAACTTTAATGGCTCTATTACTCATTACACTGAATTACATAAAGACTGGTTACTAAGCTCACGCTTAGCATTTAACACTGTCGGGCCAAGAAGTTTTGATATCTACAATGATGATACCGGAGAAACAGACTCTCATACCTACCTCAACGCTAATTTCACCGTCAATAATGAGTCGTGGTCAGTTTCATTGTTTGCCAACAATATCTTAGATGAGCAATCTCCAGAAACAGTATTCCTATACAACCCATTAATTCGCATGCAAAACAGCCCTCGACAAGTTGGGGTTCAAGCTAAGTATTCATTCTAGGTTTTAGGGTCGCCCATTTATATGGCGACCCTTTCTGATTTATTTAAAGAGATTATTATGACGATTAGAGTTGCGACTGATGTCGGTGGTACGTTTACTGATCTTGTTTACATTGAACAAGGCACAGTAAAAGCGGTTAAAAGTGATACTACCCCACCTAATTTTGAGCAAGGGGTGATCAATACTGTTGATAAAGCAAATATATCGTTAGCCGATGTCGACTTTTTTGCACACGGTTCAACCGTGGTTATCAACGCGATTACCGAGCGTAAAGGCGTGAAAACGGCGTTAATTACCACTCAAGGATTTCGCGATGTGTTAGAAATAGCCCGGGGTAACACCCCTGATATTTTTAACAATTGCTATCAAAAACCAACGCCTTTTGTTGAGCGCCATTTACGCAGAGAACTACCCGGACGCTTAGACCATTTAGGCCGAGAAATAACGCCGCTTGATCTCTCATTATTACCAGAGATCTTAACGTACTTTAAATCCCTAGATATTCAGGCTATTGCGGTGTGCTTTTTACATTCTTATTTGAATAATGAGCATGAAAAAGCAGCCGTAATAGCGATCCAAAAATACTGGCCTGAAGTGGATGTTATTGCCTCTTATGAAATTTCATCGGAGTGGAGAGAATATGAGCGAACGAACACCACAGTATTATCAGCATATGTGCTCCCACCCGCTCAGCAATACTTAAATAAACTGAATGAAAAACTCGCCGAAAAGGGATTAAAAAATGCCCCTTACATCATGCAGTCAAATGGCGGTATTGCAACCTTAAAGGCCGCCTGTAAAAACCCTATTACACTTGTAGAGTCAGGCCCTGTAGGCGGGATTTTAGGCGCTGTAGCATACGGTAAAGTTATCGGTGACGAAAACCTGCTAGCTTTAGATATTGGAGGTACAACAGCAAAGTGCTCCCTCATTAACCAAGGTGAAACGCGGATCACCACCGAATACATGCTCGAGAAAACACAGAGCACAGCAGGTTATCCCATAAAAACCCCCGTAATTGATATCGTTGAAATAGGTAATGGTGGGGGCAGTATTGCCTGGGTAGATGCTGCAGGTAGTTTACATGTAGGGCCAAAAAGTGCCGGTTCAACGCCAGGACCTGTGGCTTATGGTCGTAATGGTACAGAACCTACGACAACAGATGCCAATCTTTATACGGGACGAATTAATCCCGACAACTTTGCGGGTGGAGAAATCAAACCGGCTCAACAAGCTGTGCATAACGCCTTCAAAAAGCTCGGTGATACGCTTGGTGTCACCGCCATGGAAATTGCACATGGTGTATTGAAAATTGCGAATTCAAACATGGTTAATGCCCTTAAGCTTATTTCGGTAAACAGAGGTTTTGATCCACGCGACTTTTCACTGATGGCATTCGGCGGCGGCGGGGCTTTACACGCCACTGCGCTAGCAAAAGAACTTAATGTTCGAAAGGTCATTATTCCGCCCTTTGCTGGGGTGTTTTCAGCATGGGGAATGCTGATGCTTGATTTACGTCGAGATTATATTCACACCCATAAAATCAGTATTACCCATGATAGCAAAACAGACATTGGTAAAGCTTTTGATGGCGTGATGGCCAATGCATTAGCAGACTACAAAGAAGATGGTTTTAGTGAAGATAAAGTGATGTTAGAGCTTTATGTTGATGCTCGTTATCATGGCCAAGAACATACAGTAAAAATACCTATTCCTGCGTTATCACTTGATAATAAAGAATTTATTGATACTTTATCCCAACGTTTCCATCAAGCTCACAAGCAAGAATATACTTTCAACCTTGAAGATTCAGCGATAGAAATTGTTAACATTCATTTGGTTGCATTTGGTCTATTAGATAAAGCTGAAATTACCCCAGTAGCAAAAAGCGAAAGTGCAGATGCCTCTACTGCGATTATTGGCCAACGCGATGTCGATTTCGATGAATTGGGAACCCACAACACCCCTCTTTATAATCGTGAATTATTGACTCACGGTATGAAATTCTCAGGGCCAGCCATTATTGAAGAACCAACGACTACGACAGTCATTCTGCCCGACAACAAAGTAGAAATAGATGCTTTTGGTGGCATACATATCCACTTAACGTATTAAGTTAAAGGATTTTAAACATGACAATAATTCAAGCCAACAAGGAACCTCAGCAGCCTAAATCTGTTGATATTTTTACTATAGAAATCATTAAAAATGCCTTAATCGCGATTGGCGAAGAAATGTTTTTAGCGTTGAAGCGCAGCAGTAAAAGCCCCATTATTTATGAATCATTAGATTATGGTATTGGGGTAACAGATGCCCAAGGGCGATTAATATCACAAGGTAACGGTATTCCGGGTTTTATAGGAACACTCGACGCCGCAGTGCAGCGCATCATTGAAAAGTTTGATGCCAATAATATTTATGCCGATGATGTATTCATCTTAAATGACCCATACTCAGGCGGAGGTACTCATTTATCAGATGTTTGTATGATCCGTCCTATATTTTATCAGCATACATTGGTTGCATGGACGGCAAATAAAGCTCATTGGACTGAAGTTGGCGGCAAAGACCCTGGAAGCTACAGTGCTGATGCAACCTCTATTTACCAAGAAGGCCTTCAGTTCCCGGGTATCAAAGTGTATGAAAAAGGCATTGCCAATCAATCGCTGTTAGATTTGATTGAAGCAAATGTGCGTTTACCGGAAATGACCTTGGGTGATTTAAAAGCCTGTGCGGCATCATTAAAAGTAGGTGAGCAGCGCTTTTTATCTTTGATAGAAAAATATGGACAAGAAACAACATTAACAGCAATTGATAAACTATTAGATCACGGCGATACCATGGTGTTTGAAAAGTTTAAAACGTTACCCAAAGGCGACTTTTATGCTGAAGACATTATCGACGAAGATGGTATGGGACACGGCCCCTTTGTCATTAAAGTCAAAGTCACTATCACTGATGAAGAGTTTATTTGTGATTTTACAGGTTCGTCAAAACAAGCTCTTGGGCCAATTAATTGCACTATGGGTGTGCTTGTTTCGGCAGCGAGAGAAGTATTTATGGGCGTTGTAAAGCCCAATGCAGCGGCTACTGACGGTTGCTTTAGACGTCTTAGAGTAGAGTGTCCAGAGGGCACAATATTAACAGCCCAGCGCCCTGCTCCTGTTTCATCCTATTTTGAGTCGATGGTTTGTGCAGCGGATGTGATCCGTAAAGCACTCTCCTCTGCCATTCCAGATGTATTAACTGCAGGTCAATTTGGCTCTGTGTGCACAATAAGCTTATCGGGAATTAATCCTCTGACAAAAGAACCATTTTTGTTGGTTGAACCATTAGTCGGTGGTTGGGGAGCAAATATCATCAAAGATGGTGAGTCTGGTCAGTTCTGTGTTGGCAATGGCGAAACTAGCAATATACCCATAGAGATCACTGAAGAGCGTTATGGTGTTCGCGTTGAGCGCTATGAATTTAATCCAGATAGTGCTGGTTGTGGTGAATTTCGCGGTGGTAAAGGGGTTATTCTCGAGTATCGCGTATTAGGTGATGGAGCTGATATTTCGAGCTTTTTTGGTCGAGGGATCACACCAACATGGGGAACCAATGGTGGCCAGAACGGTTCTTGTAACTATATCGCGATTATTGATAGTGATGGCAATGAAAAAGCTAGATTCAGTCGAAAAAGCCGATATCCTTTAGAGAAAGGTGACTTAATACGCTTAGTCACTGGCAATGGTGGCGGTTGGGGAGACCCGTTAAAACGTTCAGCACAATCTATCACTAAAGATATTGTTAATGGATTTATTTCCGAACAGGAAGCTATAGAAATATACCAATATAATCAGTAACTTTATTGAATGTTAAGACTTCTAAAAACAAAAGGATTATATGTCTACATTACCAATTCATAAAACCAAAGATTTTGCATTTGGTTTAGCAGGCTTGTTAACCGCTCCAATTGGTTACTTAGTATTATTATTTTTGCCTGTATATTTAGAAGTTATTGCATTAACAATGAAGCTGACAAGTGTGCAAGTGGGGTATTTAGCCGCTACCGATGCGATGGGTATCGTGGTGGCTACCCTCGTATTTTCAACATTTGTTTCAAAGCTTAATTTCAGGAATATCGTCATTGCCGGAGTATTACTGAGTTGCTGTGCAAATTTGGCATCAGCCTATACCGGTGATTTTTTGGTGTTGTGCCTCATTCGAGTTATTGCAGGCATTGGTGAAGGTTTACTCGTGGCCGTTGGCATCACTTCAATCGGTATGACAACTAACCCAAATCGTTGGTTTGGGTTTTATACCGCGGTAGTCGTTGCCGTTCAAGCACTCGGGCTGGTAGCTGTTGCACCTATTTATCAATTTGCTGGGCTACAGGGGGTATTTGTCGCCATGGCAATATTTTATTTAACACCATTATTTGTCATCAACAATTTACCAAAAAACAGTCAAAGCTACAAAAGTAAGCTTACAAATGATGGCGCTATAAACACAATTCCCACGCGATACTTTCTTATCGCACTTGCTGGTTTATTTTGTTTTTACATCGGTATAGGCGGTACGTGGAGTTACATTTCCTTTGTGGGTACGGATGCAGGATTATCTTTAGACTATGTTTCTCAAGCACTCGCCCTTGCTATGATAGCAGGCTTATTAGGAGCACTATTCTTTGCTTGGTTAAATATTAAAGGCAAGAGCACCTTGTTGCTACTGCTCTCTATTGTATTGATGAGCGCTTGTTTGATTTTTGTGTCTTTTGAAGTCAGTGAATTTAAATATTTAGCTTTATTAAGTATATTCAGTTTCTTTTGGAGTATTGTGGGCGCAAGAACTTTTGCGATTATTTCAGATGCAGACCACTCAGGAAAATATATTACTGCAGCCCAAACCTGGGTTGGTGTCGGTTACATTGTTGGTCCGGTTGCGGCAAGTGAAATTATGTTAGACTTTAGCTACTTAGGGGTAAATGTAATGGGATCTATCTGTTTTGTTGCGTGTTTTATATTAATGATCCCTCTAGCTTACCAATCAAAATAAGGCTATCCAATAAACTAAATAGCCTTGAAATCAAATCAAGGCTATTGATTTTATAGTGATTTCGTTCTTAAGATATTCTTGTGGCTCTGCCTGTTCAAAAATACTTGTTAACGCGTCCATGCCGTCAGTAATTCGGCCAAAAGCAGCAAAACCAAGGCCATCACTATAACGTTTACCACCATAATCAAGTTCTAATTGATCGCCAATACAGAAAAAGAAGCTACCATCAGCACTACCCGGTTCAAATCTCGCCATCGAGATGGTGCCATGAATATGTGAAAGCCCAGAATCTTTTGTTGACTCATGGATTATAGACGGTAAAAGTAAGGGATGTTCAGGCGGTAATCCTGCTTGGATCACTTGAATTTTTGTATTGGCATCTTCAGGCTGCTCAGCATTACTTTCAGTGACAATTCGAAATATCGTCGAGTCATTGAATCGTTTTTGTTGGACATAATTTAAGAAGTTACTGACTGTTACGGGTGCTTTATCAGCGTATAGAGTAACGATGAGGTCGCCAATGTCAGTGTGTATTTTTACTTTTGGGTTATGTATCACCTATACTCTCCAGAAAATCATAATTTAATAATTATCATATATTTATTAAAAATTTTAATCGGAAATATGTTAACTATTTTGAGTTATTTGGTGAATAATGCCTACAAATCAGGTTATTCTTTTGCAAGGCATAAAAGGACAAGATGAATGATAAAAAAACCTGTCAAACTGGATAAAATAAATCGAAATATTCTTATTGAACTACAGAATAACTCTCGAATTAGTAATAACGAATTATCTGAACGGGTAGGTTTGTCACCCAGTGCATGCCTACAACGAGTAAAAGCGATGGAAGATTGTGGCTATATATTACAGTATGTTATGGCGTTAGATATCAATAAACTCTGCGTTAATGTAAAAGCCTATATCAATATTAAGCTAAAGAGTAACACCTACCAAAACTGCTCTATTTTCGAGCGTTCTGCAAAAAAATACCCTCAAATTGTCGACTGCTTAAGAGTGAATGGTGAAATTGATTATATCGCTTTTGTCATTTGCACTTCGATTGAAGAGTTTAATCACTTTTGTGATGAGCTTTTACAGGCGGATTTAGGCATTGAAAATATAACCTCTCACTTCGTACTTGACGAGCCAAAGTGGTTTGGAGGATACCCATTGAATAACTTGCAATGGAAAGATGTGTAATTAGGGCCTAGTCATCGGGTGAGTTTATTTGAAGTTTTAAAGTACACTCTCGCTCAATTAACTATTTTATTAATAAATTGTTGCCCTAAAGCATGTTTGTTGCTGCATAATCAGTAACAAACCGCTGTGGTGCGACAGCAGACAACTGACCAATAAGAATTATTCTTTATGTTTTTATCACCTTATTTTACCAAGCAAGATCAAAGCGTGTTCATCTCTGCCCAGCAAGCCAGTGACTTTGCAAAGAAAGTTGCAGGCGATTTCAACCCTATCCATGATGTGGGCGCTAAACGTTTTTGTGTTCCAGGCGATTTATTATTTGCGCTTGTACTAACCGAGTACGGCCTTAGCCAAAATATGCAATTTAAGTTTGCTGGTATGGTAGGTGATAATGTTGAGCTTCACGTAGATAAAAGTGTCGGCGATAAATTCAGTATTTGCGACACCAAAGGTAAGGAATACCTTCACATTGAGCGACAAGGTGAAGTGTGCAAATGCGATGTACAAACAGCTGCATTCATTAAAAGTTATGTGGCTTTTTCTGGCTTAAACTTTATCCATGTACTCGTACCGATGATGAAGCAATACAAGGTAATGATTAACCCTGATCGTCCATTAGTTATTTACGAAAGCATGTCTTTTCATCTAGATAGCTATGACTTTGAGGACATCAGTCTACATTTAATCGACCAGCAGTTGTTGATTAATGGCAAACGTGGAGATGTCACCTTAAGCTTCGAATTACGTCATAACGAACGAGCCATTGGAACAGGAAAGAAAACATTAGTCCTCAGTGGACTACGTGAATATGATGAAGATAAAGCACAGCAAATGTGTCAAAATTACGAATCTCGTAAAGTGACGTTATAACCCACCTCAGTTACTTCAAATATCGCTTATTCCATTAAGAATAAGCGATATGTATAATTTACCTAAGGTCTATTTATCTTTCGTGGTTAACATTTATTGGATAAACAGGCCCTGATTTTAACAAACCCTACATCGAATGAAATTCATACAACTTTGGATTAAAGTGTACTTTCGAGTAACAAAAACGCACTATAACCAATCAGCTGATTAATACATTTCCCACCGTTATCACCCAACTCAGTTATCGCTATTTTTTTAGCAGTATTTACTGCGCTAAAATAAGTGACACTATTGTCATTTGTGCCACAAAGACTAAAAAACAATTTTAAAACCGCTTTATGCTCTTTATGTTGTAATGCTTTTCTCCACGATAATTCTAGTGATGCAACAGAACTAAAATCGAGTGCTTCAACAAAAAACTCTCCGATCCGTTGATCTAAACGCACTAAAAATTCTGTTTTACGTGGAAAATGATGACTAATACCTGTTCGACTAACTCCAATGGCTGTAGATAATGTCGTATACGACATCGCATCAAAACCAATTGTGAGTATTTGCTTAAAGGCTTCATCTAAAATTTGGTTAACAGTTAACTCAGTTTCAACTCGAGAACGTTTGGCCATAAATAGTCTCTCTAATTTTTTTTTAGTGCAAGAGCTTACCAGACCCCACTAGAAAATTCTGCTAAGAATTGGCACATTTACAACATATTTAACCGTACAATATCTAGGTAAACAGAACATTATCGCGATAATGATTTATTAACCCTTTAAAATCAAAGGTTATCAATAACTACAACCCAATAATTTGTATATGCTAAAAATAATAATTAATAAACATTTACATATCACTTTGCTGTTGAGAATTGCTTTTTAAGCCATTGCTGTGATTTAGTTTTACCCATCAACTGTTTTAACGTCGGTGTCAGTACTTGAATTAACTCAGGTTGACGCCAAAACATATACTCAGGCAAAGATTGAACAGAGCTAAAAGTGCGCTGGACTAAACTCGAAAACTCCCCCATATCACGCGGTGACCACGCAGGCATTAACGGATAAACAGCCGTTAAAAAATCTTCATATCGAGAAAAATGCTGTAATTGTTGGACATCGTAATGACTCAGCACAATTTGAAGCTGAGGCGCACTCCAATGTGACAAATTACCGCTGTCATTAATCAGTGCAAGATTACGCCGATGGAACTGTTGCCATACTAAATCGAGTTGTTGGTATTGCTGTGCAACACACCATAACAAATACAAGTCTGCTAGCCATTCATGCTGATATTCTGTTAGAGAGTAAGGTAAAACGCTGCCTTGTAATGAAATATTGTATAAATGTCCTATTTCATGCCACAAAGTTAGTTTTGTTTGATTGGTTAACGGCAACTGATAAGTTGTTAAGCCAATAGCACCACTTTGCTCAAGCATGTCTTTAGCTGGATTAATGATAATAACGCCCGCAATGCTGTCACTTTCAGCAACGAGCACCATCGCACTTTTACGCCCAATAGCGCGGCGAATATTGGCAACAGAAAAAGACGTTTGGTGTTGTAATGACAAAGGGAGTAACGCGATACACTTTTTCAATGCAGGTAAAGAACAGACTAGCGCTTGTTTCTTTGCTATTGGGGTAAAATAAGCTTGGCGAACATCATCATTCGCCAAACCATCTTCAACCATAACAGCTGTTGTTTGAACTTGATTTATGACTAAAGGTTGCGGCGAAATATACTGGCCAGCATTAACAAAGTGACCAACAAATAACGGTACACAAGCAACACTACAGCTTAATAACTTGAGTAATGACCGTTGCCAGTATCTACACATCAACTATTTTTGCGACATAATATTTTGAATAATCGCGGTAGTTGATACACCGTCCTCAAATCCGAGCACTTCAACCTTGCCACCAGCAGCAATCACTTCAGCACCACCAGCAATATCTTCCACTTTGTAATCGCCGCCTTTCACTAAAGAGTCAGGCAATAAACGTGCAATGATACGTTGTGGCGTGTCTTCAGCGAAAGGAACAACCCAATCTACTGATGCGAGTCCAGCTAAAACTGCCATACGGCGATCTACTGGATTAACAGGACGTCCAGGACCTTTTAAACGGGTAACTGAGTCATCATTATTTACCGCAACAATAAGACGATGTCCTAACGCTTTGGCTTGTTGCAAATAGCTTACATGGCCAGCATGTAAAATATCAAAACAACCATTAGTCATCACAATACGTTCACCTCGTAAACGTGCTTGCTCCATCGCATAAGCCAATTGATCCTCTGTCATCACCCCAAAACCAGACTCGCCATGATTCAGGGCTAATGCTTGTATTAGTTCAATGCGGCTTACTGTTGATGTGCCTAACTTGCCCACAACCACACCCGCAGCAGTATTGGCAATCGCACAGGCTTGCGCCAATGTAGCACCGGCAGCAATCGAGGTCGCTAAGGCAGAAATCACGGTATCGCCGGCGCCAGTCACATCGTGAACCTCACGGGCAACCGTTGGAATATGCAATTCAAGTTGGTCTTGCGACACTAACGTCATGCCTTTTTCTGAGCGAGTCACTAAGATGGCATCAAAGTTATGCAACTTAATCAGCTTTTGGGCTTTTTCAATTAAATCAGCTTCGCTAGTAACGGTACCGACAACTGCTTCAAACTCACTCATATTTGGGGTGATTAATGACGCACCATGATAACGGGCAAAATCATGACCTTTAGGATCAACTAAAACCTTTACTCCTTTGGCTCGAGCTTTAGCAATAAAATCCTTTGGCTCATCAATGGCGCCCTTGGCATAATCAGACAATACCAATACATCGACATTATCTAAAATCGCTTCACTTTGAGCAAATAACGCTTGGCTAGTTGACTTATCAAAAGGCTCTTCAAAATCTAAGCGGATCAATTGTTGATTACGTGACAAGACCCGTAATTTAGTAATCGTTGGCTTGTCTGCTACGGTGAGCCATTGCGGTTCAACACCAAACACTTTAACCCCTTGGGTAAGTGCTTGCGCAGTTTCATCTTGGCCAACAATACCCGCTAACTGGACTTGACCACCTAACGTAGCAATGTTTAATGCCACGTTAGCAGCGCCGCCGGGTCTATCTTCAATTTGGTTAATTTTAACAACAGGGACTGGGGCTTCAGGTGAAATGCGTCCCGTAGGGCCAACCCAATAGCGATCTAACATTACATCGCCAATCACTAAAACGCGCGCATTTTCAAAAGCTGGAAGAGAAACCTTCATAGTGTATTCGCTGTCTAATAAAAAATTAACCGTGATTGTACCTAATTTTCAGCAAAATATGAGTTAGAATAACAAATAATTTTTACGAACTAGACGAGTTATCTGTGGTCGAGAAAGCCGAATTTTCTTCTGATTTATATCATCCTAAACATTGGCCTATGTGGTTAGGCGTCGGTTTAATGCGTTTAACCCTGCTATTACCCTTATCTTGGCAAATGAAAATTGGTAGCAGTATTGGTCGATTAGTGATGAAAGTAGCTGGTGGCCGAACTCATACAGCAAAACGTAATATCGAGTTATGCTTTCCAAATATGAGTGATACAGACAAACAGAAACTGCTTGAGCGTACTTTTGAAGAAACCGGTAAAGCATTATTTGACACCATTAATGCATGGTGGTGGTCTAACGAGCGCGTGCAGCAACACATGACCATTAAAGGCACTGAGCATGTTAGTCAAAGCCTAGACAATGGCAAAGGGGTGATTTTATTTGCCGTACATTGTTTACCACTTGAAATGGGCGCGCGAATTTTTGGCCAGTTTGCCCCGGGAATTGGAGTATATCGTCCCCACAACAATCCGGTGATGGAATACTTACAAGTCAAAGGTCGCTTACGTTCAAACAAAGGCTTGGTACCTAAGCGCGACGTGCGCCAAATGATCCGCAGTTTGCGCAGCCCAGACGTTATTTGGTATACCGCCGATCAAGATTTTGGTCGTTCAAGCGCTGTATTTATCCCATTTTTTGGCGTACCCGATGCTGCAACCATTACTGGTGCTACTGCACTAGCGAGACTAGGTAAAGCCAATGTGGTGCCTTTTTTTGTAGAACGTAATGCAGATGATAAGGGCTATACCCTTGAAATCATGCCGCCTATAGAGAACTTCCCCGGCGATAATGAAACTGACGACGCCATTCGTGGAAACCAGATTGTTGAACAACTGATTAGCCGCAACAAGGAGCAATATATGTGGCTACATCGTCGCTTTAAAACCCGCCCCACTGAAGACACGCCATCCTTATATGACTGATTTTATTTAATCGACAACTCGAATGTGGTTAATAAAAGAAAGCGCCATTAGGCGCTTTTGGGTTAATGTTAATCTGCTAATACTTTGGGTATACCGACGCTCAATCACTGTTAGAATCGATAATGTAATCGAGTGACAATACTGACTAGCCGAACCACTAATTCATTAAACAGTCTCTGTTATAAACATCACATAAAATCACAAATTTCATTCAATGTTTTTTTGTCGATCGCATGTTGTGGAATAGTCGCATCATCAGCCGGATACCCAGCAATAATAAGCATATAGGGACGTTCATTATCATTGTCACGGCCACACACTTTACTTAAAAAGCTCATCGGTTTTGGGGTGTGAGTTAATGTACCAAGACCAGCATGATGCAATGCTTGGATTAAAAATCCAGTCGCAATTCCCACAGACTCGTGTACATAATAATTACTTTTCTGCTCTCCTGCTGCTTCGGTGCGCTTTTTACTGAACACCGCAATCAGCCAAGGTGCATGTTCTAAGTAGGGTTTATCGGCATTGGTGCCTAACGGTTTTAATGCATCTAGCCATTCTTCACCTGCACGACCAGCATAAAATGCTTGTTCTAACGCTTCTGCTTGCTGACGAATTTGCGCTTTTATCTGTGGGCTATTAATTGCCACAAAATGCCACGGCTGATGATTTGCGCCATTAGGTGCCGTGCCCGCAGCTAAAATACATTGTTCAATAATGGCTTGCGGCACTGCGCGATCAGAAAATGCTCTTATAGAATGACGCCGCTTAATCTCCTGGTAATGATCTTGTGCTCGTTTAAGCATTTCATCAGTTGAGTACTCAATAAAATCTGTCAGTGGTAAATGCGCTTGGGTCATCGTTCATCCTTATTGTTGTTCTTTTGATTGTGCTTATAATGACTGTTCTTATGATGGTTATGTTGATTCGGCACTCATTTATTGTCATAACCCTAACGCTAACAAACACACTAAAAAATGCTATTAAAATATTCTTATTGAAACCATTAGAGCGACAGATTAGAGTCTATGCGAGTCAGTTTAGCTTTCTAAGGATTATATGATTGCAATAATAATGGGTGCAACAGGATTAGTGGGCAACGCCTTACTGACTCGCATCATTGAAAGTGAGCAATATAGTAAGGTATTGGTTGTTGGCCGCTCAATACCTAAATTGGTTGAGCATCAATTCGGTGCTGAAAAAGTGCAATTTATTCCCTGCCAACTTAATGAGTTACATGAAGTCATATTGGCAGACAAAGTTGATCATGCATTTTGCTGTTTAGGCACCACCATCAAACAAGCTGGCAGTGAAGAAGCCTTTATTCAAGTCGATAAATTAGCGGTGCTAGCCTTTGCAAAACTGTGTCAAACACAAGCAAATCCGGCGCTTAAATTTATGGTAGTTACGGCATTGGGTGCAGATGCTAAATCAAAGGTATTTTATAATCGGATTAAAGGTGAAGTTGAACAAGGACTTAAGGCACTACCACTGCCAGTACTTAATGTTTTTCAGCCGAGCTTATTATTAGGACCAAGGGATCATAGCCGTTTTATGGAAGATATTGGTCAAACTATTTTGGGTGGATTAGCATTTTTATTTATCGGGCCACTGCGTCAATACCAGCCAATTGATGCACAAATAGTTGCAGAATCTATGTATCAAGTTGCCTTGAAACCTCAAGTAGCTCCTACCTGCCAAATAATCACCAATGGCATGATGCACAGCTGTCATTATTAATAATACTACTCTCGACAATAGCGCAGCTTTATGACAAGTTAATACACCACAGTTGTTCAATACTAACGACATAAGACGAGTCAAAGTAACCATAACGCAAGGAGAATAGGAATGAGTGATAATAACGATTTAACTTTTAATGAAGTCTGTGAAATACTCGACAAAAGCCCTACGACGATTAAGCGTTATGCTCGCGAAAATTTGCTGTTCACGGAACAAAACGGTGAAGTGCTTAGCTTTAACAAAGCTGAAGTGATGCGTTATTTAGCATGTTCTGATCGTTAATATATAGTTGAACTTATCGGCTAAAAAAATCCCCAAATAGTCAATGACGGTATGGGGATTTTTTTGTCCACTTAATTTATCTTCTTTAGCAACCTATAGTTCTGCAAAGGACGAATGTGCAAAGGATTAGTCACCAAAGTCATCTAATAAGATATTTTCAGACTCCACCCCTAAACCTTCCAACATCGCGATAACTGACGCATTCATAATTGGAGGTCCACACATATAAAACTCACAATCTTCTGGTGCTTTATGCTGTTTTAAGTAGTTTTCATACAACACGTTATGAATAAAACCAGTATAACCTGTCCAGTTATCTTCAGGTAAAGGATCAGACAAAGCGACATGCCAAACAAAGTTGTCATTGTCAGCGGCTAGTTGATCAAAGTCTTGTTGATAAAAGACTTCCCGAGTTGAACGAGCACCATACCAAAAGCTCATTTTACGTTTGGTTTTGACACTTTTTAGCTGGTTAAATATATGCGATCGCATCGGTGCCATACCCGCACCACCACCAACAAACACCATTTCAGCATCGGTTTCTTTGACAAAAAACTCACCAAATGGCCCTGAAATAGTTACCTGATCACCCGCTTTTAAATTAAAAATATATGACGACATTTTTCCTGGTGGCAAACCTGCTTTAGGCGGCGTCGCAATACGCACGTTTAGCATAATAGTACCCTTTTCATCAGGGTAGTTTGCCATTGAATAAGCTCGTAATACGTCTTCATCAACGGTAGACACTAAATCAAATAAGCCATATCGAACCCAGTCACCACGATACTCTTCAGGAATATCAAAATCGGCATAACGCACTTCATGAGCAGGTGCTTCAATTTGAATATAACCACCGGCTTTAAACAATACGTCTTCGCCATCAGGGAGCTTTAACAGTAACTCCTTAATAAAGGTCGCCTGGTTATTGTTTGAAATGACTTCACATTGCCATTTTTTAACCCCAAAGATTTCTTCGTCAATCTCAAGTTCCATGTTGTTTCGCACGGTAACTTGGCATGCCAAACGACAACCTTCTTTAGCTTCTTTTTTCGTAATATGATCCAGTTCAGTCGGCAAAATATCACCACCGCCAGCCTTCACTTTCACTCGACATTGACCACAAGTGCCACCGCCGCCACACGCAGACGGAATAAAAATATGTTGCCCAGACAAAGCACCTAATAACTTATCACCGGCAGGGGTTTGCACTGTTTTACTGGCATCATCATTAATGCTAATAGTGACATCATCTGTGTTCACTAACTTTCGTTTGGCGACTAAAATCACCATCACTAGCAAACTTACCACTATGGTAAACATGCCAATACCTATTGCCATTTCCATTAAATAACCCTTTTCTTTAATGCGTTATAACGTAATGCCCGCAAATGACATAAAGCCCAGAGCCATTAAGCCGGTGGTAATAAATGTGATCCCAATGCCCTGCAATCCGTCTGGAATAGCATGAAACTTCATTCGTTCACGAAGTCCTGCAAGTAACACAATGGCCATCGCCCAACCCACAGCAGAGCCCGACGCAAATACCACTGACTCAGTAAAGTTATAGTCACGGTTGGCCATAAAAATAACCCCAGCAAAAATAGCGCAGTTTACCGTTAATAATGGTAAAAAGATCCCTAATGACTGGTATAAGGCCGGAATATAACGATCTAAAAACATCTCCAAGATTTGCACTAACGCAGCAATCACCCCAATAAAAGTAATCAGCTGTAAGTAACTTAAATTAAGTTCAGCAAAACCCGCCCAAGCCAATGCGCCTGGGGCTAAAATATTGACGTAGATAACTTGATTTAATGGCACTGCCAGCACCATCACAACAATCACGGCAACACCTAAACCAAATGCTGTAGAGACCTTTTTCGACACGGCTAAAAAAGTGCACATACCTAAGAAAAATGACAGCGCCATATTGTCGATAAACGCCGCTTGGATAAATAAATTAATATAATGTTCCATGCTGTTTCCTTATCCGCGCTTGCGTTGAATGATTTTAATAACCCAAATCATCACACCAATTAAAAAGAACGCGCTGGGTGGCAAAGTGAACATCTCATTCGCCAAATACCAGCCGCCATTTTCAACGGTGGTCAATATGTCATGGCCAAACAAACTGCCACGACCCAGTAGTTCACGAATAAACGCTACACCCATTAGAATTAAGCCATACCCCATAGCGTTGCCTAAGGCATCAACCACGGCCAAATGCGGAGGGTTTTTCATCGCAAAAGCTTCTGCTCGGCCCATAATGATGCAGTTAGTGATGATCAAACTGACAAATACAGATAACTGTTTCGACAGTTCATACGCCACATCTTGCAACACCATATCGACAATAATCACCAACGAGGCGATCACCGTCATCTGCGCAATAATCCGTACACTATTAGGGATAAAGTTACGAATACTTGAAATGATTAAATTAGAGAAAACCAATACAAATGTCACCGCAAGTGTCATCACCAATGCGGTTTGCATGGAGTTACTGACCGCTAATGCCGAACACACACCTAATACCTGTATTGCCACAGGGTTATTAGCCATAATTGGCGATGTTAGGATCTCACGAGTTGAAATAGCACGACTCATTTACTTACCCTCCGCAGCTAACGTGTGTAGATAGGTTTGGTATCCTTCTACACCAAACCAAAACTCGACTAAGCGCTGAATACCAACACCAGAACGAGTCGCGCCACTCACACCATCAACACCGTGAATGTCGCCGTCTTTGGCGCCGCCTTTAATCACTTTAATGGCGATTTTACCTTGGTCATCAAATAATTTTTTACCTTGCCACTTCGCTAACCATTGTGGATCAGTAATAAAGTCTGCAATACCTGGCGTTTCACCATGTTCATAAAACACAATATTTTCGATTGTATTTAAGTCAGGTTTGATTGCCATATAACCATAAATAATCGACCACAAGCCTTTGCCATATATAGGCATCACAATGCTGGCAAGTTGACCATTAGTGTCATACACCTCAAATATGCGAATGTCGGTCGCCATGGTTTTAATTTTGGCGATGTCCTTTTTCGGTTTAGTAGAGGTTTCAGGGTTAATCGATGCCATGCGCTCATCAAAATCAAGTAAATTGGCTTTTTCGGTCACCTTGCCTGTCGCTAAGTTAACCATCTTAGGTTTCACTCGTTGGGCAAATAACTCGCTAAAGTCACCTTGACTGATGTCGATGTCCGCAGCCTTCAATACAAACTGTTGTACTTCTTCGCGCTTTTTAGCCAGCTTACGTTCTTTTAAAATCTCCACGGTACCGGTGATCATAAACGAACAAACCAAGCTCAAAACAATAATAAACACCATTGTTCCGGCGACTGAATCTTTCTTAAAGGCCATGACGTTTTAGTCTCCGTTTGATATTAGCTTGAGCGACTAGGTAGTCGAACAACGGTGCCCATAGATTAGTAAACAAAATGGCTAGCATAATGCCCTCTGGCATTTTGGCATTCAGTAAACGAATAATAATGGTCATAAACCCAATCATAAATCCGAATGCGAACTTAGCCTTATGGGTGTACGATGCGGTAACCGGATCAGTAGCCATAAACATCATTCCCAGCGCAAAACCACCGGTGACTAAGTGCCATGTCCACGGCATCGCCGACATTGGATTTCTGCTTGAACCGAAGTAATTAAATAGCAGCACGGTAATGATCATCCCCAGCATCACACCTGCAACCACACGCCAATCTGCAACACGGGTAAGCAGTAAAATACCGCCACCAATAAGAATGGCTAAAGTACTGGTTTCCCCTACTGCACCGGGGGTAAAGCCTAGAAAGGCATTCCACCAGCTTGTATCTGTAAATACACTAAACCAACTCGTATCGACGAAGCTTAATTTTTTGGCTACGGTAAGCGTTAGCGTGGTCGCGCCAGAAAAGCCATCTACAGCAACAAATTGGCCTAATGACACCACCTCGGTTGGATAAGCAAAATAAATAAATGCATAACCAGCCAGTGCAGGGTTTAAAAAGTTATACCCCATGCCGCCAAACATCTCTTTTGCCACTACCACTCCAAAACTGATGCCTAATGCCACAATCCATAAAGGTGTCGAAATTGGTAAAATTAACGAAAACAGTAATGCAGTAATAAAGAAGCCTTCATGCAACTCTTGGCGACGCACTTTAGCGAATACCACTTCCCACACTAAACTCACCACTAATGCGGTTAAGTAAAATGGCACATAAAAACTGGCACCATAGGCAAATAAACTCATCAAGCCAGCACTTTCAGTGAGGGGCCCAAACAGTAAGTTATATATTGCTAATTGCCACGTTTCAGGCTGTGTCGCCCCTGCCATAATGGCAATTTGAGCCTGAAGCCCTATGTTATACATACCAAATAACATTGCAGGGAATAAGCACATACCCACAATGTGCATGGTACGTTTTACATCAATCGCATCGCGAATATGCACATGGCCTTTAGTGCTACGGCCGTTGGCAATCCACAAAGACCGAAGATAACTTCGCATTGAATTACCATGGGCGTAGTAACTGTCTTCAGTGCTTGGTTTTTTATGTTGCAGACTCATTAACCTTCCCTCTCGATAATATCTAAGCAAGCACGTAACTCTTTACCAAAGTCATATTTTCCAGGACAAACAAACGTACATAAGGCTAAATCTTCTTCATCCAGCTCTAATGCCCCAAGTAGCTGCGCTTCATCGGTATCACGTACCACTAAATCACGCACTAATAAAATCGGCAAAATATCCAATGGCATCACCCGAGTAAGTTGGCCGAATGCCATCATGGCGCGCGACGAGCCACCAGCATGAGTGGTAAAATCAAATAATTTTTTGGTGCGACTAAAGCCTGACATCATGATGCCAGTTAACGAGAATTTACTGCTGTCGTGGCGAACCCAAGGCAATAATTCATGGCGATCATTTTCGGTCAGTACGCTGATTTGATTATGGAACCGGCCTAAATAGTCATAAACGCCTGTGGCTGTATGACCAGATAATAATGAACCCGAAACGATACGAGATTGTTGCTGATTAATTTCATCTGTAACCCACTCACTAAGCTTTGCACCTAATTGAGTACGCACTAGTCGTGGTTTTAACACATTAGGGCCGGCTAATGAAACGAAGCGGTCTGTATACAGTTCACCACTTAAAAACAGTTTGCCAAAGGCTATGACGTCCTGATAACCCACATGCCATACCTGACGTTCAATACTCACGGGCAATAAAAAGTGAATATGGGTGCCAACGAGTCCGGCAGGATGAACGCCATTAAAGCGCTGAACGCTCACTTGCGATAAGTCATATTCGCTATCGGTATCAGCGACTAACGATGCACCGTCGTCTTGGCATAGAAACACCTTTCCTTCGGTTAAAAAAGTTAATGCTAATAATCCAGCCTCAAAAGCTTGTGGCTGAGAGGCAATAATGATGCGTGGATCGGGTGCTAGTGGATTAGTATCAATGGCAGTCACGAATATGCCAGCGGGACTGGCATCTAACTGGGGCACTCGTGAAAAAGGACGCGTACGCAACGCGGTCCATAAACCACTGCGTACCAAACTGTCTTTAACAATTTGAGTTGATAGCCCATGAATATCCGCAGGCTCAAACAGTATCTCTGGTTCTTGCTTGGTATCACAATCAATCACTACCGACTGTAATACCCGACGATCACCGCGATTAATTGCAGCAACAATTCCACTTGCTGGTGCGGTAAATAACACACCAGGTGTTTTCTTGTCTTCAAATAGCACTTGGCCTTTAGCGACACGATCACCAACCTCTACCATCATAGTGGGTTTTAGACCTACATACTCTTCGCCAATTAGCGCCACTTGAGTCGTTTTTGGCGCGCCATCTATTTGCTGCAGAGGCTTCCCCGCAATCGGGATATCAAGTCCACGCTTTATGGTTATCACTGGATTTGAAACACCAACCATCACATTCACCATCTAAAAAAATTCGATGACTAATGTTATATGTTTGCAACTACTAATATAGTAATAACGATCACAATATTTGAGAGAAATGTAACTTTTCAACAATTTCGAATACTAAATATGTGAATTGGGTCAATTTATTGCGATTTAAGCGCGGGCCTGATGTAATTAAGTATCCAAAAGGCCGTTACATTGCGACGTTATTACCATTATTTATCGATAAACATCAAAACAGTTACCATCATTTGTATTAACAATTCATTTACGTACGGCCATTGCGCCATCGCTAATATATTAATGGCTTATATTAGGGCCTGTTGATCTTTCAAGGTTGTTTTTGCAGCGAATTGTTGGTCATTTGTACAAGGCAGAGACTTTGTGGTGTAGTTATTCTACATAAAAAGTCGATAACGCAGTAAAAATGACCAACAAACGCTGTCCGAAGGGTTCGGCTAAAAACGTTTTACTCTTTGTTGAGTCACTCTTCGTTAAGTAAAAGTAGCTTAGATTGCTAGGCAGCAATCCGCTCGCCTCGATTAAAACGTTTTTATCTCGAACAAAATTTAACCTGCAAAGATCAACAGACCCTAGTAGCTTATATTTATATCGTAAGCTAAACGTATTAATTAGCACGTAGTGTTAACTGTCCTTGTTGAAATAAGTAAACGGAATCCATTTGCTCTAACGCGGTCAAACGATGACTGATCATTAACAAGGTTCTGTGTTGGGCAAAATCGAGTAATACGTTGAGGATTTCTCGCTCGGTGCGTTTGTCCAGTCCTTCTGTTGGTTCATCCAATAGTAGTAAAGGCGCATCACGTAATAATGCCCGAGCGACACCGATTCTGCGCTGCTCACCACCAGATAATTGCCTACCGCCTTCACCAATCCAACTGTCTAATGGTTTATCGCCTTGCAGTAAGGTTTGCAGACCTACTTTTTGTAACACCTCGATAAAGCGTTGATCATGGGTTTTCTTAGCTTCACCTTGAAGATAAGGTAACGCCAAGGCTAAATTGTCACGTAACGTACCGGAAAACAAATAAATACGTTGACTAACCACTGTCATCGCGGCGCGGAGATTTGCATCGCTATAGTCACTTATCGGCTGACCATCAAGCATAATCGTTCCCTGCTGTGCCACCCAATCACGGGTAATCAGCCCCAATAAACTTGATTTACCACAACCTGTAGGCCCCAATATAGCCACCTTTTCACCCGCGTTAATCGTAAGGTCGAGGCCTTGTAATACTTGAGAATGACTTTGATAACCAAAGTGAACGCCACTTATTTGGAGCGCACCGTGGTTGGCTTGCAAGTGGCTATGAGGATTAAATACTACACTTGGTGTTTGCTCGGTGATTTCAGTCACCCGCCGCGCAGCAAGAACGGTACTCGATAAGTGCTGAAATGCTCCCGCTATCGGCATCATCATTTCAAGACTGGCCATAGTAGCAAATACCATTAATGCCATTAATGGCCCTGGAGGAGTCGCATCTCCTACGCCTTGGCCAGCTAAATACAACATAAACACTACCGCACTACCATTGACAACTATCAACAAGGCTTGGCTTAAGCCGGTAATATTCGCCATGGTGGTTTGCTGACTAAATAAACTGTGCTGTGCTTGTTCAAGTTTATCCAAATAGCGCTTATTAGCACCAAATAAACTCAGCTCTGCTTGTCCTTGAATAATATCAAGCAGCTCTACTCGATATTGCCTTTGCGCCTGCATTAACGCTTGCCCGGGGGCCTTTCCTAAGTAATAAAATACCAGCGGAAGGATAAGCCAAGCGGCTAATAACAGGCCACATAAACTCAATGCTAAATGGTGATCAAACCAACCAAGAAACACCAGTAACACCCCTATCATCATTAAGGATGCTGCCATGGGGGTCAGTAAACGTAAGTAGAGATGATCTAAGGTATCAATATCGGCCACTAAACGATTAAGCAAGTCGCCTCTTCGCAAACCTTGTAAGTTAGCTGCGCTTAGGGGTAACAACTTATTCCATGCCCAAATACGCAACTGGGTCAATAACTTAAAAGTGGCTTCGTGAGTGGCTAACCTTTCACCGTAGCGGCTCACGGTACGCACAATGGAGAAAAATCGAACCCCTCCTGCAGGAGTGAAATAGTTAAACGCTTGCGAGGTAATCACAGCTAAACCAGCGACCGCACTGGCAGATAAAAACCAACCCGATAATGACAGCAAACCAATACCTGTTAGTAAAGTGGTAAAGGTTAACAATAAACCCACTAACATCATCAACCATTGGCGACGAAACAAAGACACAAATGGACGTAAAACCTGTAACGAATTAGGAGTGTGTGATGAAGTATCAACTGGAAGTGACATTAGTATACCTCCTGTTGTTGGTTCTGTTGTTGATTGAGCAGTTGCGCTAATAATCCATCAGCTTGTTGTAAATCATTCACATGGCCTTGTTGTACTATCATCCCTTTGTCCATAACCAACACACCATTCATATTGTGTAAATCATCTAATTTATGGGTAATCGTTAATCCGCTTGTGGACTTCATTGCGCGGTGCAATGTAGCCAATACAGACTGTTCACTTTTTTCATCTAAGCTGGCTGTCGGCTCATCTAATAAAAATAATTTAGCAGGTTGTGCTAACGCACGAGCCAGCGCAAAACGCTGAGCTTGACCAACTGACACTCCTGTACTTTGATCGCTAATGATCAAGTCGAGTCCCTGTGGATGCTGCAATACAAAATCGCTAATGTTGGCCTGTTCAAGCAATGCCATAATGTACTCATCGGTTAATTGGGGATTGGCCAATGCGACATTTTCTCTCACCGTGCCATGAAACAATTGCGGGTCCTGGCCTAACCAAGCCAAATGTTGACGCCACTGTGCAACATCAACATGGGATAATTCATGGCCATTGACCAATAATGAACCCTGATAAGGCAAAAAACCCAACAGGGCATTAAGCAAACTGGTTTTCCCTGCACCACTTGGACCAACTATGGCCCAATGTTCACCCGCAGGTAAGGTAAATGAAATGGGCCCGACTAAGCGTTGGCCGTCTACACTAAATACTTCCAGCCCGATGGCTTGAATCATTATATTATCAGCGGAAAATTCAACATTCTTCGCTACAGGCTGGATATTGGCTGGTGTGTTGACTTGATAGTCAAGCAGTTCAACCAAAGACTCTGCAGCACCTATTGCTTGTGCCTTAGCATGATAATGGGTGCCTAAATCACGCAAAGGCTGATAAAACTCTGGCGATAAAATCAACACAAACATGCCGGTAAATAAACTTATTTTGACCCCATAATGACCAAAATCGAGATGACCTAAATAACTAAAGCCAAAGTACACTGCGACTACCGCTATCGATACAGCAGCAAAGAACTCTAATACCGCAGAACTCAAAAAGGCTAAACGCAATACCGACATGGTTCGCTCGCGAAAGTCTTCCGAAGCCAGTCCAATATTAACCAACTCAGCTTCGCCACGATTAAACAGTTTTAAGGTTTGTAGTCCTTTAATTCGATCCATAAAGTGGCCGCTTAAGCGCGACAATGCTTGCATATTTTTACGGTTGGCATCCGCAGCCCCCATGCCCACTAAAATCATAAATAAAGGAATTAATGGTGCTGTCATCAACAAAATTAACCCAGCGGCCCAATTGATTGGAAACACACAGACCAATATAAGCAACGGAATAAAACCAGCTAACATCATCTGCGGTAAGTATTTAGCATAAAAGTCATGTAAATCTTCAACCTGCTCAAATACCAAGGTTGCCCATGCACCAGCCGGTTTACCTTTAATAAATACCGGCCCGAGTGCGACTAATTTATTGAGTACAGCTTGACGAATGTCTTCACGTAAGCGTTTACCGGCCTCAAAACTTATCCGTTCACGCACTTGCGCTAATAAAGCTCGAATGATTAACAAACCAATAAGTGCATAAAACTCAATGCTTAATATTGCTGGTGCAAGATTGTCAATAATGACGCCCTGTAAAATCTGAGCAATAAAATAGGCCTGTCCCACAATGGCAATCCCATTGAGTACACCACATAAAACAGATAATTTGAGAAAAATACCACAAGAAGATTGTTGGCTTTTAAGCCATTTGGCTAATGACTTTTCTAACGACTTGTCCATGAAGCTCCAGCAGAGTTATCGATGACCACTTTAATGGGCTAGTATCGCAGTAGTGGCAGCGAGTTAACACCTAAAACAGTGTAAATGTTAACTGATTCACATTTTACTAATTAAGCCTTATTTAAAGAGTCCATTGAGTAAAAATATGTTTGTTGGTATTCAATGCCACTGTGATGATTTAACGGCCCGATGAAATTGATTATTTAAGCCGAGATTAAATACTAAGACACTAACCACCAAAAAAATCAGACCGAGTAAAAGAAAAAAACTATTGTCAGTTAATCTTTATGGGGCGGTACTCTCGCCGTATTTAACCAATACGTGCCAGAGTAATTTTAGATCTTGCAGCTTTTTCGCGTGGGTACCACGCTCACTCCACGAAGCAGGCTGTTGTTGTAAATGATACGCCGCGCGGCCGATAATTTCAGCATTGATAAATTCATTTTCAGCAATACTTTGTGCCAAAGTCGGCATCGTTGGCCCACGAAAATCATCTGGCACTTGTGAAACATTAATTTGACGTCCCTGATGCCAATGCAACTCAATGCTATATTCGTCACACAAGGCGATGAATGAATCGCCAATGGCATTACCTTTAAATGATGGATCCGCAACTAACATAGCAACATCTTGATCGAGCGACACATCACCATGTATTTGCGCTTCAATGTAATGATCTAAATTACCACTTGGCGCCGTGTCAAAACGGCTACTGATATCATCGGTTAAATGTTGGCTAAAATGTTCAATTAACTTATTCGGTTTAAGCCCTGGAATACCCAACGCATATTGACGCTCAAAACTTTCACTTAATAATGCCGCTAAAATGGCATCAAAACATTTAATCGTGCCCTTTTCTTTGGGCTGTCGATATGAATCCATATAGCTGAAAGTGCAGCGAGACAATATTTGAGGGTGAGTGATAAAGTAACAACTGCCAAATCTTGGTGCAGGCCCTAACGAACACAAACCAAAATCCAGTGCACCATATTTAGGACGATGTTTAATCCCCGAATACGTATTCCCAAACAGCTTATTTTCGAAATGATCACGCGAGCCACCTAACTCTGGCGACAAGTGCCCATTCGACACATGGGTTTCAAACTGACTTTTATATACACCATCGCGCAATAGACCATTAACCACGGTTAAACCACGACTATCAATTCTATCTGGATGAAAATGCAGAGCAACTCGACTGTGTTGAGCAAGCTCTCGCATAGCGAGTTGAAGTGACAAAGTAGAAATATTCGACATTAACAACACATTTTTGATCACGGCATGAGCATGATCTCGCAGCTCATACGCCATTTTCTCTATGTGTGTTTGTGCCGTTATTTTCATCAGTAAGTGACACCTTTTGTTAAATATACACAGCTAAGTAGTTGAATATTTAGATAGAAAACGGATTGTCATTTTATTGTATGTAATAAGTAGACTTTTAGCACTGATTCAAGTCTCAAGATTAACACGATTTCATTCAAATCCATCATTCAGGGTTAACCCTTTAGCTTTTTACACCACAAAACGTCGCGTTATTAATAACAAGCTCAACGGAAATATCGTTGCTCCCACAGGGATTTGATAGCACTTATAGCGGTTTTCAGGTAAGCTTCACGCCCGCCGTTATCTGGCTACCTTTTATTCAAAGCAACAATGCGTTGCCCAAAGAGATTTTTCTATGAGTTTTTCCTCACTTGGTCTGAATGCTGCTATTTTAAAAGCGGTTGAAAAACAAGGTTACGACACCCCATCTCCAATTCAAGCACAAGCAATTCCAGCGGTTTTAGCCGGTCAAGATGTCATGGCTGCTGCACAAACGGGAACTGGGAAGACAGCCGGTTTTACCCTACCAATTTTAGAATTATTATCTAAAGGTGAGCGCGCTCAACGTGGTCAAGTCCGTGCATTAGTGTTAACGCCTACACGAGAACTTGCCGCACAAGTACAACAAAGCGTTGCAACTTATGGTATCAACTTACCGTTAAAATCAGCAGTGGTATTTGGTGGTGTTTCTATCGTGCCGCAACTCGCAGCGTTGAGAAACGGAGTCGACATTTTGGTCGCCACTCCAGGTCGTTTACTCGACTTATGCCAACAAAAAGCACTTAGCTTCAATAAATTAGAAATATTAGTATTAGACGAAGCAGACCGTATGCTCGACATGGGTTTTATTCGCGACATTAAAAAAGTATTAGCAATGTTACCTGCTAAGCGCCAAAACTTAATGTTTTCAGCAACTTTTTCAAATGAAATTCGTGAACTTGCTAAAGGGTTAGTTAATAATCCGGTAGAAATTTCAGTCACACCACGTAACGCAACAGCAAACACTGTGACCCAATGTGTGTATCCTTTGGATAAAACACGTAAATCAATGGCACTAATCGAACTGATTAAAACCAATGATTGGAAACAAGTCTTAGTGTTTTCTCGTACCAAACATGGTGCAAACCGTTTAGCGAAAAGCTTAGAAGCCGCTGGTATCAAAGCCGCAGCCATTCATGGTAATAAAAGCCAAACAGCACGAACCAAAGCATTGGCCGATTTTAAAGCGGGTGCAGTACAAGTCATGGTCGCAACGGATATTGCCGCACGCGGTATCGACATCGATCAACTACCTTATGTTGTTAACTTTGACTTGCCTAACGTACCTGAAGATTATGTGCATCGTATTGGCCGTACTGGCCGTGCAGGTTCAACAGGCCAAGCGGTATCTCTCGTTGGTCTAGAAGAAGTTAAGTTGTTACATGATATCGAGCGTTTAATTAACCGAACCATTGAGCGTAAGCAACTAGCGGGGTTTGAAGCTCCGTTTACTATCCCTGAAGCGAGTAGCAGATCTGGCGGCAATGGTGCTAAAAAACCAAATCCGAACCGCAGTAAACATGCTCAACAGAATGCTAACGATGGTGCTCAAGGTGATAAGCCGGCACGTAAATATGACTCTCGTCAGCAATCTCGTGGAAGTGATAAGCCAGCAGATCCTAAGGCAGAAGCGCGTGCAAATGGTAATAAACCACCACAACGTAATCGTCCACCACGTCGAAGTGGTACTGCGCCAGTTACGTCAACAAATAGCAATAATCCTTATGCTAACGCTAAAGTTAAAAGCTAATTATTCATAACACTAGCTCGCTCGCGATAAAGCATAAAAAAAACCGGTGAACATTGTTCACCGGTTTTTTATTACTATTTAACCTGAACTCGGGAATTTAAAAAGTTACATAAACCAAGCGCGGTAATTACGACCTTTTAGCTTACCTTTACTGATGATATTCATCGCTTGTTTAGATACATTGCTTTTTACTGCAACGTAAGCGCGAAAATCAGTCACTTTTATTTTACCAATATCGTTAAAATCTAAACCATTACCCCCCGTTAATGCACCGACAATATCACCAGGACGGATTTTTTGCTTTTTACCACCCTCTATTTGAATCGTGGTCATTTCAGCGGCCAACGGTTGTTTATTCAGTGCACTCATTGGTGGTAAAGGTTCGCTCACCACATCTTTGTTCATGGCTTCTTCAATCATCGCCATTTTGTAACCGTCTTCTTCACCAAAGAAAGTGTAAGCGGCGCCAGAACTGCCGGCACGACCAGTACGGCCAATACGATGAATATGAACTTCAGTGTCATGGGCAATATGATAATTAAAAACCGCATCTAACTCATCAATATCTAAACCACGCGCGGCGACATCGGTTGCGACTAAAATACGCGCACTACGGTTTGCAAACTGCAATAACATTTGATCGCGATCGCGTTGTTCTAAATCACCGTGTAATGCTAATACACTAAAGCCAAACTCATGTAATGAGTCTGCCACTTGTTGGGTTTCACGCTTGGTATTACAAAACACTACCGAACTTTCTGGCTGCTTATCCAATAACAATAAACGTAATGCTTCAAGACGGCCCTGGTTATCTTCAATACGGTAAAAATGTTGATCGATAGTTAGGTTATCGTGCTTAGCTTCAACTTTAACCATTATCGGTTGATACAGAATTTGATCGGCAATCGCTTGAATTTGATCTGGAAACGTAGCACTAAACAATAGCGTTTGACGCTCACGAGGTGCAGCGGCAATAATTTGGTCAATGTGCTGTTGAAAGCCCATTTCTAACATGCGGTCTGCTTCATCTAAAATAAGCATATTCATGTTACTTAAATCTAAACGATTACGATCTAAATGATCAACAATACGACCCGGCGTACCAACAATGATATGAGCGCCGTGTTCTAATGAGCCAACTTGCGGTCCCATAGGTACACCGCCACAAAGAGTTAGTACTTTAACGTTATGAATACCACGGGCCAAGGTACGAATGTCTTTCGCTACTTGATCAGCCAATTCACGTGTTGGGCATAACACCATGGTTTGAATGCGAAAACGTTTTACATCCAGCTTATTCAGCAGCCCTAAACCAAAAGCAGCGGTTTTACCTGAACCAGTCATGGCTTGACCAATAACATCTTCACCAGCCAAAATTGGCGGTAAGCTTTCGGCTTGGATCTGAGTCATCGATTCAAAACCCATGGTTTGGAGGTTTTCAAGCAATTCAGGTTTTAAATTTAGTGATGCGAAAGCCGTGTTAACGGCCTGTTCAGTTGACTGACTCAAGGCGAATATCCTCTGATATCGAAAGCTAAAAAAGCAGACTAGTGCTGCACAAACAAATTAGCCAAGGTTATTAATATCTACGTATCAAATATCAACGTATCAATATTACCCTTGGCCATATGTGGAGTATTGTAGCAATTTTATTCATTGTACGCTGACAAATCTTTCTTTCAAATAATGGTTATTTTAATTCCAAAATTACCCTATTTTATCAAAGCGAACTTGCTGATAATCATCAACGGCTTGTTCAATCTCCGCTTGGGTATTCATCACAAACGGCCCTTTACGCACAATTTTTTCATTAATCGGTGTACCTACAAGCAACAATAATCCTGCCCCTGTCGATTCCGTTTGAAAGTGGCTCACGTCATTTGGATCTAAAATCAAAAGTTGCCCAGCACCCGCTGTTTCTCGTAAACCTAGAGCATCAATATAGTGCAGTTCTCCACGATAAATATAAACACACACTGTTTGGTGCTCTGCTAAATTAAGCGTGCCGTGACCATACTTAGCTAACGTTAAATCAGCAATAGCCCCATGGCCAGCTAAACCTTGAATACTTGAGGTTATCTTGTGGGGTTGTAGATTGAACCCCCAACTCCCCGCCAAGGCAACAAGTGCTGCACCGTGTTCATTATCTATACTCGGATTAACCTGTTTGCTCGCATCTTGATAAATAGCTGGGCGCATTTTATCTTTAGCGGGCATATTGAGCCAAATTTGGAACCCATGTAGTCCTTTTTTAGCATTCGTTAATGGCATTTCAGAATGTTCTATACCGCTACCCGAACTCATCCATTGCACATCACCGGCATGAATGGCTTTTACATTACCTAATTGATCCCTATGCTCAAAGCTACCTTCAGCAATATAAGTAAATGTTTCTAACCCCCTATGAGGATGGGGTGCAAAACCAGCGATGAAATCCTGTTGGTGATCCAATTTAATTTCATCAATCATTAAATAAGGGTCAAAACGGAGCTGGTCAAAATCGGCAATACGATTGATATTCACACCATCGTGGTTCATGGCGGCTAAGGCACTAAAACGCTGTAGTACTTTCATGAAAACCTCGACGATGAAAACAGTAATCTTTGAATAATAGCAGCCAGTTAACGAAATAAATATTGCATAATAGTATGATTTTCTTTCGATAAAATCGATTATGCCTTTTGAAATATAGGCTTAGTAGATAGTCATACTGCGTATATAAACTGACGATAACTGTCTTGAAAAACACCAATAATAATGCGTCATATTTCGAGTAAAAAGAACCCCTTACACAATGAAAATCCTCAACTTAATTCCTGAAAAATCAATTGTTCAAGCATAAAACTGAACTTTACTTTCTATTAACAATCCAAAAAGAGACTGTTGATGATTATGTGATAATACAGTGCTGAAGTGCAGTAACAAAATGGGATAAGTCATTGGAAATAATAACAACATTCAGGGATGTCCAGCACACTCGTATCTTAACGAGTAATCCTGATGGTGCTCATTTTATTAAGCCTATTATGATCGCATTCATCATCCATGCAGTGCTCATTTTAGCGATAGCATGGTTTTGGTATCAAGACACGTCTCAAAGAAAAGCCAATTTTATTAGATCACCTAAATCAGAGATGATTAAAAGTTACCTAATCACAGCGAAACAATACCAATCGATACGAGATAAATATGAGAAATTAAACAATCCTTCCTCTATAGCTAACCACGACTCATCAGTGTTAGTTGTGCCAAAAATACCATCACAAGTAGTCACCTCGCAAACGACAATAAAAACCGTTAACAAATCAATTATCTCTAACAAAAATCAGCTTAAGCCTGTAAAAAATGTAAACAAAGATAAACCGCATCAACTTAACAACGCTGAATTAAGTACTAAACTAAATGCCAAACCTAACATTAAAAAGTCGATTTCCACGTCACTATCAATTCAACAAGCATCAACAAAATTTATTCAACAACACAATAGCGATCAATTAGCCGTGCTCATCGGTTCACAAAAAGCGTTGCAAAATAAACCAGCTGGAACCATGAGTGAGATGGACCCTCAATTAGATTTTATTGTGTTATCACCAGAAGTTGATATCAGCCAACCTCATACGTTTAACCATAAATTAGACCCTAACCGGATAGTGAAACAAGGTGATTACTGCTATCGAGTGGTAGAGCTACCAACACAAATAAACCCGCATGGATATGGATTAGGTTATGCAAAATTTTGTGGCGAAGATAAACAACAAAAGCTTTTAACAGAGTTAATTAATAATAGAATTAATAACATAAAATAATGACATTCATTCAGTGATAATAATTAGGGCCGGTTGATCTTTCAAGGTCGTTTTTGCAGCAAATTGTTGTTCCTGACTTAAACATCAGCTACAAGGCAGAGGCTTTGTAGTGTAATTATTCTACATTAGCAGCCGATAACGCAGTAGAAATGAACAACAAACGCTGCCCGTAGGGATCTGCTAAAAACAAGTGCAAACCGCTAACAGGTTAAGAATGTAACATTAGGTACTATGAGGTCAGTAAATACTCAAGTTATTAATAGTTAAGATCTTAATCGTCAGTTGGCGAGTGCGACAAAAGGCTTTAGCTTTTCATCGACCGATAGTGATGTTCTAATTAATTCAGGGTAATAGATACATTGCACTGACTTGTTGGTTATGGAACAGCCATAAGCTGATGTAAGGGCTCTAAATTTATGAGTTCAAAAATATCGGGCTTTTATATAGGTAGAGATAAAAAGCAGTTACATAAAATCATTAACGAAATTGAGTGAATTTGAATAGGTATTTTTTGTTATCCAAACTCAGAATTAGTACAAAATCAGGAGTACCATTAACGAACAAAAAAATTAATATATAGTGAGAGTCTGACCTTAATAATCCAATGTCTTAATGTAACCCTATATTTTTCAGACAATTTTCTATAACACAAGTAAGATCAGTTGAAGGGGTATTGATTCTAGACATGCAAGCCGTCCCTTTTAGGGTTGTAAAAATACACATTGAACACTCATTAGCCCGTTTATTAAGACCTAATGCAATTGATTCTGGATCCGTTAAAAACAGATCTACCCACATATTTAGAATGTCATTATCTGAATCAATCAACTTCTGTGTTGCTTCTGCAGGCATATTGTCACTATCTAGATCAGATTGGCATAATGTGACAAAGCAACCTTTGTGTTCAGTAGAATCACATTGGCGAACGAGAATTGACATCATACAATTCCTCATCCTTTCACTTAAAGAAATATTTTCCTGATAAAGTAGACTGAAATTATTAGCATATCTATTGTTGAGGTATAAATCCGTAGCTTTAATGAATAGTTGTTCTTTACTAATAAAAGCATTGTATAAGCTTTGTTTTTTGATCCCCATGCTTTCAGTTAGGTCACTCATAGAGGTTCCTACATAACCTTTTTGCCAAAATACTTTCATGGCAGAATCTAAAACAGCAGCCTCATCAAACTCTTTTTTTCGTCCCGCGGCCATAGAACCTCGTAAATTTAAGAATGTTGTTAATTTAAAGAAAACTCTCCCGAGTAAACGTATCATTCAGGGGATGAGTTAACTGTGTGCTAAGTCAAATTAATCAGCTGACTTAAAAATCTAATATCTAATTTTATTATAAACCAATCACTTTATTAGCAACAACTTAACAAACTTAAACTCTTACATATATCTTCTTGTTTGAACGCTCATTCCAATAGATAAAATTGACACCTATCACTAATTAGGTATTCCACTCTACAATTTTGGAGCAATCGGTCAAGAATTAGGTTAGCATTTCGTTAAATTAATTTTAGGTAATAAACAATATAAAACAAACCCATTTAATACATGCGTCACTTAATTGAATTACCAAATGCAAATTTATTAACTAGGAGAGTTTATGCTTATAAAAAGTCTAATAAAATAAACTTAAAACATATATAACCATAGCTAAAATAAATATAAACATTTAAAAGAAATCGTTCGGTATTTATAACACCTTAAATATAAATTCTTATTTATAGGCGGGTTTACGTTAAGTAAATAATATCAAAGGATAAACTTTAGGATGAACAATGATGAATAAACGATTTAAACCTATATTATTAACTACCACAATATGCCTCATATTATCAGCATGTGGTTCTGATAGTGACAGCGATACAGTTGCTATCGAACCAACCACGCCAACTACTCCTACGGAAAATCAAAGTCCTCAAGCATTCCCAGATTTAGCCACTGTCACTCAGGGCGAAACAATTACCGTAGATGTACTCGATAATGACACCGATCCTGAAAACGATACATTATCAATTATCTCTGCTGAAGGTTTAGTTATTAGCGGTGACATTATCAGTTATACCGCCCCAATTGATGAAGTAGGTGATAAAACATTTAACTACACTATCAGCGATGGTTCATTGGAAGCATCATCAACTATCACGATTACCATTTTAGATAAAGCCGATGAAAATGCGGTAATTAGTCGCGGTGAATACGCTGGAGCAGAAACCTGTGCGACATGTCACCAAGATAAATATAATGATTGGAAAGGTTCTCGCCATGCCACAATGCTTAGAAAGCTATATATGGATGGCAATACTATAACTGCACCTTGGGGAACAGAAACTGAACCATTAACATTTACAGATAGCGGAAAACACCAATACACCTCGTTCATGAAGGACGAAAAATATTGGGTGACTATTCATGATGCTGTGGACAGTAGCAACGATCTTAGTTTTCAAATTGATGCTGTTGGATATAAAGCGACACAAATGTTTTTAAGCTGGGACGAAGCCAATCAAAACTATATTACTATGCCATTCATTTATTGGGATTGGGAAGCTAGTAATCCTAAAGAACCCTCTCCAGATAACCAATGGACCCCTTTAACCAGCGGTATTTTCTTCTTCAATTCAGATGGCAGTTTATTTACTGGCGACAAACTTGAGCTAAGTAAACGTGCATTTGGTTTTACTAACTTGTGTATAGAGTGTCATACCACAGGTTATGAAGTCACAAGCTGGGAAATTAAAGATACCGTATTTGGCAATCGCGTCATTCCAATTGATAATACGAGTAAAACGGTAGAGTTTGGTATTGCTTGTGAAAAATGTCATGGCCCAGGAGCAGCACATGCTCGTACTATGAGCCCTGATGACATTATTCAACCAACAAAAGATCTTACTGGTGACCAAGCAGGAGATGAATGTAATGTATGCCATATAGCACCAATATCTCTAAATAGTCCTGCGGCAATCCAAAAAGGTTATGGTTACAAGTTTAATGCTGACAATCCATTAGGCCACGGTATGTTCCCTAATCCTGGTGACAATATTGATGAATTCCAAGGTTCATCTTCTGATAATGTGAGTTATTGGCCTGGAACCACAATCAGACGTCATATTAGAACTCATGGTTTAGAGCTTGCAGAGTCAAAACATGGCAAATATGGAATGTCTTGTGTGACTTGTCATGATCCTCACTCACAAGAAATCAAGTTTGGTGGAGAAGATGATACAGATCTACTGTGTATAAGCTGTCATGCTGAAAAAGACAGTAGTGCACACAAACTAACATCACATACTTTAGCAGATGTGAAATGTGCAGATTGCCATATGCCATGGAATAAACATGCTGGTGGCCGTGGACATCGTTATGATGGTAGATCACATTCTTGGGATTTATTAACACCAACTGACTCATTAAAAGGATTTGACGAACTACGTCCTTATACTGAAGCTGGTGCAGATCCTGATGCACAATTAACGAAAGATTGGGAAAGTATTCAGGCGATTAAAGAGTTATGCTACGACAACTTCAATTACCCAATTAATGTTGTTGGCTGTGTTAAATTCGATATTATGCCAAATGCATGTTCTAGCTGTCATACAGACGACTTCCCAACTCCTGGTGTATTCACAGATGAAGAACGTGAAAAATTAGTGGCTGGTGAAAAACGTCTTGAAGCGTTTAAATTACTGAGTGATATTAATAGCGACAGTGATAGTGATAGTGATAGCGCCAGTGATGGTGACAAAAAAGATTAATTCCATCAAATAGAAAAAAGTTAATATAAACCTAATACCACTCGCTTAAAAGCGAGTGGTATTTTTTACTTTACGGTAGGCACCAGCTTGCTAGATACTTTTTAGGTTCTCAAATATCACTTCTCGAACTTGATCCGTTATTACCACTATGATGCCATACTTGACTATATAAACGATCTTTATAATTGTACTCTCATCTCTTCTTCCGAATTCAAATGAGTTAAATATTTCTGAGCGTGTTTCATTTCTGGTTTTATAAACTTTTCGCTTAACCCAGCCTTTTTCAGAAGTAAAAAGAAACTCACCGCTACAGCATTATCATAACCGTTTATTTTTCGGCTTATACTGGCCCAAGCTTGTACTCTTTTCGCAAGCTACACTAATTTGAACAGACATAGGAACCACTACGTTAGGTTCCAAGTATTTCGCATAAGATTTTCACTAAATACTGCTTAAGACTAAACTTTATGAACGTGTACTTCGCTTGACTCGCTTGCAAAGTAAACGACGGCCATCTTCAGAGTAATACGCTCTTCGTTGACACGCCGAAGCTTCACCTTGAGTTTACGTATTTGGTCTTATTGATTATCAATGGTGATGTGTTGCTTTTCTGGCTTATCAAACTTGTTAATCCAGTTGTGCAAACTGTTGGAGGTGCCACCTTATCTATCGGTAACATTTACGATTTTATAACTATGCTCAGAGACCAGTTTAACGGTTTCAATGTTGAACGCATCCAGATATCATTTTCTGCGTGTGTGACACCTCATATCTCAGAATCTATTATAACGCGATGAAGTATCTACAATTAAAGAGGGGTATAACATAATAATGTATTATCCATAGCCAACGAAACTGACTATGGATGGGATAGCAAGAATTCAGACTCGAGGAGTCGCCAATCAATATCAAGGGTTAACGTTAATCATTAATCGTCTAATTAAACTGCGATACCAATTCAGTTTGACGAATACCTTGGGCGCTAATCTCTTGGCCATGTATTGAAGCCTTGTGGCAATTTTTTTCAAATGTCTTAATACCATCTTGTAGCACCATAGCATTGTCATGAATTTGATTAACAACTGCGGCTTGCTCTTCAGCAGCAACAGAAATTTGTTGTCCATTACTTTCGATAATCATCATCACTTCACTAACAGAATTGAGGCTTTGTTCGAGCATTTTACTGGAATCAAAACTCTTACTTGTTAACGAATGACTTTGTTCCATTTGTACAACAGCCTCTGCTGTCGTTCGGCTAAGTGTATTTATAATAGCGTGTATTTCATGAGCAGAGGCGGCTGAGCGACTGGCCAAATTACGCACTTCATCAGCAACTACAGCAAATCCTCTGCCAGTCTCTCCAGCACGAGCGGCTTCAATGGCTGCATTGAGCGCTAGCAAGTTTGTTTGATCAGCAATACTTTCGATAACATCAACGACTTTATTCACACTTTGGCATTGTTGATTTAAAGCAGAAATAGCAACCCGAGATTCTTCCAATAATTTATTAATTTCAGTGGTGGCAGTTTGGCTGTTAACTAATGCCACTTTAGTCGCTTGCATTTGCTCAACAAGTTGATGGATTTCCATCGTTGAATTAGTGGTATTTCGGGCTATTTCAGTAACAGATGTACTCATTTTTCCGATTGCGCTAACAACTTGTTCAAGGTTCTGCGATTGCTCAACCAATTGAGTTTGATTAGCTTGGTTTTGTTGTTGATGCTCTTCTAAACCTTGCTGAAGCTCCTCGCCACTGTCTTTAATACGTCCAACAACAGCAAGTGTCTCAGCCTTTTGCATCCGCAGGCTTAACTCTAAGTGAGAAAGCTCATCGACATAACCAGTGTAAACAAATTGATTTAGTGGATTATCATGTACTTTCTTACTTAGCTTAAGCATATTATCAAAGCGCTGCTTAAGCACATAAAGCGGACGACAAAAACATATGATGGCGACAATAAATGTCAGGATCGTAAGGAAAGCACTAGAGTAAGGTAATGACAATAATAACCCCACAGACAGCAACCAGGCCAAAAATAGCTTCGTAATAATGCTAGCGCCAAACTTTGGTTTGGCAGCTTTACCTGCATTGACGGCATCGTAACAAGCTTGAGCACGGTCAGTGAGTTCAACTTCAGGTTTGGTTCTAACTGACTGATATTCGACAATTTTACCGTTGCGCTTAATGGGGGTAACATAGGCATTTACCCAATAATATTTGCCACTTTTACAACGGTTCTTTACTAACCCCATCCAGCTTTGCCCTTGCTTAATGGTATCCCACAAATTAGCAAATGCGGCTTTTGGCATATCAGGATGACGAATCACATTATGGGGTTTATTGATAAGTTCTTCTTTTTCATAACCGCAAACAGTAATGAAGTCATCATTAACATGGGTAATGATACTGTCTAAATCTGTTGTAGAAATAATTTTATAATCCGATGGATAGATTACTTCTTCATTGATAATGTTTTTTGCGGTCATAAGGATAGATTAAATTCAGTCGAGAAAATGAATAATATGATTATTAATCAATCAGTATAAATTTTATGTGATGACGACGACTTTAATTAAGTAAACCATTAACATCTTTTAAATATACGAAGTAAATCACACTGATAATGTTCAAAGTCGGTTTAGTATCAAATATTAGATTGAAATTTTAGTGAATCAAAATCGTTTTACAATTGGGTAGCTAAAGGTAATATTTTGCTAAAAAACCTACATAAAAAATCCACAAAGCTTATTCCATATTATTAGTGAAAGGATGGTTATCATTACACATTGGCTGTTGCTCTTGATTTTGTGAACGGTAATATAACTTAACATAATTAAAGCTTAGCGAAGCAAGAGGATAAAGAGATTTAATAGTTTTCCTATATTTAACAAAAATAAGTGAGGCTAAGGTCACTCCAATAGTGACGCCAAAAGGATGCTTTTGTGTTTGCTTTTTTAGAGAGTAGAGCAATAAATTGAGAGACAACTCGCACTGTCTGACAGAATCATTTCCCTGCATACGTTTTAATTTAATCGAATGATTGAGATGCTTTAGAGAGGACATCAATTCCCTCCTTTAATTGAGAGATAGTGTCTTTGAAGCCGAAAAAACGTAGCAAATATTTCTGCCAATAAACTAAACCAGCTAAAACTGAACTCATTACGAGTAAAAAAATACCTACTCCGCTAAGCAGACTCTGAGTAAGACTGTACGTAATGATACCCACACTGACACATAAACTGAAAATAAAAAGAACTAATAGAGGAATAAACAAAAGCTGGCAAACAAAGAACTGTTTTGCTGCTGCAACATTCCGTAATACCTCAATAAAGAAAAGTTGAACTGTAGACTCAGACCATTCACCAACATTTTGAGTTACTTTTGATAGCTTACTAAGAATATCGGTGATGTCGTCAATGTTGACTGTTTCCTCTTCAGAGTTATCGGGGTCTAATAACGGATCTGTTTGCGGACCGTCAGAGATCTTATCTTTACTCGACACTTTTTTAGTGTTTTCCATAATAACATCTCTCCGGTCACTTTATTATTTAATAAGCTTAGAAATAGCCCAACCCGCTAAAAATGCACAACCAACACTTAATAATGGGTGCTCTTTAATAATACTTTCAGTTTGATTGGTAACAGATTTAATTTTTTCAGAACCTTCATTCAGTGACTCTTTAGTTTTATCTTTTAAAGAATTAACCGCCTCAGATGTAGCTTCTTCAGCCAAATGACAAGCGTCTTCTATTTTTTGTTTTGGATCTTGAGTTTTTGCCTTTGTTGTAGCCATTTTTAATCTCCTTAAATATTGAATTTGTAGTGTTATCTAACGCTAAAAACAACTAGGGATAATACTACTGATAAACGCGTTACAACTTTAGATACTATGCAGTATTACTTTACATAAACATACCTAAATATCGGTTATTCTATTTAAATAAAGCTAAAGCTATGCCATGTTTAAAGCAAAAGCAATGATAACACTTAAGTTTATGATAATATTGTTAATTTTACTTTCAAACATTAAATTAACAACATTGTAAAATGGTTATATTTGTAACTTTTACAGATAAATATATCTGACGCTGTAAAAGTTACTTGTTCTTCCTACAATTAAAATAACAATTTTTCGAGTAAGTTTAGATTTTTCATCTTGTTATAGACAAACTTATCAATCTAATTAAATTTAAAAAACGCTATGTAGATAGCAACCAAAAATGGTTAACCCGGAGAATCGAGACAAATAATGTAGTGATGAAGGAACTCTGTTAGTGGACTATATGAATAGCATAAATGATGTGTGCTAGGTAACGTTAAAATAATCAAATCACAGTATAATCATAGTTAATTAACCATTGATGGAAGATAACATGCTGACAAAAATTTTAATCACAATATTAGTGATCATAGGTGCTATCGTGTATTTACGCCGTGGTCGAGGCAGTAATGTGAATCGCAACACTGTGATGGCAGACATGCAAAGCTCACCCTTTTTTAGTCGTGTAATTATTTACACTATGATTGCTGTGTCGATGCTAGCCTCAGCAAGCTATTGGAGCTGGAGTTGGTATGACGATAACACCGTAGTTGACGTGACAATTTCATCGCCTATTGAAGCGATGTCAGCGAGTTACAAAGTACGCAAAAAAGATATTGAAGATCAACGTATAACTACCGTTGACGGGATTCAAATCCGTTTATCTAATCAAGAACGCTTAACGGTTAAAGCGGTAGAGACACAGTAATATCTCGAGCTTTACATCATTCAAGTAGTCAATAACATTATTCGATTAGGGCTTAGGTACAGATTTCGCTCATAGTTATAATCGCGAGCTTAAAAAAGCGCAGACCTATCCACCCACTGTGATATTCAAAACGCTAACCAATGCTAAAACTCACACCATTTAAAAGCTTTACGAACCATTCAAGATAATAAAGCTAATAGAGCATGTCATTTAAGCGGACTATTGTTTAGTCTCGTTGTTGTTCAATACCTTAGGGTTTGTTAATCTTTACTGGTTAAGTTTCGTTCGAGAAAAAATGCTTTTAGCCCCGCACTCATTTCATGATGTTGTTAACATTAACCCCAACATACCAAGTGCAAACCCAAACACAGCCCCCATTGGTGGCGCCCAACGCTTTTCTAGTTTTACCTGAGGGGCTAAATCTTGAAATATTGAATAGAGAATACCACCGGAAGCGAAAAGCATTACTGCAGCAATAATTTTTGGCGACTCAGATAGCCATAAATAACCAGACACTGCCGCAATTGGACCCAGCACAGCCATTAAAGCAAACATGATGATAATGTTAAATGGTCTGTAAGTAGCTGTTGCACTTAATTCACGATAGGCGCTAAACCCTTCCGGTACGTTTTGCAACGCGATTAAAGCAGCAAGTAAAAATGCATAGCTATTCCCAGTGGCAAACGCCGCACCAAGTGCAATTGATTCCGGAATAAAATCAGAAAGCATGGCAATAAATTGACTGGCTGGGGTATTTATTTTTTTAAGATAAATATCAACAGCCATAAAGCTAAGCCCTCCCACCACTAACCATATACAAGCTGGTAATGGCTTAAGATTTTCGATTCCCTCTGGCACCAAAACTAGCGCAACAGCAGACAATAGTGCTCCGCCGCCAAAAGCCATTACACTATGCCTAAATTCTTGCTCAAGCCATTCACTGCCCACTTTTTCAAAACAAGCAATAACAGCACCTAACGGCATAGCCAAACCCGCGAGCAGTGTTGATACAATAACGGTTAACAACAGAGACATGACTAACTCCTTTGGAGGATACGACCTAGCGTAAAATGGCTCGACTTTCTGTAACGTAAAATCCTATAAATATTCACTACCGCTGAATCGAATTTCTAAAAAAGCAATATTCAAAATACTCATCCAAACCATTACACTAACCAACAACATAATCTCTTTACTCAGTTATTGCGATAGCCTTCCACCACGATTCAAATCCCAGATATAAAAGAATTTAATCCACATACTCGGCTCTAATAAGCACCTAAGAGTAATCCACGGGTAATACAGCTATTTAAATCGACAAATGAAGTTTGCTATAAATTATGCCAAAGAGGCGCTATGCCACTGAAGATAGAAAGGATGGGAACAACACTAATTCACCCAAAACGTTGTCAACAATTTCGGATGTAAATGTTATTACTAGCGATGTGATAACTCGATATATTAATGACTTTAAATCTAAACTATTTGCCTTTTAAATCTAGCCTTCTTGGGCTAAAAATTCAATAATTTGTTTCATATCCAAATCAAAGTCATCGGCATGTACACCTTTGACTATCTTTTCAGGAGATTCAGCAGATAAATCTATACGTTCGCTTGATTCAAAGTGTTTCGGGCTAACATGATAGAAAGGTCTAACATTTGGACGTATAGGATCCTTTGGATTATGGCTTTCAACTATTGCAAGTCGATTTGAGGCTAATTGCACCAAAGAACCCACGGGGTAAACCCCCATACAACGAATAAAGTTATCCACCAGAGCCTTGTCCAACTCTCCATTAGCAGCCAAAGCTCTAAGTATACCAAAGGCTTTAACTTGAGGCCGGCCAGCTTTATAGCAACGGGTAGAGGTTAAGGCATCAAAGATGTCACAGATGCTTATCATACGCCCATATTGAGATATTTTTTCAGCCTTAAGCCCAAGTGGATATCCTTTACCATTAAGCTTTTCATGGTGTTGGCTGACAACCTCTAAAGTAATCTGGCTGATCCCCGATGTATTCCTCATAATATTAATAGAATGACTGGCATGGGATTTCATAAGGTAAAATTCATCATCGGTCAGCTTATCTGATTTATGGAGAATATTATCAGGTACCATAATTTTACCAACATCGTGTAAAAAGGCCCCAATAGCCAATTGGTTAATAATATCTTTATCAATTTTTAAATACACGGCAAACATGGTCATTAATATAGACACAGCCACTGAGTGTTCTAATAGGTATTCATCTTTATTACGAATATTGAGCACACAAGCCAAAGCATTAGGATTATTAAAAATAATTTCCGTGGATTCTGTGGCAATTTTTTCAACGGGGGCAAGATCTAAAGGAATACCTTTTTGGGCATTCATAAACAGCCTATGCTGTATTCGTTTGGCATCGTTGAAAACTGACTTTGCCTTAGCGGCTTCTTGATTAAAAGCTTGTTTGAACACTTTTGCAGTAGGTACTGAGGGGACAATTTCAGTGTACTTGCTTTTAACTCGACTTTTACTGAGATCGATTATAAGTTTTTCTACTGATTTTCGTTTCAGCGCTTCAATAACAAGTTCGTTTTCTAACATTCCTGGCTTAGCCAAGCGATACTTGTTTTTAGACACGGTGATTTCAACAATATACATACCAACACAAATATCAGCTATATCATGTTCAACCAGCATAAATCGTCTTCCTTGGTCTTAATAGCCACTTTAGTAATGCTATGAATATCAGTTTTATTATATTTTTAGCTGTATATAAAGTGGTAAGCAATACAGCATCATACTGATGTTTGAAAATTGATTATGGCGAATTGTCATGGACGAAACAATTTTTTTATGAAAAAAATGGTCATTCACATAAAAAATTAAGCCAACATAGGCTTTGCCTGTATTCAGTTTATTAACTTATCTTGCAATTAATACGTTAATAATCACGCCGTCATAACCATATACCTTGCTATTCTAGTGACATATTAACCGAAAATTTCAATCCAAGTTATTTAATACGCCGCCATTTTACCGACTGAGAACAGCCTAAAGCAATCATATTGATGGCTTTGCTAGGCTATGATGGATTTGAGTTGATATCACAAACAAACTCAGAGCCTGTAACAATTCCGAGCGTCCCTGTGCATTGATATTTTCCGCGAAGGGACACCCAATTAGCATTAATTTCCAGTTGTATTGCGGGAACGCCGTAAGATGATGAAAGTTTGGTAACGGTTTGTTGTTTGGAAACAACAAAGTGATTTAATGAAATATTCGTTTTCTGTAATTTGATAATGCTATAAACGTTGAATCATAATTCAAAATAATGTGAGTGCCCAAAATCAATTAGCCATTTCAAGCAGCGCTTCTTATTAGAAAACGATAGCTAATTTTAGCGTAATCCTGCAGTTTTTATTACAATAGGCATAAGCACTTAACAAACCGTAAAGTAAACAACCAGATGGCAAAACCGAATAAGAAAGGCCCTTCTCGCACCGTCGACATCTTCTGTGCTAAGTGTAAAACTCAATTATTTAAGTATCGCAAAGGGGGCAAAGGGGCCTTAATCAAATGCTTCAAGGAACGTATTGTTGAAGACTACACCAAAGCCCTGGGCACATGTCCAGAATGTAGCCAGGTATTTGCCCGAGATACGTTAGTCAGAGGCGCCCCAGCATTAAAAATGGTGGGTGGAAAAGTTACATTTAAATAATCCCATAGCATCATAGGTAACATAAGCATCATGGCACTCATGTGAACTTCACCCCCAGAAAGCCAAACATGGCAACCATTCACTAACAAAAAAAGCGGGTTCAGACCAGCTTTGCACACAATACGGGCTTCAATGGTCTGAGTAACCATTTTTTCTATTCACTTTTACTGAAATAGTATCAGTAGCCAAAAACTTGATAAAACCCGCTCTTCCGCACTAAGCCTGTCATTCATATATGACAATAACCAACATCCCTATCAAGATCTAAATTGCATTTAGAGCATAAAAAATATCAATTAAATAAGAAAACATTACCAAAGCGGTTTTCGACTTTACATCACATTGACACACGTTCTTAGAAAGTGTTAACTTACCCTGTATGTGGCATATGCCAATAACATGGATGGTAAATGAGTTTTTTATTGGGATTTTAGGGTAATTAAGCTTTCACATGAATATCGTAATTACTTTGGCAGATAGTTCAATCCGACTTAACAATATAATGAGACTGCAATGAATAAGCTTTCCTGGCTGCAAAAAAATCTCGTAATAAGCATTCCTATCACTATGGTGATAGCCCTAATTTATGGTTACTTTAATGACGTTAGCTACCTAAAGAACTTAATCATACCGCTTACCTTCTTGATGGTACTGCCAATGATGATTAACTTACCCATTCGAAAAGTATTTGAGGGTGGCGACCTAAAGGTACAACTGGCTACTCAGTTTATTAACTTTGCAATCACACCATTTTTAGCTTTTGCCATCGGTTTGTATTTTTTTCCAGACAATCACTACTTAGTTTTAGGAATATTATTGACTGGGCTTTTACCTACATCAGGTATGACTATCTCATGGACAGGCATGGCAAAAGGGAATATACCGGCTGCAATTAAAATGACCATTTTTGGCTTGTTATTGGGGTCTTTACTGACGCCAATATATATCAACTTGTTAATAGGAGAAAATGTAGACATAGATATGATGAAGATGGTTCAGCAAGTCGTCATCATCGTACTCATTCCACTTATTATTGGTCACTTGATACAACGTGCGCTTATTCATTTCTATGGTATGAGTCACTATCAAGAAAAACTCAAAAGTAAGTTTCCACCATTTTCTACTCTAGGCGTGCTGGGCATTGTGTTTGTTGCCATGGCGCTGAAATCTAAAACTATCATTGGCTCCCCTATATTACTCGGCCAAATATTGCTTCCATTAGTCCTGTTATATTTAGCAAATTTTTTACTTAGCACCATAATAGGAAAATTGCTGTTTAAAAGGGGAGATGCAATCGCATTACTTTACGGTACTGTTATGCGTAACCTGTCGATTGCACTAGCAATTGCTATGACCGCTTTTGGTGAAGAAGGCTCAGATATTGCACTAGTGATCTCTCTAGGCTATATCATCCAAGTGCAAATGGGAGCTTGGATTGTCAAACTAACAGATCGTATTTATGGAAAACCCGCCCCTTCAGTGGCCGAAGATTTTGTTCATATGGGCATATTCTCACTGCATCAAGATGATACCTTAAGGCAAGCTATCCAGTTGCTTTCTGAAGAGAAAATCCATTCCCTTGCGGTGCTTGATAATCAACAAAAAATACAAGGTTTAGTGTCGATGGAACAGATCATTGATTCCGTTGCAGACGGGGCTGATTTGGATAACCCTTTATCTGTTTTACCGTTAACAAATGCCCTCTTGGTTGACCTACAACAACCAATCGCTAGCATAGTCAATGATATGAAACGCACTCATACTTATAAAATTGTTGTCACTAACAAAAAAGGTGAAGTTGAAGGCATAATTTCTGGTTTAGATATTCTCGAATATTTATCACGAAAATAACCAAAGCACCTAATTGATTAACGTTCAACGGTAATTTGAATAGCCTCTCGTGGCTATTCAAATTCATCAGTAATACATCAAACAACCTACTCGCACATTGTTCCCCTCAACAAAACAAAATACCGAGAAAAATACTATGCCGAAGGCACAAAATAAACAGTGATAAAAAAGTGTGACCAGTAAACTGACTATCGCTTCTTCTGGCTCTGCTCTCTACCAATAAATAAAGGCAACTAAAGACTGGCTAAATGATATGTGAACTTCTGTTTTATGAGCCTAGCGAGGGTTTATCTGCATTACGACTTTTTCTTTAAAGGTAGCATCTGAATAAAATTGAGTGACTAAGTTAGCAGCATCAATCGCAGTACGCTGAATTAACGGCACCGCGCGCTCAGTGGCGGTAACATAAGCACGAACATCATTATGGCGGGCTAACAAAGGTTGAATAATATCTTTGTACATCACATCAGCAACTAAGCTTGCATAACCCTTTTTACGATGCTCAGGCATGGTAACAAAATGCACCACGCCCAAATCTTGATATAAATCCCCCTCATACAAGGTAGTTTTATCCGTTCGAGCTTCATAATTTTCAAGTAAACCATAAGCAACCAGCTCTTTATTAATATACAGCTTTACCATTTCAGCCTGCGTACCATAACGTAATTGCTCATGTTCCGTGAGCCACTGAAATAAGTACCACATTTTCATATTCACTGGCCCTAAAGCAAGCAACTCTTCAGCGCAGGTATTAGCATTACAATATTCGAAGCGTTGCATTAGCGGCCTATTAAATTTAAGGAGCTCAAAAGCTGAAACTAAAACTACGTTTTCGCCAACCAGAATCAGGAATCATGTTAACGTTAAATTAATTAGACCTTAGCTTGTCACTTATTAAGCGAAACGATCATCAGAAAGAGTCGTTTTGGGGTCAAAGCCTTGTTCATACCAGCCATCTTTGGTGTCTTTAATATTATCGAATGATTGGATATAGGGTTTGATATCAATGATCGGTGTGCCGTTAAGCAGATCAATCCCTTTAACAAAAACGCGACCTCCTTCAATACGATCAATTTCAACAATGCTCAGCCCAATAGGGTTCGGACGTTTTGGCGAGCGAGTGGCAAAAATACCGCGATGTTCAGTGTCTAAGAATGGTTTAACCTTCAAAGCTGAACCTTTAGCTTTGTGAATATGAAACAATACATAGATATGCGAGAAGCCATGGAGGTCATCCAGCCCCTCGACAAACTCTTCATGGATTATGAGTTCGGCAATATCATTTGAGATCCCTGCACTTTGTAAAGGTACATTGTCAATTTCTTCAAATGGGGTTTTAGCATAGCCAATGGGATGAAAAGTAATCATATTTTCTCGTTTTCCTGAAATGAAATCGCATATTGATACAGGCCTTCCGGTGCATGTGCACATCGGATGCTCATTAATAATCCACTTGCAATAATAACAGATGATTTTGGGATGTTATGAGATTATCAGCACTAATGGGGCTAAAAATACTCTGTCAATTCGCCACTGTAATGACTCAAGAACAAAGCTCAACGTGCCTCATAACTAACCCTGACATTCATTTTTATAATCATCGATAACTGTTATATATGGGCAAGTTTATTTCGAAAATTTATTAATGAAACGATTAATAGACAGAATAATAAAACGCGGAAAAGCCAAATGCTAACTCAATCAATAAATGAAATGTTAACGCAGGCCATAAGCTGCGAGTTTTAATCGTTAGATAAGACAATAAAGGCGAGGCGAAAATCATACCTACAGCTTCATAGATAGGTTTTTTAATGTGGAATAATACTTCAAAGATACACACAATAACGGTCATGATAATAGCGGCCGCCACAGGATTTAGTTTGTAATGCTTGGTTAAACAATATTGACCACCACCCAATAAAAACCCGCGATGAAGGACTTCCCAGCCTATTATGGTCGAAGCAGTAAAAATCAGAAAACGCTGAAACTTACCAGCTTCTCTTAGCGCGTCTAAAGAGCGACCATGGCGATAGTGAGATAAATAATCTGCTGCAAAAAATTGTAGGTAAACAAATAAACAAAGCAGAAGACCAAAAAAGAAAGCCATCAGCAGCAGGTTTTCACGATTAATTGTAGGTTTAGAGAAATACAGTTGTTTTAACGGTATCGCCAGCAGAAAAACGAGAACAAATGGAAAGATTAACCGACTTATAATCCAATAACCTTTAACCCCTCCCGAAGCTAAAAAGCTATTGCTGACATACACACCAACCACCTGCAGTAGTAGTATTACTATTAATAATATGCAGAATGGAGCCGCCATTTTGACACTAATGCTCTGGTCTTGGTGAGGCATGCTTGTTATTTCCTATTATGCATTTGTATCGCATTTTTGGGGGCTGATATTGACGCCACAGTTTCTTATGTGGGCGTCCTTATTGTCAACAACATAAACTCATTAAGGAGACGCACTGCTTACTTATGTACCAACCATATTAAGTGACAAACTCTGGCTCTACGATGTTTTACCACTAAATATTCCATATTGCGTAAACGAAAGACATAGACTCACTATCATCACTGAGAACACCGTTAAATCACGATCCAGGCTCCCTCATAATATCCACTGTAACCATTAATGATGATAAGTAACGCCACAATTTTATTGGATAAAACCATCAAGCACTGTGGGTAAACCTAAACTTGCAAAACTTAAATAATCCGAAGCTAAATACGCCAGCGCCTACCAAGTTCCAGGATATTTTGTTTTATTAGCATTTACTATTATTTGCGAACTGGATCGACTTTTATAAAACTAAACTGCATGGCTTTCTTTTATTGTGCTAAATTTAGAACTCACCGTTCTTATTTTTACGTTATAGAGGCGACCATGGCTAATCGTTGGCAAATTGCAATTTCTGCAGGTTTTTTAGCGGCTGTTTGGGCTGGTCTTGCTGATGTATTTCAACTCGTGACATGGGTTGGCTTTCTCGGTTGCAGTACTTTTTTTGCTCAAACAGAAACAGGCGCCAAAGGGATGATAATGGCGATAATGACTAATCTTTCTGGTGTATTCTGGGGATGGTTAATTATTGCAGGTAGCGGAGTGCTGGGCTCGCCAATGATCAGCTATGCGTTAACAGGCATTGTTACTGCATTTATGTGTTTACAAGCCAGTCATAAAAACTTCGCTTTTATTCCCGGTACGTTTATTGGTTGTTGTATCACATTTGCCTTAAATGCCGATATAGCAGCAATTATTCCGCCGCTTGTTATAGGTGCCGCACTGGGTTACAGCATGAGCCTACTCACAGGCTTATTGATAACGTTAACGGATAACACCACTGAATCGTTGAAAGATGAAACGGTAGAAGATATCTAAGCAGATTAGTTACCTACTGTTAATACAATATAAAGCTTGTTCAACATTCAATAACAACACAACGTCACTCGGCCTAACCTATTTGTTAGGCCCCTAATCTATTAGTTAGTCAATTGTTTAACTGGATTCATAATTTAATTAACCTTTTGAAAGTACTATTATAATAGCAACCAGTATCCCACCACCCAATGCAACAAAACTGTATTTTTTGTGTTCTTGTTCAGCTTTAGGTAAGAGGTGTGTTGCCCCAACATAAATGAGCGCACCCGCTGACAATGACAACAAAGCCCCCAACATTGGTTTATCAATTTGATTGATGAGTGGAAATGAGACAAGCATACCTACCGGGGTGGTTAATGCGGCTGCAAAAAAAGAAAGAATCACCGCTTTTCGTTCACTAAACCCTCCTTTTACCAATAAAAGATAGGTAATGATGCCTTCAGGGAATTCATGTAAAACCATGCCCGCAGTGGCGAGAAAACCAGTAAAAATACTCACGGTAAACGCAATAGAATAGATAAACCCATCGATAAACGAGTGAAAACCAATACCCACCATTGGTACAAGTCCAATGCCATATTGCTCTTTTTCAGGGTCTTTCTGGCATACAAATGCGGTAACAAAACGATTAAATAAATGTAAGCCAAAAAATCCAACTAATAGATAAGGTGCTGCATTAGGGTTCATTGACAATGATTTAGGAATAATGTGAAGAAACGACGCCGATATTAATACACCTGCAGCAAAACACATAAAATAGGTAATATTGCGTTGCCCCCAATCTACATACTTACGTACTGTATATATACCAACTGTAGTAACAACAGCGGCAAGAGAACTCGTGGCAAGGGCCGTCCAAAATGTATTTTCCATGTTAACAACCTACTTACAGCATTGTCCGCGTCGATTTTGCTGTCCTCGACCGCCTCTCTCCACGCAACGCTGAAAAGCGGGAAGATGATTTTCTTTTGATGCTCTTTGTAATTGCTTTAGCACTGCTTGAATATCAGGATAACCTATTGTTAACTCAAGTAGCCTGTCATACATTTGTGCATTTTCAATTTCGTCTGCAACGCCCAATTGACATGCTTCAAGAATAGTTGCGGGTGTTTTTATGCGTGAATCCCAATCATCAATAGGAATAGCAACATTGTATTTAACAAATAAGGGTAACAAGGCTTCAATATGACGGCCTTCGGCTGCGACTATGTTTATGAAAGGTCGTATTTCACCAAATTTATTAATGACTGCTCGGTATGTTGCGCGTGATTTATACTCATCATTGATTGCTTCTATGAGTGCATTGTTTACATTTTCTGACATCGTTCCCCCCGAAAGAGTAGATGAGATGATGTTGGAGCCTAATGCCTAGAGCTGACAAAAGTGGGCTTAAATGGAACACCCGCTGTTTTTAGTCTCTGTTGATTTTCTTATTAGTTAACGATAACGCTAATAGCTTTTGAAATCCACATTCGGCTTTATTTTGTTCGGTTTTAAAAATTGAACGCCACAATAGATAAGCCAATAACTATTCATCAAGTATCCAACTTTCCAGATGGACAGTAAAGCAGCCAACTAGTCCAAACCACCCATTTTTAGAGTGCTGTTACCTGACAAACCAATTGGCTCATTAAATGCCAGAATTCCACCCTCTTGTGTGAGGTGTAGACTGTGAAGGTATACCTCCAATAATGAGCTGAAACTTGCTGGCGTTATTTTTATGTCTGCTAGGCAGCATAAGACCATCCATCAATAAATATGGGGAGCATGTTATTCTAGAAAACAATGTTATTTTCTCGCTCGTTTATGCTCCTCAATTGTTAGATAAAGCTTGTAAGGAAGAGATCTTATTACTGGTCATACAGATAAAAAGGTTGCATCACTGATAAATGAATTGCGTTTGGAAGAAGAAAAGCGATGAGTGATATTGAAGAGGATAAATACAATGAATATTGATACTGGAGACGGGATAAATGTTGATATCAGTTATATTGCAGAACAAAATCACCGCTATGCCATTCACCTGTCTACTTTTCAAAATGTGATTACTTACCATAACGGCACTTATGAAATTGCGAATATCGGTGAACATAGTCCTTTCGAAACGGTTGATTTCTGGCGTAACATTTCGCTTGCCGCAGAGATTTTGCTCAAAGCTTGCCTGTTAAAGCATAATATCCTTTTTTTCAAAAAAAGGGCCCATAGTGAATATGGTGAAACAGTCACCGCTTTAAGTAATGTATGGTTGGATGGAATACTAAAAAAACTAGAGATCAATTATGTCGCACAGATCAACACAGGGACAATCAGTACGGCACTAAAAAATGCTGAAAATAAGCTTTTTGAACAAATACAACTTCCTCCACAAAACACCAAACTGATCAGTCAGATGTTCTATGTCATTATCCGTACCCGGCGCAATCGCAATAGTCATTTCTTTTTCCCTAACCAAAGCCATATAAATATTGCCGAAATAGAGATGCTGTTTCTACCGCTTTTAAATCAGCTTGAAGAGGTCTATGGCTTGCCATCGTATCAAGATGAAAATTAAGGTGAGTGTCTTTGTCATTTTATATAGATATTGCCGACGTAGAAATGTTATTTCAGCTACGTTGAAATCTGCTTGAAGAAGTCTATTGTTTCCATCGGATCAATAAGAAGATTACGGTGGATGCCTATGTCATATTTACTTCATAAAACTAAACCATAATATCAATCCTTATTAGAATATGATCTATTTTAGGCTGCGTCACTAGGCCCAGTACAATGAAAATGACTGTAGGTGTAGTCTTCTACATCAAAGTCATTTGAAACAGTAATGGGGGTTGTGACACCGCCCCGAAGGGCGAATTTATCAGAGTGGTCTTTTTTGTTAGCCTTTCTTAACGTACGACTGCATGGATGCAGGAGGTAGAGCAACGCAGGAGCAGTTGCCGAGAACGACTATGTCTTCAAAAGGCTGCCTCAAATACCTCACTGATAATTTTCGCTAAAAGAGCAAATTCTAATGCGGATTGGAATAAAATAGCCACCAACAATTGTTGCTGACTACACTTTATTTGTTATTACTGGCTCTTGGTTGATCACTTTAGTGAGAAACAACTTTATTACGTCCTAATTCTTTCGCTTTATAAAGCCGTTCGTCAGCGGCTTTATAAACCTGCGATAACTGACTGCCATCATCGGGCCAACGTGCAACGCCAATACTGATACTAATATTGAGTTTATTATCATCAACAGTTGTAATCTTATCTATCGCAATGCGCAAACGCTCTGCGATTTGCTCAGCCTGTTGCAAACTCGTATTAGGAATTAACATGCAAAATTCTTCGCCACCAAAACGAAAAGCCCAATCATTCCGACGACGCATATCGTTGATTAATTTGGATACCTCAACCAATACCTTATCACCCACATCATGACCAAACTGATCATTAATCTTTTTAAAATAATCAAGATCAAGTAATAACATAGACACTGATTGTTGTTTATCAGGCAAACTTTGGCACAGCATCTCGAAAATAGAATCTAACAATAAACGATTATTTAACCCTGTTAACGGATCAACTGATGCCATTTGTTGCAAACGCTCTACTGCTTCCGCTCGCTTAGATTCATAACTAAAAGACAATGCCCAAATGGCCGCTAAACATAAAGCAATATTGGCAATAGTGATCGGATAAATATCAGCAATATTGAACAACAAAGCGTAAATCAAAATAGCCACACCTGTAGCCATATACACACTTGTATATATCGTTCCTAGCTTAATTCCCAATAATAGATATGACAAAACGGGGATAATAAACAACCAAGTAAACAACCCAGAATTAAATGAGGCACTATAAATACCAATTAAAATAACCGTATAGAGGGAAAATAAAAATACTGAACACCACAAGGTAAGATTAGGTGTACTCTTATGAATAACCAGAATACCAATACAAAGACACACCACAACTAGTTCAACCATGGCATACACTTTGAAACCGCTAAACCAGTTATTAACCACAAAAATACTGCCAGCTACAATAATGACGATTAACACTGCCTTTAACACTGTGCGACGATATTCAAGTTCACTTGCCCATAAATTAGAAATGCTCATTAATGTTGTATTCCAGTGTTGTGATTACAGCGACTAACACTCGTAGACCATGTGTTTGTCTAAATGTTGATAAAGAGATTTGAAAGATTAGCCCAATAATTAACAATTGGCTAAAATATTAGATAGTTATAACTTAACTGCGCATTAATCAACCATTTTGTTAACAACATCAATCCATACATTTGAGACAATATCAGTATTTAAACAACTTCAGCGGGTCCGAATACGCTTATATTCTTTACTGGGCATCGAAGCATAGCGATATTATTTTTCACGATTTTATATAACCCAGAAACATGTAAATGTAGCTTTTCATTAGCACAAATTAAAATTTCAATCTCAAATAAAAATTAACCTACCACCAACCTAACCTTAACCAAACCTTAAGCCAACCTTAAATGAATATTAATTTAAAGTGATGATTCAATTGGTTTTTATAAATATCAATAAAATGAGACATACCTCCAAAGTAATAGGCGCTAATTTGATCTCAATCAATTAATTTACATTAGATTAACAGCAAAATCGGTCCCGAGCCGATATTCAATTTGAGCTCACATAATAAAATATAGAACCAGTTATGGCTAATGAACTAAGCAAAGTTTAATACCATAAAGAGTCCAATATTCTTTATTGGATCAAACGGAGAGTTATGATGAAACGTTTTAAATCTAAAAAACTAGCTTATCTAGTCGCATTAGCGCTGACTAGTTTGTTAATGGGATGTGATGGGGATGACGGTGCCGCTGGTGTTGACGGTGTTGACGGTGTTGACGGTCAACCTGGAGATTCTTGGACATTACCAGTGGTAACCAGTTCAACCGAAACTAATGTGAAAGTAATAAACTATATACTTGGCGAAGGTTCTATTAGTTACGAATTTGAGGTCACTAACGAAAACGGGGAACTTGTTAACGGGCTCATAGATGCTGAAGGTAAAGTTGCGGCTCTTACTGATAAAGGTTTTATTAACAACCGTAATGAAGATCCCATCAATGAAGTCGCAGACAATATTCATATTGGTGGTGCGGTAACGATGAGCACTGAAGGGGCAACATTAACCGCTCTTGGTGACGGTCACTACCAATTTACAGCACCTATGTTAGGTGTAAATACTGGAACTGAAGGTATTGTATGGTTGCGTGTTGGTGGCAATAGCGAATCAGGGATAGCCAGATCTTATGAGCTAGTAGTAAATAAGCCTGAAGGAGCTTTTTCTACCACTACCGAAGCTTGCTATGCCTGTCACGTTGACTACTCAACGAGTCCAAATCGTCATGCCAGCTATGTAGCTCAAGGCATGGACGGTGAAGTCACTTTCGTTGAAGGTTGTTTAACCTGTCACGGCTCTGTTAGTCGCGACATGGTGAATGAAGAAGGGTTTTCAACAGGTAGCTACGCAAGTAATACTCTGTCTAAAATTGGCCACATTAACCACCAAGAGTTCGAAACAGGCTTTAGTGTCATGAACTGTAGTTCTTGTCACACTGAACCAACTATAAACATCAATGTTGCAGGTCCTGGTTGTATTGATTGTCATGACACTGGTGACATTGCAGGAGATATCATTCCTGGTAACGGTTCTGACTTACGTGCGTTACATGAAGCAAAAAGTGCTATCACCTCTAACAAAGCGCTCGCAGATACCTATAAGGTTACTGGTACCGCACCTGCATGGTTCTCAGATTCTGGTGATGCAGGCCAATGGTGTACGACGCTGTCATTATTCGAAATTGACGCAGCAACAGGGGCTGAAACATTAGTTAACATACATGATTTGTTCGACGAGTCACAAACGACTCATAATCCAGACAAGCCAATTAACTATGTAGGTTCATACTTCCACGGAGTTTATAATAACAGTGTTATTGGCCGTATTACTGATGCTTATGAATACAGCTATGACGCAGAAGGTCGCAAGACTATGTGTTATGCAATATCCGCAGGTCATGGCTTACCACCTGTCGCTGGCTCAACTCCAGACCTATCAGCTTGGCCTGATGCTGGCTTAATGGCATCATTACGTGTCAGTTTTACCGCCAAAGACTACATGGGTGCTGAAGCTGACGTTGTTACTATACATGGATACACGGATGTTACATCACAGGCTGATGGGTCAGTAACTGATTACGATCGTCGTCACAGTGTAGGCACTGACTCTTGTACTACTTGTCATAACAACCTTAGTAACTATCACAAAAACGGTAACTTCGCTAACGGTGGTTTAGGTTGTGTCGCTTGTCATAACAACGGTCAAGACCGTAGTGCAAAAAATTCTGCTCCAGGCTTTGGTCCAATGGTTCATAGTATGCATTGGGGTGTGGGCAGCGAGAAGTTAAATGACGATGGTACACCTAACGTTGCAAGTGTTATAGCACCACAGACCAGCTGTGTAGCGTGCCATGATAATGGTGTTGTTGACTTAAAAACTGTTCCAAATCAGTTCATGAGAGCTAAAGCATTCAACGATGGTGATTCAACCAAAATGGCCAGCCCTATCACGGCGAACTGTTTTGCATGCCATAATGACGATTATGCATTAGCTCATATGGTTCAAAATGGAGGTACTACTACTGAAGAAGTACCTGCTACTGAATGGTATAAGTTAAACGCAAGTGAGTCATGTGCAACTTGTCATGCTGAAGGACGAAGCTCAGGTATCGAGAAATACCATAACTTTACACGTTAATCCTTAACGGATTAAACTAAAGTTTAGCTATAAAATACATCCCCCATAAACAAAAGGAGTCTCCCACCAGACTCCTTTTTACTTATTTTTTCAAGCGCTTATCAATTAACCCTGATATTCATCACATGAATAATCTCCTCCCAATTTAACTCTAATAACCTTCTGCACTATTCAAACAAGTCAATTGAACGCAAATCATCAACAAACTAAGCACCTTATGGAAAATGGTGAGCAATACGGTAGATTTAAAGCAGCACTATCAGCTTGATTGATATCAAGCTGGATATGGGGTTAGTTATATAATTCTAGTTTTAGTTATTAAGCCTTAAACACAACCAACGTTGGCTGTTTGATGCGCCTTGTCGTCGCTTTCGTTCTTCATGCTCACATTATTTTGTTAAGTTGAATAACGTGCCAAATTCTGTGGTTATTTTTAACCAGTTTTTAATCGGAATATTCAGCCTATTAAGAATATCTTGGCTACCTGAGCTTATTGCGCCGCGTTTCTTAATCTGATCAATGTTTCACTTTATTAGCATCGACTTTAACAACATGTAAGTGATTGTTCCCTGCTTATTAATAAGAATGCATAAGCACAAATATCAATGGCAAAGATGGTAGCAAATTCAAGTATACGAGAATCACCCTATTCACAACGATGTTCAATATTCTCGCCTGTCGAGTTATCAATGCCACACAGAAAAGCTTTACGCACAACTCGTGAGCAACAATGATAATAAGGTGTGTCTTCTAAGCTAACGATAGTTTGTCTTGGTTTGGCCATCTTTAATAACCATTTTGAAAGGGTAATTAAAGCGCTATTTGTTATTTAACCAATAATCTTGGGTGGTCATGCTTAGTGGTTTTTAATAAAATCAAGAATAATAACCATTATATTTTTCAATTAAATTCAATGATTTAGGTTTACTTTTAAAAACACTAACATTGACATGCTAAGCGTTATGGGACTACTGTATAAAATATATCGCGAAAGTGTGTGGTAAATATTTAACAGCGCAGAATTTATTCATGTGCTTTTTATGTAGCGATTAGTGCAAAAAAGCAAAACGACGTAAAAGAGCGTCATGGAAAATATTATGGAAAAAATAGTGATAAAAAACCTTTACAAGGTTTTTGGTTCAGACCCTCGTAAGGGGGTAAAATTACTTGAACAAGGGAAAAGCAAAGAAGAAATTTACGAACAGACAGGGCTTACAGTTGCAGTGCAAGGTGCCAGTTTTACAGTAAATAAAGGTGAAATTTTTGTCGTGATGGGTCTGTCTGGCTCAGGAAAATCAACTCTAGTAAGAATGCTAAACAGGCTCATTGAACCAACGTCTGGAGAGGTGTTAGTTGATGGTGAAAATATCCTCAAAATGAATAAGGATGAGCTGGTAAGGTTTCGCAGAAGTAAAACAAGTATGGTCTTTCAGTCCTTCGCTCTTATGCCTCACCAAACTGTGTTAGAAAATGCTGCATTTGGACTAGAGCTTGATGGTATGGATAAGAAACAGCGTGAAGAGCGAGCTCTAGACGCTTTAAAACAAGTCGGACTTGAAGGCTTAGAAAATGCATATCCCAAAGAGTTAAGTGGTGGTATGCAGCAGCGAGTTGGATTGGCGCGAGGCTTAGCGGTTGATCCTGATATCTTGCTCATGGATGAGGCATTTTCGGCGCTTGATCCTCTTATTAAGACAGAGATGCAGGACGAACTGCTTAAACTACAAGATCGTCATGAGCGCACCATCATTTTTATCTCCCATGATTTAGATGAAGCATTACGTATTGGTGACCGAATTGCCATTATGCAGGGCGGCCGAGTGATTCAGGTGGGGACGCCAGAAGAGATTCTGCAAAATCCCGCTGATGATTATGTACGAGCATTTTTCCGTGGTGTGGATCCAACTGGTGTTATCTCCGCAGGGGACATTGCCCGCGATACCCATCCAACGGTTGTTTGGCATACTAAAGCTGGTAGCCCACGAGCCACATTAGAAATGTTGAGTATTAAAGATCGCGAATTTGCATATGTACTCGACTCAGAACACCGGTTTTTAGGTGTTGTCTCTTCAGATTCCCTGCGTGACGCTATTGACCAAGGAAATGGTACCAGCAAACTTGAGCATGCTTTTCTTACAGAAGCAGAATCGGTTCAGGAAACCGATAGTCTTCAAGACATTTTACCTTTGGTAGCTTCTCATTCTTGGCCTATTCCAGTTGTAAACTCAGAAAATAGATATCGCGGAGTTGTTTCTAAAAATCTGTTTCTTCGTACCTTAAACCGTGCAGAGAAAGGGACTTATTTTGAGCAGTCAGCATCTTAGAATACTAGCTTCAGGAGTTTTATATTATGTTCAGTTTTGATGAAAGAGTTATTCCTTTAGATGCATGGATCACAAGTCTTGTTGACTGGTTGGTCGAAGGGTATCGATGGTTTTTCCAGATGATAAAATGGCCCGTAGACTTCATTTTATCTAGTGTGTCAGACGGACTTCTGGCAACTTCACCTCTTCTAGTTATTGCACTGTTTGGCGTCATTGCTTGGCGGGTGTCAGGTTTCAAACTTGCTGGTTTTACGCTTGCTTCGTTGATTCTCATCGGTCTGCTTGGTTTCTGGTCAGAAACCATGATAACCCTCGCCATGGTATTTTCATCTGTTGTGTTCTGCACCGTTGTTGGAGTGCCATTTGGTATATGGGCAGGACGCAGTGATCGTGTTAATAACATTCTACGACCCATTTTGGATGCGATGCAGACAACGCCAGCCTTTGTCTATTTGGTACCTATTGTGATGCTTTTTTCTATTGGCAACACAGCGGGTGTTCTTGCAACCATCATTTTTGCCCTGCCACCGTTGGTTAGATTAACCAGTCTAGGTATCAGGCAGGTACACCCAGAGTTAGTCGAGGCTGCGCTCGCCTTTGGGGCAACAAGCTCGCAGGTTTTACTTAAAGTTCAGATACCACTTGCTCTTCCGACCATCATGGCTGGCCTTAATCAGACCATCATGATGTCGCTCTCCATGGTGGTTATCGCCGCAATGATTGGCGCAGGAGGCCTCGGGGCACCTGTCGTTCTGGGCTTAAATACACTTGATATTGGTTTGGCCACGGTTGGCGGTCTTGCGATTGTTTTATTAGCAATCATTCTAGATAGAATCACCCAATCAATGGCAACTCCAAAAAATAAGGACGTAAAATGATACTTAAAAAAGTAATACTGGGTGCAGCTTTAGCTGCAATGACCATGACGGGGTCAGTAGCTCTTGCTGATACGCTCAAGCCAGGAGAAGGCATAACCGTTAAACCAGCTCGAGCGACATGGGACACCGGTTTTTTTCAGGAAGCGCTTGTACGACGAGGTCTTGAGACTCTGGGGTATGATGTTGAAAAGCCCAAAACTCTGGTCAATCCAATTTTTTACAAAACGGTCACTCTCGGTGATATTGATTATTGGACCAATGGTTGGTTTCCAATGCATAACGATCAACTACCGAAAAATTTTGATAAAAAAGCTGAAAAGATTGGTTATGTAATGAAAGCCGGTGGGCTGGGTGGCTATTTAGTGTCTAAAAAAGAGGCAGATAAATATAACATTACTTCCCTTGAAGATTTTAAACGCCCTGAGGTGAAAAAAGCCTTTGATACCAATGGTGATGGCAAGGCCGATCTGACTGCCTGCCCTCCAGGCTGGGGATGTGAAAAAATAATCACCCACCATATGGACGTATATGGTCTCAAAGATGCTATCAATCCGGTGAAAGCGGCATATGCAGCAGGAATGGCATCTGCGATGGCGGGTTATAAAAATGGTGGACCAATATTCTTCTATACCTGGGCACCAAATTGGACCATTTTTAAACTGAAGCCAGGCAAGGACGTTGTCTGGATTAACGTACCTGAAATCAATCCTACCAAAGCGCAAAGTTCAGCTGTTGAACGAATGACGATAAAGGGGCTTGAAGGCGCAGTTTCTGACCCAGTAAAACTTGGTTTTGTCGCTTCTGACATCCAGATCGTCGCCAACAAAAAATTCACCAAACAAAATCCGGCAGCAAGGAAATTTTTTGAAGTCTTTACCCTACCGCTTGCCGACGTCAACGAACAGAATACTCGGATGAACGATGGCGAAAAGAGTGAACAGGACATTCAACGCCACGTAGATGAGTGGATTGCCAAAAACCAAGATCAATGGAACGGTTGGCTGACTGAAGCACGCAATGCTGCTAAATAGTCTCAACCTGCAATAGCTTATTGGTAACCCGGAGCACACATACAGTGCTTACGGGTTATTTTTTATCCAAAACCCCAAGTATTTCGTAAAACGTATGGCACCGCTTTCAAAAAAGAGGACAAAGCTGATAATGATGTAGCCCTTTAAGAGGGAATGATGTTTTTAACGGAACAAGCCTAAGTTCTTATCATATTTTTAAAAATGCTCTCAAATTCAACATATTATTTAAAATATAACCTAAAAGAAAAATGAATGTGCTTATTTATGTCCAAAGGCAGAGATGTAATATTGGTAATTATTTTGAAGATAATGACCCAATCTATGGCAACAAAAAAATAAGGAACGAAAATGAGAATTAAGAAAGTAATAATGGGTGCAGCTTTCGCTGCAATGACCATGACAGGGTCAGCAGCTCTTGCCGATAATCACCAGCCAGGTGAAGGTGTAACAGTCAAACCTGCGCGGGCCACGTGGGATACGGGATTTTTTCAGGAAGCTCTGGTACGACGGGGCCTTGAAACACTTGGGTATGATGTAGAAAAACCTAAAGATCTGTCGAATCCGATCTTTTACAAAACAGTGACTCTCGGTGATGTTGATTACTGGACCAATGGCTGGTTTCCAAATCATGATGACCAGATGCCAAAAGGATTTTATGACAAAGGTGAGAAAGTTGGTTTTGTGGTTAAGGCCGGTGGCCTGCAAGGATATTTGGTGTCTAAAAAAGAGGCAGATAAATATAACATTACTTCCCTTGAAGATTTTAAACGCCCTGAGGTGAAAAAAGCCTTTGATACAAATGGTGATGGCAAGGCCGATCTGACTGCTTGCCCACCTGGCTGGGGATGTGAAAAAATAATCACCCACCATATGGACGTATATGGTCTCAAAGATGCTATCAATCCGGTGACTGCTTCATATGCAGCAGGAATGGCATCAGCGATGGCGGGTTATAAAAATGGTGGACCAATATTCTTTTATACCTGGGCACCAAACTGGACCATTTTCAAACTGAAGCCAGGCAAGGACGTTGTCTGGATCAACGTGCCTGAAATAAAGCCGACAAAGGCGCAAAGTTCTGCAATTGAACGGATGACAGTGAATGGAATTGAAGGCGCGGTTTCTGATCCGGTAAAGCTTGGTTTTGTCGTTTCAGACATCCAGATCGTCGCCAACAAAAAATTCACCAAGCAGAATCCGGCAGCCAGGAAGTTTTTTGAGGTATTTACATTGCCACTTAGTGATATCAACGAACAAAATACTCGGATGAACGAAGGTGAAAAGAGTGCCAAGGATATCCAAGGACACGTAGATGAGTGGATTACCAAAAATCAGGATAAATGGAACGGTTGGCTGACTGAAGCACGAAACGCGGCCAAATAGTCTCAACCTGCAATAGCTCATTGGTAACCCGGAGCACACATACAGTGCTTACGGGTTATTTTTTATCCAATACCCCAAGTGTTTAGTAAAATTTAATAACTTAAAATTTAATAAATAAAATTTAGCTACCCATTTTAATGATCAATTAACATCACTGCTTTTAATAAATAAAATTCAGCCACCCATTTTTAATAAAATTCAGCCACCCATTTTAACGATCAATTAACATCACTGCTTTTAGGTTTGATTGCGATAGCTTTCAGCACTATTTAAAATGTATAAACTAAATGGGAATCATCAACAAACTGAGCGTTATATGGAAAATGATGAACAATACGGTAGATTTAAAGCAGCACTCGCGGCTTGATTGATATCAAGCTTGAAAGGAGGTTAATGTTTTTGTGTGGATTCTAGTTATAGAGATTAAGCTTTAAGCGCATAACCAGCGCTGGCAGTTTGATGCACCTTGTCGTCGCTTTCGTTCTAGATGTTCGCAATATTCCGTTAATACAGGTAAAGACCCTACTGCACCTTTGAATAATGAACCAAACTCTGTGGTGATTTTTAGCCAGTTGTCAGCAGGAATATTTAATCTATTGAGAATATCTTGGCTAGTTGAGCTAATTGCACCGCGTTTATCTTCTCGAATAATTCGCCCGGTATCTTCCACCAGCACAATATAGTCTTTAACGCTGAACATCAGTCCATTGGGCATATCTAGCCGTTCATTACCAACAAAAGGCAATAATGCTGTTGGTTGCTCACCTTTTATCGCTGAGGTTATTCGCCGTTGAATACTGGTGTAGTCTGAGGTTTCTGGTGTCGTTGCCATTTTGGCACGAATAGGGTTTAAATCTACATAAGCCATACAACTCAGAACAGCGGCTTCGTCAAGTAACGCCTGGGATTTGAATCTTCCTTCCCAAAATCGGCCCGTACATTTATCTTCTTTATTGGCCATTCTGGCAATAGGCTCACATAAGGAACGCATAAACCAACTAATATCAACTAACCTTTGTCGGTATTGAGTCACACAGTCATTAACCGTTTTATGCTCAAACTCGTTTAAGTCTTCGTCTTTAACAAATTTATGAGTCAGCAATGTGCCTTTAAAACCTTTATGCCATTGGATCAGAATATCTTTATCTGACCAGCCTTTTGCTTTATCTGCATCAATCTTCAAAACAACATGTAAATGGTTACTCATCACCGCATAAGCACAAATATCAATGGCAAAAATGGTCGCCAACTCAAGAATGCGCGAATCTACCCACTCTCGCCGATGTTCAAAGTTCTCACCTGTCGAGTTATCTATTCCGCAAAGAAAAGCCTTACGCACAACACGGGAGCAGCAGTGATAGTAAGGCGTATCGTCTAAGCTAACGATAGTTTGTCTTGGTCTGGCCATCTTCAATTACCATTTTGAAAGGGTAAGTAAAGCGTAGTTTATTGTTTGTTATTTAGCCAACAATCATGGGTGGCCATGTTATTGTTACAAATGTCGATGGCAAAAATGGTCGCCAACTCAAGAATGCGCGAATCTACCCACTCTCGCCGATGTTCAAAGTTCTCACCTGTCGAGTTATCTATTCCGCAAAGAAAAGCCTTACGCACAACACGGGAGCAGCAGTGGTAGTAAGGCGTATCGTCTAAGCTAACGATAGTTTGTCTTGGTCTGGCCATCTTCAATTACCATTTTGAAAGGGTAAGTAAAGCGTAGTTTATTGTTTGTTATTTAGCCACTAATCTTGGGTGGCCATGTTATTATTTCTAACATGACTTACCTCCTTGATAGTGGGAAAATCCACTGAGGTAAGTGTGGTGCAAATGACGGGCTTTTGGGCTCCGCGCAGCGGCTTAGTTCAACGCCGCAATAAGCGGACTAAAACTGTGGGTTATAATGTGTAGCGAAGCGAAACCTAACCCACTGTTTTAGTTCCGTTTAATTGCCTTGTTAGCTTTGTTCTATAATACTTTTACCCAACTTACCCAAATACTCTTTTTGATCCAGATTTAAACGTTCGTATTCTGTTAGGGGGAGGAGTTTTGATGAAAAAAACTTTGAGACCATACCCACAGGAGCTACTTGACAAGAGTAGCTATCGTGCGACTCTAACGCCTGAAAAACAGCTAAGCTTGGCAGATCTTTTGCTAGTTCTAATAAATGAGCACAAGCCATTAAAACTCTTTCTTTTGAACTATCTGAAGTCTTAGGACCAAAGATAACTCCTTTTATATGGCAACTATTTACTTTTAAGCAACGATGCTCTGAAGGTAGCTCTTCATAGGTGGGGAATAGTAAGCGAACCTCTTGCTCATACTTCCAATCAGTAAACTTAACTAATCCAACTTTATTTACTTCCATTTGGTCAATCATACCCAGAAAGCTTTCAGGCACATCGTAATGAGCTTCTCTTTCGCTGAAACGAAATTTATGTATAAGTCTTTCAAAGGCGTTAACTTTGCAAGGTTGCCTAGAGTAAATAACGTCTTTTAACATCAAACTTTCATTATTATAACTACCTATCTCATGCCACCCTTCTTCTTTTTCTCTATAACCAGATAAGTTGGGCAATGTCGACTCAACGTCAACAAAACCATCAGAGCTTTCATATATAACGACAAAGCCAGTTTCGGCTGCCCCATAATGCCCCCACATTGTAGGGTTTATCGCATTTTTGGAGAAGGAACAAATGTGCTTATTTTCCACAAGTTCGCTCTCACTTAACCCTAACAAGTAACTCTCAGTATATTGTCTGATCTTCTTCTTTTCTTCTGGGCTAAAGTTTTCGCCTAGAACAGCTTCAAAACCATAATTAAAGAGCTGAACAGCATCATATACAGTCAGGTTTCTTTTCTTTATTTGGCTATAACCAGCGTCAAAAATAGGTTCAGCTAATTCAATCAGCTTGTATGCATCTTGAGGAGATTGATAAAGAGGGTATTTAGAGCTGACTTTACATAACACATAATCGACAAATCGAGTCCAAACCTCTTTTGGAGCATTAAATAGATATCTAGCTCTACACTCATGCCTATCATTTAACTCACTTGCAGAGGCAAAATAAACTTCACCACGTTTTAGCATCATTAAAGATAGAGGACTAACACTCTGATATTTGTATATGTACATCTGTAAACATCTCAACTTATATACATTTGAAAAAGCTAACGCCGCCAGCAACTGCTGGAAAATGTTGGCTGCTTATTTGCGGTATTTTGCAAAAAAGAGGACAACGTTTGAAGGTCAGATTGACTGGCCTTGATACTCATTGAGCCCCCTCCCTAGCAAGCCGCATCAGCGGTATGCTTAAGGTGACTAAACCAACAGGAGAAAGCTCAATGAGATTTTATAATAACTCACATCCATACTACTGTGGTATCGATTTACATGCACGCTTACTTTACGTTTGTATCATTGATTCTAAAGGGGAAGTTGTCATCCATAAAAAGATTGGTGCTGATAAAGATGACTTATTACTCATTCTAGAACCCTATATCGGCAATGTGATTGTCGGGGTTGAGTGCATGCATTGCTGGTATTGGGTGTCTGACTGGTGTGCTGAACTTGGGATTGATTTTATCTTAGGTCATCGCTTTATATGAAGGCGATTCACGGTGGTAAAACCAAAAATGATAAAGTCGATTCCTTTAAAATTGCCACACTACTGCGTGGTGGTAACTTTCCAATAGCTTATGATTATCCAAGTGAAATGCGCGCAGCACGTGACCTACTACGTCGTAGAATGAAGATTGTCCGTCACGGCGCTATGCTTAAAGGTCATGTGGTTAACACTAATAGCCAATACAATTTACCTGCAACTGAACTTAATCTTAAAAATATCTCTGCAAGACAAAAACTTCGCGAGCAATATCAAGACCCTATCGTGCAGCGCAACATTGATTTAGACATGGCATTACTTGATTGTTATGCAAAGGAACTCGCACAGGTTGAATGGTTCATCGAAAAACAAGCCAAAAACCATAACCCCGTCTATTTAGAACTACTTAAAACAGTACCTGGCATTGGTAAGATTTTATCGCTGACAATCCTCTATGAAATCGGTGATATCAGTCGATTTGAATCAGTACAAAAGTTTGCGTCATACTCTCGATTGGTCAAATGCAAAGCGGAGTCAGCCGGTAAAACCTACGGCACAAATGGCAATAAAATCGGTAATGCTCATTTGAAATGGGCATTCTCCGAAGCAGCGGTGCTTTACCTACGTGGTAATGACAAAGCACGTAACTACCTTAATCGATTACAAAAACGAATGAGTAAAGCAAAAGCGTTGTCTGCACTGGCACATAAGCTTGGCCGCTGCGTCTATTTCATGCTGAAGAACAAAACGGTGTTTGATGAACAACGATTCTTAAAAGGATAAGTCGCGCAATAAGGTGAGCTGAACGTCTAACTAGATACTCTTAAAAAGAGAAGCGAGCATGACCGTGAATGATGTGGCTAATGAAGCAATGACTTCTCACCATCATCACTATGCCAAATGCTATTTAAGCTACATCGCCTTGATTAGACACCTTATTGGCGCGCATTAATGAATACAATCAACAAAGTCGTTTACACCCTAAATGAGCCTGAAACTAACTGTGCAAAAAGCACCTCTGACTTGAATAGTGCCATCTTAGGGTTAACCGATAAATGTCTAGTGCCCCTGACATTTCAAAGGAATGAAAAGCGTCAGGCAGTGATAAGATCGCACTAAGAGAGCCTCTATATGTGTTTGCTGTAAACGATGATTTGACAGCTAAATGACAGACGAAGTAAATGAATTTGTTGATTGATTTTAATTTGACTGCAAAAGCAGTCAAATAAGTTAGGCGCGCCTATTGACTGGCGGAAGGCTCATATGTGTTAGGCGCTTTATTTTTTATAAATGATATTACCATTTAAATCATAAACCTCTTCGTATCGAAGAAGATTTGATATGAATTCATCAAAACTATTTGCAACGACTAAGCTATTTCCATCATCTGTTTCAGTAACTACAACTTTAGGCTCTACGTTTGATTCTCTGTAATCAAGAGCTAACCAAGTATGCCCATCACCTTCGAGTGGAATAAATTTATTTTGAAGTCCCCATTCTCGTCCTGAACTTATATTGTCATATATAGAGTTCTTATGGTTAGGGTCTATGCTTGCGAAGCGACCAATTTCATAGAACCCGTCATCGAAATAAAAATTCAACGATTCAATATCAGTCGAATTAAGCTTAATGACCTTAGTTGAGCGTGAACCAGAAACCTCTATATATTTTGAGGGTAGATTTAGTCCATATTTATTTTCAAAATAAACAAGTGATTCTTCAGGTGTATAGGTTCGATAGTTTTTAATCTCTCGAACATTCCCACACTCATTGCAAACAAAGTAAGCTGTCCCATCAATAAAATCAGGGCTTGAAATTTTATTTCCGCAACATATCAAAATCAGAATCTCCTAAGCACCTAACGCCCTGCTAATAAGTGAACCAAGTGCTGGTGGGCGATTTGCTCAGCAAATGGCGTGACAGCCTTGGTGAATCTGGATTTAGCAGCTTGTTAGTAGCTGACAGATTAACTTTAGGCGCCAGCCATCTTTACTAAAAACAAAATAAAACCACTAAAAAATAGTAAGCCAAGGATCACCATTATGGTTAATGTTTTAGATTCCGTCATTGATTTCAAGAGAGCAAATTTACTCAAAAGCCCAGTTCCAATGAGTGCTGCTTCAGCTAGATTTTCTTTAGTTTGTTTATTCATTTGAGATTCCTTTCTATGATGAACCTTTGACTACTAACGCCCTAATAACAGGCAAAAAATTGTTTGCTAAAATGTTGAGGGACGAAAACAGCAAACTGTTTTTTGTCCTTGTTTATTAGCTTGATACTCATTGAGCCCCCTCCCTAGCAAGCCGCATCAGCGGTATGCTTAAGGTGACTAAACCAACAGGAGAAAGCTCAATGAGATTTTATAATAACTCACATCCATACTACTGTGGTATCGATTTACATGCACGCTTACTTTACGTTTGTATCATTGATTCTAAAGGGGAAGTTGTCATCCATAAAAAGATTGGTGCTGATAAAGATGACTTATTACTCATTCTAGAACCCTATATCGGCAATGTGATTGTCGGGGTTGAGTGCATGCATTGCTGGTATTGGGTGTCTGACTGGTGTGCTGAACTTGGGATTGATTTTATCTTAGGTCATGCGCTTTATATGAAGGCGATTCACGGTGGTAAAACCAAAAATGATAAAGTCGATTCCTTTAAAATTGCCACACTACTGCGTGGTGGTAACTTTCCAATAGCTTATGATTATCCAAGTGAAATGCGCGCAGCACGTGACCTACTACGTCGTAGAATGAAGATTGTCCGTCACGGCGCTATGCTTAAAGGTCATGTGGTTAACACTAATAGCCAATACAATTTACCTGCAACTGAACTTAATCTTAAAAATATCTCTGCAAGACAAAAACTTCGCGAGCAATATCAAGACCCTATCGTGCAGCGCAACATTGATTTAGACATGGCATTACTTGATTGTTATGCAAAGGAACTCGCACAGGTTGAATGGTTCATCGAAAAACAAGCCAAAAACCATAACCCCGTCTATTTAGAACTACTTAAAACAGTACCTGGCATTGGTAAGATTTTATCGCTGACAATCCTCTATGAAATCGGTGATATCAGTCGATTTGAATCAGTACAAAAGTTTGCGTCATACTCTCGATTGGTCAAATGCAAAGCGGAGTCAGCCGGTAAAACCTACGGCACAAATGGCAATAAAATCGGTAATGCTCATTTGAAATGGGCATTCTCCGAAGCAGCGGTGCTTTACCTACGTGGTAATGACAAAGCACGTAACTACCTTAATCGATTACAAAAACGAATGAGTAAAGCAAAAGCGTTGTCTGCACTGGCACATAAGCTTGGCCGCTGCGTCTATTTCATGCTGAAGAACAAAACGGTGTTTGATGAACAACGATTCTTAAAAGGATAAGTCGCGCAATAAGGTGAGCTGAACGTCTAACTAGATACTCTTAAAAAGAGAAGCGAGCATGACCGTGAATGATGTGGCTAATGAAGCAATGACTTCTCACCATCATCACTATGCCAAATGCTATTTAAGCTACATCGCCTTGATTAGACACCTTATTGGCGCGCATTAATGAATACAATCAACAAAGTCGTTTACACCCTAAATGAGCCTGAAACTAACTGTGCAAAAAGCACCTCTGACTTGAATAGTGCCATCTTAGGGTTAACCGATAAATGTCTAGTGCCCCTGACATTTCAAAGGAATGAAAAGCGTCAGGCAGTGATAAGATCGCACTAAGAGAGCCTCTATATGTGTTTGCTGTAAACGATGATTTGACAGCTAAATGACAGACGAAGTAAATGAATTTGTTGATTGATTTTAATTTGACTGCAAAAGCAGTCAAATAAGTTAGGCGCGCCTATTGACTGGCGGAAGGCTCATATGTGTTATATTGCAACTACGCTAATTTAATTTGGTTTAATCTCTTTATTTTTGCATAAAAGATGGCAACCACCAACCGCTATTTTTTCAGGCGATTTAAAGCATATATTGATAGTGAGATCAGAGTTAAGAGTAAAGCTATGAGAATCATGATTCCAAAGCCTAAACTGATACTTATTTACACCATTAAGCTTTGCAACGATAAACACAAAACCAAATAGGTTTGCGTCAGCTGAGATAATTAAACCTTGTTCAGAGTATTCCCATGTATTTTTAATACGAAAAAACCAACCGAGAGTTATACACAAAACAACAAAAACAATATCGTTTAAATACGCGGGATAGTGATTGAGTTGATTTACTTCATACAACAGTTTTGAAAGTACAAAAACCATTGATACGAATATAACCATTCTCAATAATCGAATAGCGAAACTACTTCCTTTTGGTGGATAAAACTCCATGCCTACCTTTTGCAATATAACGTTTTAGTATTTATGCGTTGCGTTGTTTGCAAAGCATAAATCGCTTGTTGGACTTGGCCGATGCCACATCCAAATTAATCGGTATGATTTATGCTATAGGAATTTGCTTTTTAACGGTAGTGGTATTTTGTACAACCTTTCGGCTAATCGTCTGTTCTGATTACACCTTTTAGGGTGGATTTTGTTGGCTTTCATCTTTTTCCATTGCTCGATTATTGCCTTATTTACTGATTTCTCGATACCAAATCGTGTGCCATCGACCCACCTAATCTAAGATTAGCTGAGCCTGCTTTATTTGCTGACATCCCCCCACTTAATCTGACTAACCTGACAGCTTCAACTTTGCTTCACGCGCTAACATCGTTAGCAGTGGCACCAGTCCCATAAACATTAGCCGTCCATTGGCGCACTGCGGACAACACCAGTGGCCTAATGTATCAGTGATTGCTGATGGGATGTCTTTCGCTTTACTCCCCAGTTGCTCTCTAATTTTGGCGAGCCTTTTACGCCGACAGCTGTTGGCTAAAAAACCAAAATGCCTTATCCGCATCACCCCTTTAGGCAGTACATGTAATAAGTAACGCCTAATGAGTTCTTCAGGAGTCAGTTGCATGATTTTACGCTGGTTATCGACATAGTCGGTGTAGCTGATATCAATACGATCTTTGGTGACCGCCTTAAGCCGTGATTCATGTAGCATGCCTTTTCGGGTGTAACGCCCGAGATAAGCCACTACGGTTTCAGCTTTATAAAGACACGCTTTACTGTATACGCACCACGCCTTATTGATGAGGTTATTGGCCTCGGGAATGGTCAGTTCACGCTGGCGCAGAGCAGCCAACATCTTAGCTTTGAACACGGTTGAGACCGCCTTAACAGGAAATAAATAGTCTGATTTAACGCTGCGCCACAGACCTTGCTCAGTGACCACTCCGCCTGGGATTAAACAGTGTAAGTGGATATGCTGGGTTAGGGTTTGCCCCCATGTATGCAGCACGGCAGTGCACCCCAGCTGACCTTGTAAATGCTTACGGGTCATACCAAATTGGCTTAAGGTTTGCCACACAGCCTCAAACAATGCGCTATACACAAGCTTAGCTTGCTCATCGGTTTGGGTAAGCGAGTTGAGCTCATGGGGCAAGGTAAACACCAAATGAAAATAGCGACAATGCAGTACTTGTTGCTGCTGCTTCTCTATCCATGCTTGGGTTTGTTTACCTTGGCAGCGTGGACAATGTCTGTCTCGGCATGAGCAGAACACGCTTTGCTGATAGTGACATTGATTACATTGCCACTGCTGTTGACCAAGTGCGGCGGTGCGGCAAGCCAAAATACGCTGACACACCAAACGCTGTTGCTGACTCAGTCGATGATGTTGCTGGTAGTGACCATAGTGGGTTTGCAATATGTCACTCAAGTGATAATGCGCCATCTCATCACCCCAAGTCAGCGAGTAAATCGCCCCCTTTATGCCCAAGCTCTGGCGACCAGTGCAGATATCGCTCTGTGGTTTTAATGCTTTTGTGACCTAGTTGATGTTGGAGTTGATTCAGTAACATGCCAGCGGCCAATTGATGTGTCGCATAGGCATGGCGCAAGCTGTGCGGGCTGCAAGGTTTGGTGATCCCTGCGGCTAACGCCGCTTTCTTTAGGGTTTTACGCACGGTTGACACATCTAACGGGTAGGTGTTGCCATGGGAATGCACACCAAACAGCCACGTTTGCGGATGATACTTAAGCCAGTAATGGCGCAATAAATTAAGCAGTGAGGGAGAGATGATAACTAAACGGTCTTTAGCACCTTTGCCCTGACACACTTTGAGTAACTGCCGCTGACCATCAATATCACTGACTTTAATGTTCACCAACTCACTGACCCGTAATCCACAGCCATAGCACAGCGCTATCATGGCGTGATATTTCTGATTGGGGCAGTGCTGCAATAACTGACCAATATCTTGCTTACTGAGCACTTGTGGCAGTTTTTGGCTAGGGCGAGGCAAACACACGTCAATCCTAAATTGACGCTTTAAAATGTGTTCAAAGTAAAAGTGAATACCATTCAGCTGAAGCTGAATGGACGCTCTTGATAATTGCCTTTCAAGGTTTAAATGGCGGAAATAATCACTTAATTGCGGCTCGGTAATGGTATCAGCCGATTGGTTATAGTGCTCTGCCAGTTTCGTAATGGCATAGAGATAAGCTTTACGGGTTCGCTCAGAGTAGCGTCTAAGCGTAATTTCATCATGGAATAATTGAGTTTGTACTAACATGACTTACCTCCTTGATAGTGGGAAAATCCACTGAGGTAAGTGTGGTGCAAATGACGGGCTTTTGGGCTCCGCGCAGCGGCTTAGTTCAACAGCTTATTGAACGGCTCGCCCAATAAAGCCGACCGTTTAAGTTATTGATTTATATCATCCTACATTTACTATCTCATTGATGTAAAGCAATTTAATGACTCTTAACCTCCGATATAAAACTTCGATTGCGCGTTAAAAGTGTCGAAATTAAATGCTAAAAAAATTAATTAAATAATATCAATAGATTAGGTTTTATCTGTTTATTCATATCTAGCACTTTAGATTGCTTTTTGTACACGTTTTATTGTAATTCATTCAAAACCCATTATAACTGTATGAATGTACAGTGCAGGTAACATAAAGGGGGAAGTGATGGCGGGATCGGGATATATAGAAGCAATTCGACAACAAATTCGAGTGAGGCATTACAGTTACCAAACTGAAAAATCATACCTTTATTGGAACCGTTATTTTATAAGATATTTTAAGTTTACTGCTGCAAAACATATTTTACCTACACACATTGAACAGTTTTTATGTTTTTTAGCAAACGAACGGCGTGTTTCCAGTAGTACACAACAGCAAGCCCTTTGCGCCCTTGTTTTTGCGTTTAAACATGTACTAGCCATAGATACCGACAATTTGCAGTTCCCGTATGCAAAAACACCAACTCGAATTCCGCAGGTTTTAAATGATGTTGAGGCCAAACAGGTCATTGATAATTTACATGGTAAATACCAACTGATTGGCTGTTTATTATATGGCGCGGGGTTAAGATTAACTGAAGCTTTAAGTATTAGACTTAAGGATATCGATTTTGAAAATCGCACACTTTTTGTATTTAGAGGTAAAGGTAAAAAAGATAGAGTTTGTATTTTACCTAAAATGACCATTGACCCCATACAGCAGCAGATGCAACATGTGCGAGAGACTCATGCTCACGACTTGTCTCAGGGATTAGGGATGGCTTCTTTGCCTCCTAGCTTACTCAAAAAGTTTGGCACAAGCGCCAAACAATTACATTGGCAATATCTTTTTCCTTCGATTCACTGTGTGTCACATCCTGTTAATGACTATAGATGCAGACATCATATTGACCCTACAACATTTAGAAAGGCATTAAAAAAAGCTGTTCAGAAAACGACTATCACTAAACGCATTACCGCTCATACTTTTAGGCATTCCTTTGCAACAAACTTACTGAGACGTGGTCACGATATAAGAACCGTGCAGGAATTACTCGGCCATAATGATGTAAAAACAACCCAGATTTATACGCATGTTGCAGGTTTGCACCAAACAGGCGTACAAAGCCCAATGGATTACAGTTAGCAATAATAATTACTTAGTCCGAGATCAAACCTATTGAGTAAATCCCTGTTAAATTTCACCCACAAAAAAGACTCTTGCGAGCCCTTTCTAAATTCATTATGTGCTTGTTACGTATTAGCTTCGCAACCCAATCCCACGCGATATCAAATAGTACGCCAGTGTCCATAAGCTGACACAAAACCCAATCATTATTGCTATCGATAACGGTACGCTGAGGTCAGCAAATCCTAGAAAACCATAGCGGAATACGTTGATCATATACACCACTGGGTTTAAGGATGACACGCCTTGCCAGAAAGGTGGTAATAACGATAACGAGTAAAATACTCCACCTAAGTAGGTGAGTGGTGTGAGAATAAAGGTCGGAATAATACTGATGTCGTCAAAGCTTTTGGCAAACACAGCATTAATTAACCCGCCCAATGCAAATAACACTGAGGTTAAAAACATGGTTAACACCACCAAACCTGCATGATGCAGATTGATATTAACAAAGAACATTGCCACCAAAGTAACAATAAGGCCAACGCATAAACCACGCGCGACGCCACCACCGACGTAACCGGCTATCATCACGTAGTGTGGCACTGGGGCAACCATGATTTCTTCAATGTTACGCTGAAACTTGGCGCTGTAAAATGATGACGCCACATTAGAGTATGAGCTGGTTATCACCGACATCATGATTAAACCTGGGGCAATAAACTCCATGTAGCTTACGCCGCCCATTTCACCGATGCGACTGCCGACTAAGTTACCAAAAATTAAAAAGTACAACGTCATGGTAATGGCTGGCGGTACTAGCGTTTGAATCCAAATACGGGTGAAGCGATTAATTTCTTTGGTTAGAATACTTTTAAAAGCCACAAAATACAGACTGTTCATTATTTCGACTCCTTGGCTTTTTCTACTAACTCTACAAACAATTCTTCTAAACGGTTGGCTTTATTGCGCATCGACAACACTTCGATATTGGCTGCTGTTAACTGAGTAAATAATTCATTAATGTTATTCGATTTGGCCACATCGACTTCTAAGGTATGTGCATCAGTTAAGCGGCAATTCATGTTAGTTAATTGCGGTGCAACGTCGAGGTCATTGCGTAAATCGAAAACAAAGGTTTCAACATCTAACTTACTTAGCAATGCCTTCATAGTGGTGCATTCCACCAGCAAACCATTATCGATAATACCAATGGTACGACACAACATTTCGGCTTCTTCAAGGTAGTGAGTGGTTAAAATAATGGTCACACCTTGTTTGTTGATTTGTTTTAAAAACTCCCACATTGAGCGACGCAACTCAATGTCCACACCCGCGGTTGGTTCATCTAAAATCAACAACTTAGGTTCATGCATTAGCGCGCGGGCAATCATTAAACGGCGTTTCATACCGCCAGACAGTTCACGGGCTTGCGCATGACGCTTTTGCCATAAATCAAGTTGTGTGAGGTACTTTTCAGCGCGCACTAATGCAACTGCTTTTGGCACCCCATAGTAACCCGCTTGATTAACCACAATTTGTTGTACGGTTTCAAATTGATTAAAGTTGAACTCTTGCGGCACTAACCCAATACATAACTTGGCATGTTCGAGTTGCTTATCAATATCAAAACCAAAAACTGATACCGTACCTGATGTTTTTTGCACTAACGAACTGATAATGCCAATAGTGGTCGATTTACCCGCGCCATTAGGACCAAGTAATGCGAAAAAGTCACCTTGCTTTACCGTTAAGCTAATCGACTTAACGGCTTGTACGCCACCTTTGTAGGTTTTTTTTAGGTTTTCGATCACCAATGCGTTGGCGTTATCGGCCATATTGACATCCTCAACTTACAATGAAAAAACTCCCATGATGATGAGAGTTGATAAAAGAGTTCTAACTTAATCTATCGGTACAACTTTAGCGATGTAAGGCAAGTTGCGATATTGCTCTGCGTAGTCAATACCGTAACCGACAATAAATTCGTCTGGAATAGTAATACCAATAAAGTCTACCGGTACGTCTACTTCGCGGCGCTCTGGTTTATCCAATAAAGTGCAAAGCGCTAGGCTTTTGGGTTCGCGCAGTAACAACATTTCGCGCACTTTATTTAAGGTGTTACCTGAGTCGATTAAGTCTTCGACAATTAATACGTCACGGCCGGCAATGTCTGACTGCACGTCTTTAAGCACTTTGACGTCGCGTGAGGTTTTCATGGTATTACCGTAACTCGAAACAGACATAAAATCGATTTCGACATGGCCTTTAATACGACGACACAGATCGGCCATAAACACGACCGAACCTTTTAATAGGCCAACCATTAATAAGCGTTCACTGTCGGCGTAATGGGCATTAATACGCTCAGCTAACTGGTCTAGGGTTTTATTGATTTCTTGTTCAGAAATCATCATTTCAATGGTGTGCTTCATAAATCTCTCAATTGTCGTTGTCGTGTGACTGAGTATGTCCGTATCCCCAGCGACTCGTTAAGTCGTGTTCAATGCCCAAATGATCAAGTATTCGGGAAACCATGAAGTTTACCAGATCTTCTACCGATTGGGGATTATGATAAAAGCCTGGTGCCGCTGGCATGATGGTCGCACCGTTTCGCGTTAGGCTTAACATATGCTCTAAGTGTATGGCGCTAAACGGAGTTTCACGCGGAACAAGAATCAATTGCCCACGTTCTTTTAATACTACGTCTGCTGCTCTTTCGAGCAAATGATTACTCATACCCGTTGCCACAGCGGCTAATGTGCCTGTTGAACACGGGCAAATGACCATTTGCTTCGGCGCTGCGCTGCCAGATGCTGGTGGCGAAAACCATTCATCTTTACCTAAAACAACTAACTCACCTTTTAACGGTTCATCAGGATTATCAAATTGTTCAAGTAATTGTGCCTTGGCTTTGCCTGGATTAGCGCTTAATTGCAATCCATGCTCAGTGGCTAACACCACTCGAGCGGCACTGGATATCATTAAAAATACTTGGTAATCGGCCGCTAACAAACACTCAAGCAACTTAATACCATACGGCGCGCCCGATGCGCCTGTCCAGGCTAGGCTAATTGCTTTGGCTTTTTTGGCGTAGGCCATGTTGTCCCCTCTGTTCGCTAAAGCAGTTAAGCTAAAGCCTTTATCAATTTTTGGTGAATGCCGTTAAAACCACCATTACTCATAATGACCACGGTATCGCCTTGCTGTGCTGTATTAGCAACAGCAGTAATAATGTCTTCAATGTTGTTGTACACAGTCACTGGGATCGGCGCATTGGCCATACTGGCACTAATGTCCCAGCCAATATTATCAGCCTGATACAAATAACCCACATCCGCTAACGCCATCGAATTGGCTAAGGTGTCTTTGTGCACGCCGCTTTTCATGGTATTTGACCGCGGCTCTAATACCACGATAATTTTTCCGCTGGCATGATTGCCTAAGCCCACTTTGGCGCGTAGCCCTTGTAAGGTAGTGGCAATGGCCGTTGGATGATGAGCAAAATCGTCGTACACAGCAACACCGTTGACGGTATCAAGCAGTTCTAAACGACGCTTTGGTGGACTAAATTGAGTTAACGCTTCAATGGCATGATTAGGCGCTACGCCTACATGACGAGCTGCCGCTATGGCCATAATGGCATTTTCAATATTGTGTTGACCAATTAACGCCCAGTTTACTATCCCTTGCGATTCACCTTTAAACAGTACTTCAAACTCATGGCCATCGTCGGCAATCATACGCGACTGCCAAGCGTTGGGTTCACCTTGGTTGGCAGAAACATTAACTGAAGGCTTGGCTGAATCGGTCATTAAGCTTGTGGCTTTAGAATAAATTTCTTGTTCGCTCCAACAACCCATTTCAATGACTTGCTGTACGGCTTCAACGTCGCTTGGCCAAATTACCTTACCCTCGCCTGGCACTGTACGAATAACATGATTGAATTGGCGTTGGATTGCCGCGAGATCGGCAAAAATATCGGCATGATCAAACTCAAGATTATTGATCACTAGAGTACGAGGATGATAATGGACAAACTTAGAACGTTTATCAAAAAAGGCACTGTCGTATTCATCGGCCTCTACGACAAAAAATGCTGAGTTACCTAGGCGGGCTGACACCCCAAAGTTTTGCGGCACACCACCAATTAAAAAACCTGGCTCGTAACCACAGTATTCTAAAACCCACGCTAGCATGCTGGAAGTAGAGGTTTTACCATGAGTACCTGCCACAGCTAATACCCAACGGTCTTGCAAAATATGTTCAGACAAAAATTGCGGCCCAGAAGTGTATTTCATACCGCGGTTTAATACCGCTTCTACGCACGGGTTACCACGACTCATGGCATTACCAATAACCACTAAGTCTGGTTGATTGTCGCCTTCTTTACCTAACTGACTAGGGTCAAAACCTTGGATTAGCTCAATACCTTGCTGCTCAAGCTGGGTGCTCATCGGCGGGTAAACATTGGCATCGCTGCCAGTCACTTTGTGGCCCATCGCGCGGGCAAGTAGGGCTAAACCACCCATAAAAGTGCCACAAATGCCTAAAATGTGTACGTGCATACTCAACTCTAATTCGTCCGTAATATGGCGGTTATTCTAATCTATTGTGTAGCAGAATGTCAGTTAACAATGATTGAAATTTATCTAGGCGTATCTTGTTAATACAAAATAAAAAACAGTCCCATACTGAGCACAGTTGTTAGCAAGGTATTACGAGTAACATAAGCCAATATTGTCGCCACCAGCGCACAGGTTAAATACGGGTTATGTATGCTAATGGCCAATTGGCCTTCAGGCACAAATACGATTGGCGCTAATATGGCGGTTAATACCGCTGGTGCTGAATAACTTAAAAACGTTAAGGTGTTCTTACTTAAGCGGATTGGCAACTTAGGTTCTAACAACAAATGACGACTGACAAATACCACTGCTGCCATTGATAAAATAATCAGCCAGGTCATGCGTTATCTTCCTTTTTAACGGTTACAGTAGCTTGAGTTGAATCGGCATCGGTTGCCACGACACTGCCCTCATTGGTTAGTTTGGCGTAAAGCATTCCAGCTGCCATACCCGATATTGCCGCAATTAGCAGCCCTGCTTGGATTGCAAATACCGCGCACACCACCGCTAACATAAGCGACACTAATACACAGACTAGAATCGATGGCTTTTTTACGGTTGGCACAACTAAGGCAATAAAGGTGGCGGCGATGGCAAAGTCGAGCCCGAGTTCACCTAAATTGTCGATAGACTGCCCTGCGACAATGCCAAGCAAGGTGGCAATATTCCAACCGAAATAAAAAGTTAACCCACCGCCCAAAGCGTACCAGCGATCAAACTGATGTTGAGCTGGCGTATCGCCTTTATGGGTTTGATTGGCAATAGCAAAGAGTTCGTCGGTGAGTAAAAAACCCAGCCCTAAACGCCATTTAAGCGGTAACGGACTGATATGGGTGCGCATTGCCATGGCATACAGTAAATGCCGAGAGGTGATCAATAAGGTGGTGATTAAAATACTGCCAATACCAATACCGGCTTTTATCATCCCTAGGGCAACTAATTGCGCACTGCCCGCAAAGATAATCGCCGACATCGCTTGGCTTTCAACGGGAGTAAGACCTACCTCTAATGCAAACGATCCCGCTAGAATGCCCCAAGGGATCACAGCAATAGTCAACGGCATAACCGCTATTGCGCCAGCTAAGAATGATTTGGTTTTTGTAGTGGTTATAGAAGTTAACTCTGCGGGGTCCACGCTATATCCTTATTTACTGATATCGTCATTTTCCCAGTACATCGCAATGGGAAACAAGAAAATTAGCTTAACGTGAATAAGTTAATAAAGCCCCTGAAAAATGATCATCCATGTTACTAGAGCCTGTTGAACTTTGCTGGTTAAATTTTGTTCGAGATAAAAACGTTTAATCGAGGCGAGAGGATTGCTGCCTAGCAATCTAAGCACCACTTGCTTAATAAAGAATCGCTCAACAAAGAGTAAACCGTTTTTAGCAGTAACTCATGATTCGATTGAATATACAAATATAACCATTATTCACAGGTTCTAAACAAAGCGTTTTGTGGATTAGTTAAGGAGTTGAATGTTTAGTATAACCAATACTCCGCTGACTAACACAGGCACTCATTTTTAATAACAAGACCAATAAAAATCAGCAAATAGAGATTATTAAATTGATGGCCAGATTGGTGACGGGTCATTGATGCTTTTTAACCAGTGAATAGTGATAATTGCCACAAAGTACATTAGCAAGAGCTTAAATAGCGTTTATGATAAAATGATTCACCTCATATTTTTTGATATAAAAAACGTTAAATATAGTATGTAGATTCTTATATTTATCATTTACATTTATCAAATATTCTTAATCGCGTCGATATCATCGCAAAAAATTTTATCTTTCTAAATTGCAATAATGCATATTTATTATAGTTAAATTTAGTATCGATAACGATGCAGCCCACATTATACATTTTTGCAATGAACTAAAAACCAAACGAAAATGGATTTTAAACCAGTAAATAATATACGTAAAAAGGAATTACATAAGATGTAATTCCTATACACATTAAATATGAGTTTATAAATAAGAGGGAAAAACTGGATGAAATGACTAACTAAGAATGCAACCAAGGCTGTCTTGCTCAATATGGTTCAAAAAATACAATCTATCCAAAATTTAAAATATTTATCTATACAAAAATGACAATACTGACTATACCAAAACAACAACATCTACCTACTATAAAACAAATTTTCATTCAATAAGCATTAAGCACAAAACAGCTAAAAAAGTTATACAAAAGCGATAATAAAATACACTCGTTAACAACAAAACATATATTTAAAATGCATTTATAGCTACAGCAAAAATTATGTAAGTTCTATTTTTAAATAAGTTCACTGGTCAATTCGCGTATTTGCTGTTTTAACCAGGTAGCATCCTCATTCACTGCATTGGGATGAGTCACTAATACTAATTTTAATGGTTCGACAACGTCAAAAAGACGATTAACTTCGAACTCTGATAACTGGCAAGCATGTAAACCTGACTCTTCATCTATCATATCGTAAACAGCCTTATAAGGTGTTAGCGCCAATGACTGACAATCAGAAAGGTAATCAAATAAAGAAGATACATTTGTAATTGTCATTTCAGTTTCAAGAGGCAAATTTTTGATTTGACAATACTCTTGAAACGGATTGATTATCGGTGCTTGAGCGCCCATAAGCGTATTGATATACGGATACTCAGCGATACTTTCTAAAGTAATTTCTTGCTTTAAAAGGGGATGATTTTTACAGCATAACAAATACTGCGGCCCCATCTTAGCAAGTACTTCAACTTGTAGTTTTTGATCAAAACAATGGATTTCTTCAGGGCTTTTACAACCACACACGACAATATTATTAGGGTCGTTAGAGACGCTTTCTAGAGCATGTTTATCCCAGTTGTTTACATTAATATGAATATCTTTATTCTGCTCTTTAATTGCATTCATTAATGCGCGTGGGTAGGCATGAGCAATCATTCCAGGCATCACTAACTCAAAATATCGACTATGTGACAATTCGGCACTATTCATCCGATTGAAATTTTTAGCACAGTCCACAATTTCTTTTGCTATAGGATAAATCCTTCCAGCATAGTCGTTAGGCACTAAGCCATATTTACGTCTAATAAAAAGCTCATCGCCAAATAGCAATCTTGCTGAATGTAAACAACGACTTATTTTTGATGCTGGTACATCTAATATTCTAGACACATGAGTCGCCGATTTGTTTTCGTACAAACTTACTAATATTGAGAGCGTTAATAAGTCTAATTTATCTAAATCAATCTTCTTCATCATAGATACTCCCTTAGAGGTATTTGATATAACATACTAACGATTTCTTCGAGAGTTCATATAATTATTTTTAATATTTGACGATTACTTATTCCAGATCATAAAAATGAATTATCAAAAACAACCTATTTCACAAAATCACTTAAAACTAGCTTACTATCAATGCTACCAAAATGACTATTATAGTTGTAATGCTTAATTAAAAATCAAAGTTTCAAAAACAAGAATTTCAGTTTCTGCAAAATCAAATTTAACATTATAAAATACTTAATTTTTAATTTATATATTAATATAACCAAATAAATGTATAACTTAATAAAACATATTAAAACAAACAATAAGATCTAAATCATAACTACAATCAAATAAATTATAATCACTGCAATTAATTGATTACGATCAATTTAAAATAAAAATATAAGAATAATATTAATCGTACGTCGACGACGTATGATTAATTAATAAAACAATAAGTTTTTTGGAGGTTGGTATGAACACTTCAGTATTTTTAAGTTATGCATTTATATACTCAGTTTTATTTATCGTTGTTCCATTTATATTAGTTGTTTTCACTATGACTTGTATAAAGTTCTTCAAAACTAATACAGAGGATCACACAGTTAAATTTAAAAAAATGCTTTTTGATACTCAAAGCTTTAACTTTTTAAAATCACTAAAAACGATGGTTGGTGGAAAATATGACGTTTGTTGTAACGTTCCAATCGATACCGTGTTTGAAATGGATGCACAAACTGCTGCCGAAAATCATACACGACTCGATTATGTTGTCATTGACCATGACTCGTCAGAAGTGAAATTAGTTATCTCTGACTTCAGTAATCAAGAAGATGCTAACTCAAAAAGTTTATTCGAAAAATTCAACATCAAATTAGTTGAAATTGCTCGAGGTAAACCTTACGACATGCAAATGTTAAAACAATCACTACCTGTATGACAACCCTATCGGGTGACGACAATGTGTTTTCACCCGATATTTTATTTTTTAAATTCTGATCGCGAGGATTCGTTATGTCCGTGAATAAATGGCTATTGCCACTCGGCATAGGATTGCTATCACTGTTTCTTAGCCAAGGCGCCATCAGCGATGAACTTACTGGCAAAATTAACAATGACTCATGCATGAAATGTCATAAACGAAATGGAGCAATGCTGGGCTACCATAGCCACGACTCTTTAAACATGAGTTGTAGTTCTTGCCATGGTGAAAAAGGCAATCATCCTAGAAAGCCTAATGATTTGATGGTGTTCTCTTCGGACAATGACATCCCTGTTAATGCTCAAAATGCCGTGTGCCTTAAGTGTCATACCCCGACAAAGTTAGCTGAAGCTGAATGGACACACAACGTACATGCGCAAAAAACGAGTTGTGCATCTTGTCATAAATTACACCCTAAATTAGATCCAATGATGGGGTTAACAGCCAAAGAACGCAGTAATCAATGCCGAAATTGTCACACGGTGCAGAGGTAAATAATCATGGAAAACTCAAGAAGGCATTTCCTTAAAAGTACCTGCGCATTGGTTGCAGGCGTATCGGTATATCCACTCAGTGGCAATAATGCCAATGCCGAAATGGAACCAGATATAAACAACATTAAGTACGCTTTATTATATGATGAAACCAAATGCATTGGTTGTAATGCCTGTGTTGAAGCGTGTCGTGAAGTGAATAATGTACCAGAAGGTGTCTCACGACTAAGCATTGAAAGAACTGGCCCATTTGGAGAATACCCCGATCAATTTTATCATTTTTCTCGACATTCTTGCGAACATTGTGAAAACGCACCTTGCGTTACAGTTTGTCCTACTGGTGCCGCCTTTATCGATAAAGAAACTGGTATTGTTGCAGTAAATGCTGATAGATGTGTGGGGTGCCTATATTGTATTGCAGCCTGCCCTTATGAAGTGCGTTTTATTAACCCAGTAACCAAAGCTGCCGACAAATGTGATTTCTGCCGTGAAACAAATCTCAAACAGGGTAAACAACCTGCCTGTGTAGAAATATGCCCGACAAAAGCGTTAGTGTTTGGCAATCTTAAAGATCCCGAGTCTGAACTAGTTACGCTATTAAAGGCTAATCCGACTGAGCGCTTTAAGCAAGATTTAGGTACCCGACCTAAAATATTTCGTATCAAAGCGAAACAAGGGGAGATTATATTATGAGTGCTTTCGAATTTGACACATTAGTATGGCATTGGCCCATTGCCATATACCTATTTTTAGCAGGGGTATCCGCTGGTGCTATGTTCTTTGCTGTTATGCTAAAACATGGTTGCCTGAAAGAGAAAGCATATCAATCTGGATTTGTTATAGCAGCATGTATTGTTGCGGCAATTTCGGTGTTAGCAGGCTTAGGCGTATTGGTATTAGATTTAACCAAACCCTTCGACTTTTGGAAGATCTTAGTGTTTTATAACCCTACGTCAGTAATGTCGATGGGTGTAATTATCTTAATGCTTTATCAAGTGTTTATGTATGCTTGGATTATAATAACATTTAAAAAACCTATTGATGATTTATGTAAAAACCGCTTCCCAATTGTTGTTAAATTAACAACTTTAATAGCCCGTTATGAAGCTGGTATAACTGGTTTACTGGTCATATTCTCTGTGTCGTTAGGTGCTTATACCGGATTTCTATTATCGGCTCAACCTCACTTCCCGATGTGGAATACTGGAGTATTACCTTTACTATTTTTAACTTCTGGTTTGTCTTCAGGTGCTGCGGCATCACTATTAGGTGGTGTGTTACTCAAAGGCAATCCCAATGGTGCTGAAGTCCGTTTCATTCATAAAATAGAGATCCCACTGATTTTAGGCGAGATACTCCTTATGTTCACCTTCTTCCTGGGTTTAGTATTCAGTGGTGGTCAAAGCAAGGTAGCGGCATTCAATGCTATCGGAGTCGGCTTTTGGGGGTTTGTATTCTGGTTCGGCATTATGGGATTAGGATTGTCGGCCCCATTAGCGATGAACTTATTTATGACCGCAACTTCAAAACGCAAGTTTTCCTATGTTGCCGGAACAGCATGTCTAAGTTTATTGGGCGTCATATTATTACGTAACTTTATACTTTATACCGGTCAAATGATAACAAGTTAATACAATTAACGGTGATAGCACGCGTTAACAACCGTACTGTCACCGTCTATTCAACAAAGAAACTCAGTTTGACGTTGCCACTATTTAATCCCATTCTCAGTTAACTATTTTCTGCTAAGTAAATATAAGCAAATCATTAAAATCGAATAACTAATATTCAGTCACTAAAATCCAGTCATGTAAACTTAGCTATACTCCCTTCAATATTAGTCATTTCAATTACAGCTGAGTAAATTGCCTAATTAAATTATGATACACATTATGTAGGTTATCTAATTCAGCACGATCGGTATTGTCAGCTTTAATTAAATTTTGAATTGTTTGATCAAGCTGATACAAGCTCTGGCGTAAGTTTGAATCTGCCACCATACTTTGCATCCAAGTAATTGCTGCAATCCGCTGCCCTTTAGTGACCGCAGTGACTTTGTGTAAACTGCTTGATGGATACACCACTGCGTAACCAGCCGGTAATTTAATTTGTTGTTGGCCAAACTCGGTAGCTATGACCAACTCGCCGCCGTCATACTCTTCGGGTTCACTCAAAAACACCGTCATGGAGACATCACTGCGGAGCACTTCCGATGTATTCGGGATCCGCATGATGGCCGCGTCGACATGATAGCCATACTCTTCGGTTTCGCTATAGCGATTAAAGCACGGCGGAAAAATCTTGTGCGGTAATGCTGCAGACACGATTTTGGGCGTTTCGCCAATACGCGCCAATAGCTGATTAGCTAATTGGCGCACACTGGCATCTTGTGCATCTGCTTGATTGTTATTTTTAACTGAGGCCGCCATTCCCATTGCGGTTTTGCGGCCATCGCCCCACGGACATTCTGCCAGTTGCTGACGATAAGCGCCGACGTCTTGTTTTGTGAGGATTTTTTCAATAACAATCATACAAACACCCTTAATTAAAACTCATATGTCATCGACAGTTTTGAGCTTCTTGCATCACCTAAGTACATAAATGAACCAGAACGATAAGCTGCGGTCCAGTACTCTTCATTCATTACATTGCCTACGTTTATGCGGAAAGTTAAGTCTTCGGTAGCATTGTAACTAGCAAATAAATCAACTACTTGATAGTTAGGCACCACGATACTGTAGCGATTATTGGTACTATCAAAGCCCGCTGCAGTGTCTGGCTGTCCGCCATACATTTCACTTTGATAAGTGTAATTACCACCAAACACAAACGATTCAGTTAACTGATAACGTAATTGTAGGTAAGCACTCTCGTCGGCAAAATTACTCAGGACTAAACCAATGTTAGCTGGATCGTATGATTCTAAAATCTCAGAATCCATTTTAGCCGCTGAAAATTGTATGCTGAGTTGGTCGGTAATATTTCCCACCATACCAAATTCGATACCTCTAACACGGTTTTTACCCGTATTAAGTGTACCTAAGGTTGAGTAACTGTCGCCAACACTTTCCATGACATCGCTTTTAGTGATTTGGAAAATTGATGCTGAGAACATCATTTTGTCGTCAAACAACATCCATTTGGTGCCAAGCTCTAGGTTTTCAACGATTTCGGCATCGGCTTCCGAAGCTTGTTCTGTGGTACCACACACACCGCCATATCCACAGTTTCCGCCTAAGTCAGACTCGCCGCCATTGATGTTAGTTGCGGTGCTGTAGTTAGCATAAATGTTAGCGTCTTCAGACAAGTCATAAACAAGACCGAAGTTGTAGTTATACATGGTGTCTGAGTAGGCATAATCTACTTCACCGCTATTACTCGTCGTGTCATTGCTGTAGTCAAAGCTATCAAGTCTCAAGCCGTAGAATAATGACAGTTGTTCAGTTAGTGCAACGGTATCCATCATGTATGCCGATACTGTTTCGATGTCGTAAATCGCATCCGATCCGCCATCAACATAGCTGCGTCCCATTAACTGGTTAATGTTATCTACCGTATCGCCATTGCCGTCGATAATACAGTATGACTCAGAGACGCCACGACGTCCTTCGGTTGAACAATTTGTCGGATTATTGTTGGTAACGCTATACACACCGTTATCAACGTTTTCGTCTGTGTATTCCAAACCAAAAACAAGCTTATTGCTAAAGCCCAGTATTTCAGTATTCCAAAATAAATTGAACTGAGTACTGACGTAATCAACATCTTGATTACCTTGGTGAGTACTTAATGTTAGGGTTTTAACACCAGGCGCGGTTGCGTCGGTATCTGCGCGCGTGGTGCCGCCCATACCGGTAGTGATATAACCGTTTTCAGTGTGACCAACACGAGTAGCATTATATAACGTGATGCTGTCATTTAACTCATATTCGGTACGTAGGGTGAACGTGGTGACCTTAGAATTTAAAAAGTCACCATCTTGAGCATAAACAGGGATATCTTCAAGTGGCTTACGGGTGTCTTGATCAAAATAACTGCCTAAATCAGGCACGTCTTTGGCGTCTAAATAATAACCATCGGCGATAAATGACAGTGCATCAGTGGCTTCATACACTCCCGATAGCTGAACACCCTGACGTTCACGGGTAATCCCTTCGCGGCCTGGCTTATCTTCTTCGGCCGTTAAACCGTTAAGACGCACAGCGACGGTTTCTGATAACGGTAAGTTATAATCGATAGTTAATCGTCTATGTTCGTCAGTACCAATGCCTAAGTCGACACGGCCAAAATCATACGCAACAGAGGCCTTTTTGGTCACGCTGTTAATCGCACCGCCAGATGAACCACGGCCTGCAAATGTTGAACTTGGGCCTTTGGTAATTTCAACACGTTCTGTTGCAAAACTTTCGCGAGTGGTCATGCCTGGGTCACGTAAACCATCAACAAACACGTCGCTACGCGCTTCGTGACCACGGATAATATAGCGGTCACCAAAGGCATTACCGTTTTCACCCGTACCTAAAGTGACCCCAGCTTGAGCTGACAAAATATCTTTTAAGTCAGTATTACCAGACTCTTGAATTTGATCTTGGGTTAATACGGTAATCACTTGCGGAGTATCAACTAATGCAGCCATACGGCGTTTATCGGCTGAGTTATTAAACATATAAACTGAGTTTTGTACCCCATGAACCCGAATTCTTTCTATTGATTCGTCTGTTTCCACAGGTTTACATTTTGCTAAGATATCCTTATCGCAAGTTTCATTACTGGTGTCTGCAGCATAAATTGCTGGGCTACTAAAGACTAATGCAGCGGCAACTGCCTGAGCACCTAACGATAACTTACTGTAACTATTAGATTTCATCTCTAACTTCATCCTATTGTTATTTAGCGTTTGCGAAAATTCAATTATGTGACGCACTTTACATAATTGAAACAAAGATCACAAATACAAATCATTATCATTCGTGTAAAGATTGACCTTACAAAAAGTATGAGAATGACTAAATAACTGCAGTAGAAGGTACAATTTGAATAAAAATAGGTTAGTTGACTTGATAAAGCTCTAAAGGCAGGCCGTCTGGATCAGCGAAAAAGGTATATTGTTTGCCGGTATATTCGTCGACGCGAATGGGTTCAACGACTACTCCGTTAAGTTGTAAATGGGTAACCACTTGAGCAATATCATCGACTTTAAACGCTAAGTGACGCAAGCCTTGGGCTTCGGGATAACTGGGTCTTAATGGAGCCTTGTTAAATGAAAACAGTTCAATTTGGCTACCGTCAGGCAATGCTAAATCGAGTTTGTAAGAATCGCGTGCTTTGCGGTAATGCTCGGCAACAACTTTTAGCCCTAAGACTTGTGTATAAAATGCTTTTGAACGTGGGTAATCGGCACAAATAATAGCAACGTGATGAATTCCATTTAGCATGGCGGCCCTTGTAAATAGACTATTGATAATTAAACTAATTTAAAAGAATAAAACCCTGATAGAACAAGTCTATCAGGGTTAATATACGCTTTTAAAGTCATAAAGAAGACTAGGGTCAGTTGATCTTTGCCGGTTAAATTTTATTCGAGATAAAAACGTTTTAATCGAGGCGAGCGGATTGCTGCCTAGCAATCTAAGCTAAATTCGCTCAACAAAGAGTAAAACGTTTTTAGCCGAACCCTTCGGGCAGCGTTTGTTGGTCATTTTTACTGCGTTATCGACTTTTTATGTAGAATAACTACACCACAAAGTCTCTGCCTTGTACAAATGACCAACAATTCGCTGTAAAAACAACCTTGAAAGATCAACAGGCCCTAAAGCAAGGTTAATACCTTCCTGAGATAGCAGCTTAAATTAAACGCCGATTTCACCACCGTCATCTTTAATAAACATCACTGTGGCTGCACGTGGACGAACCGTTGTTCCTGCAGGCGTTTCTTCATCCGCTCTATCAGAGTATGGCCAGTTGCCAGGATGCTGAATATTGGCAAACATAGCTGTGTAGTCTGGCGACATGGCAAAACCGGTCACTTCACAACCGTTAGGACCAACAAAGAAGCGCTTAAGTTGAGTTTGGTTTTCAGCCGTTACCACTTGTTGGTTACCGTCTGCACCTACCATAGTTGATGGCACAATCGCCAACATTTGATCGTTGGTTTCTTCTTTCACTTCAGACGCACCGTTATCGGTTTGCACCCACAAAATACCACGCTGATCGAACGCCAAACCGTCTGGACTAGCAAACTGGTTTAAGTCAGTTAAGCCAGATAAATTGGTTTCAACATCACCATCTGCAGGTGAACCAAATATAAAGATATCCCAACTAAATTCAGTTGCTGTATCACCTTCATCCCAACGGATAATATGACCAAAGTTGTTATTTAAACGCGGGTTAGCAGGGTTAGTGCTGTCGGTACGTTTACTGTTGTTGGTCAATGTAAGATACACAGTGCCAGTGAATGGGTCGACACTTGCCCATTCTGGGCGATCCATTGGTGTAGCACCCACTAAGTCAGCCGCGCCAGCCGTATTTAAGATAATTGCGGCTTGTGAATCAAAGGTGCTAGCAAGTGTACTGCCATCAGTGGTTATGCCATCTAGTGTTAAAGGTAACCATTCACCTACACCATCTTCACTGAATTTAGCGACATATAAGGTACCGGCATTCATGTACTTATCGCCTACAGTTAAGCGATTTGTGCTGTTAGCATCGACAGGGTCCCATGCTGCGTCAGAAACAAACTTATACAAATATTCAAACCGTGAATCGTGGCCTGAATAGAAAGTAATTGGTTTGCCTTCTTCAAGCTTACCGAACACACAACCTTCATGGCGGAAGCGGCCTAATGCGGTACGTTTGGTGGCGCGAGAGTTAGGGTTATATGGATCAATTTCAACAATATAACCGTGGCCATTGGCTTCGTTACGGTAATCGTTAGTTGCACTTGAGCCCGTTGGCGTCACATCAAAACGAGCAAATTCGTCTAAACGTTCATCATCATTTCCGGCTAAGTGACTCCAGCCATAACGAGTGTCAGAAGTCGAAATACCAATACGTGTTTGCTCTTCCGTTAAGGTGCCTTTATTAACAAAGTAACCTGGCCAGTTTTCTTCACATGTTAAATAAGTGCCCCAAGGTGTATAACCATTACCGCAGTTATTTAAAGTACCGCGAGCTTGGCTGCCATCTGGCGAGTAACGTGTTTCAAGGTACGAGCTGTATGCTAATGGGCCAGCGATATCCATTACTGTGGCACCGGTAAAACGACGGTTATGGCTGTCGTTTTCGACCACTTGCCATAGTCCAGAAACTAATTTAATACGCACAACTGAAATACCATGGGCGTTGATTTCTTTGCGAATTTCATCAATTACAGTGCGCTTACCATCAGCATCAAAGGTTGGGCCTGTTGGGTGTAGAGCATCTTGGTCTATGTATTCGTGGTTGATACACAATAAGCCGTCATCTGCTGAATCATTCAGCGGAAAGAAATGCATACCATCGTGATGCATACCGACTGAGTTTTCCTGATCGATAGCAGTATTACTGCCATCCGCCTTCCACGCCGCAGCTTTCGAATTTAAAGGTGTTCCCCAAGGTGCTAACACATAAGCTGAATAACCAGCAGGAACCGCCACTGCATCGATTTTAGAACCGGCAATGGACTCAAAACCTAATTCAGCAGAACTCGTCGTTGGTGCTGTTGGCGTGGTAGCTGTTGGTGTTGTTGGCGTTTCTGCAGCGGTATCATTATCAGAACCACAAGCACTTAATCCGAAGCCACCAAACGCTGTCATAGCACTAAGGCCTAAACCTCGCTTAACAAAATTACGACGTGATAGATGGTTCTCCATCACTTCATTGAAAGGGGTATTTTTACTGTTGTTAAAACGAGTTGGATCAAATGTCGCCTTGCTCATAAGTTGTCCTTAGATATGCTCTGAAAAAAACTGATCAAATATAGGTATAATTATTCGTCAGTTAAGATAAGCGTCTAATGTGACAACTCGGTTCAAACTGGATGACATTAATGTGGCAGTAAAAAGACAATCACCACACAGCCTTATGTGATGAGAACAATATAAAACTCATTATAATGGCGACGACATCATGAGTTACACCCTGTTAGCGTTTTTTACCGCGTGAAGATGCCGCTAATGCCTTTTTACGAGCTTGTTGTTTTAATGCAGATTTAGTTGTTTTACGGGTAACTGGAACAATTAAATCAAGATCTGGCTCAAAACCCGTCAGCCATTGCTGCGGTAAACGTCGGTCTAAAAAAGCTTCAAGTTTGGTTAATAATGGCTCGTCATCGATGCTTAATAAGGTAATAGCTTGGCCCGCTTTACCTGCTCTGCCCGTGCGGCCAATTCGGTGTACGTAGTCTTCAACTTGAAACGGTAATTCCATATTAACAACATAATGTAACTCGTTAATATCTAAGCCTCTTGCGGCCACATCGGTTGCGACTAACGCGGTCACCTCACCAGCTTTAAATGCTGCTAACACTTGTTCACGTACTGCTTGAGATAAATCAGCATGAAAAGCTTCAGCCGCTACACCAGCTTGCTTCATTTGCTTTACTAGTGCATCTGCACCTTGTTTGGTGCGGCTAAATATCAAGCTTTGTTGCCAACTTTCTTGGGTGATTAAATGGCATAGCATGGCGCACTTTCGGTTAGCGTCAACATTAAATACCCGCTCGACAATACTGTTGGCAGTGGTATTACGCTGAGCAACTTCAATCACTTGCGGCGAGCGTAATAAACGTCGGCTAAAGCTGAGCATGCGGTCATCTAACGTGGCCGAAAACAATAAGGTTTGCCGTGTACTTGGCAAGCGTTTGAGCACCTCGACAATTTCATCTTTAAAGCCCATGTCTAACATGCGATCGGCTTCATCAAATACCAAATGAGTTAACTGCGATAATGACAGTGCGCGCTTACGTAATAGATCTAATAAACGTCCTGGCGTTGCCACCAGAATATCGGTTCCTGCTGCAAGTTGTTTTATTTGCATACCAATACTCACGCCACCATAAACCATCACGCTACTGACAGGGCTGCCGTCGGCATATTGCTCAATACTACGGTGAACTTGTTGGGCTAATTCCCGAGTGGGGACTAACACTAAGCAAGTAATATGAATCTTTAATGATGTAAGTTGCGCAGATAAATCAGCTTGGTGAGTCAATATATAATGCAGAATTGGTAAAGCAAATGCGGCCGTTTTACCAGTACCCGTTTGCGCCCCTGCCATGACATCTTTGCCGCTTAAAATTACCGGAATAGCTTGTAGTTGGATCGGCGTCGCCTGCTGGTAATTCAGTTCAGCTAAACGACGAATAAGTGTGGGGTGTAATGATAAATCAGCAAAAGACATAGGGACTCCATTAACAAGAGGTATCAGTTTATCACGCTTCATATTGGGTTTATCAATGAATACAATGTGAGGCAAAACACACGGCGATAAAATACTCAGATAGCTTAATGAAAAGTACTTGACTAAAAAACTAGGACTAATACACTTTAAACATGCAAAATATATAAATGTTAATAGCGTTGATTGCGCAAGCTTATCGCTAAAGCCCGTTGTAAAGGTATGTTGTTAAAGTTTATAGCAGTAATGTTGTCACCAATGTTTTATCACGAGAGGTATTACCATGAGTTTTTCAATTAGCGGTATTTTTAAACCAGCCAAGCAAGCTGAATCTGTCAGTAATGTGGCACCTATTGCCAATGAAACACGTGCAACTGAAACTAACGCGCCGGAAGCCGAAACTACTGCAAAAACAGAAGGCAATGGTGGCAGTTGTTGCGGTCATTGTGGCGGCGGTAATCATTAATTCCGTTAAATGTGACCACGCTTAAATATGCGTAAATTATCTTTGCTAAACAAGGATACATATTGAGCCGTAACATCTACAAAACCATTAGACTGAGCCACTCTTAACGAGCCTTGGTTATGCTCATCGATATAGGCATAAACAGGGCTAGAAATGTATTGTTGTAAAAACATTTTCACTGCATTAGTGGCTATGCCCTGCCCCCAATATTCGCGACCAATCCAATACCCCATTAAACGCACTTCTGGCTCTACTTCTGTGGCTAACTCATCATTAACCCATGACAAAACGTTGCCAACTAAGACATTATCTAACCAGATCCCTTGCGCCATGGCTTGCTCATCAGCAAAAATTTTTTGTTGCCAATGTTGGTAAAAAGCTTCTCGTTCACGAGCAGGAAAGTCTGCCATTTTATTGGCAATTGGGTCGTGCTCAAATTCAAACAATATCGCTAAATCTGCCTCAGTGATTGGACGAAGATAAATATTCATTTCATGTTGACCTTCTCTATGCTGTCTCGCTGATATGCTTTATATTGTTTAGACACTTGTTTAAAAACTTGTTTATTTATACCCAATTGTAATAATTAACTGTATTAATATGCATTAAGGGGCACACAATGAAAAGCATTAAAACATGGCAATGGTTGGGTTTTGCGGGTCTATTACCTTTTATCATTCTCAGTGTGTTGGCGTTCAATCATAGCCTTTTAGCGCCCGAGCATACTATGTTGGGATTTGTTAGCTACAGCGCAGTCATTTTAAGTTTTGTTGCCGGTACGCTATGGGGAAAAGCGGTAATATTAACCTTAGATGACAATATCGCTAAGCTACTTATTATTAGTAATATTATTGCTCTTGCAAGCTGGATTGCACTAATAACACCCTTTGAATTATCCGCGCTTATTCTGCTCGCCAGTGGTTATCTGTATTTATTGTATGTTGAATTTAAAGCCAAGCAATTATCAACTACCACCAGCTATTTGACATTACGCACAATATTAACCAGTGTCGCAGTGATATGCCATATTGTCGTTATGCTGAGCCTTTTTAGCGTTTAGTAAAATAGTCACAGGCTTGTTTTGAAATGTATTTACATTTTTATAGCCCTTTTTACAAAGGCAAAGCCCATGCTTTATCGCATGAGCTTTGTGCTTATCCCGCCAAATAAAGAGTTACAACCCAGTTTGACACTGCTCTTGTTGGTTTATCATCGGAGATAAAATCGGCATCATACCTTTGAGTACTTGCAGTGGTAGTGCCGAGGTAAAGCTAAAATCATCGGCCTTTTCACCCGGGACAAACGCCGTTAATGTGCCAAAATAATTATCGCCTAAGTAAAATACAAACGTCGCAGTACGGTTAATGGCTGTTGAGGATACTTTACGACCATCACGAATTTCAGTCGCGATACGGTTGTCACCAGTACCGGTTTTCCCCCCCATAATGATGGCCTGGCCATTATTATCCAACAAGCTGCCTTTTAGCCTTCTTGCGGTACCATTTTCGACCACATTGGCTAACGCCCGTTTGAGTGCCCGCGCCACTTCCTGATGCATCACTCGCGTCACGGTTTGCTTATTATTAGCCAATGTCACCTCGTAAGGCGTGTCTTTAGCAAACTGTAATCCATCGATTCTTACCGTAGGATAACGATAACCATCATTTTGAATAATGCCCATGAGCTCAGCCAGCGCGGCAGGCCTATCGCCAGAACTGCCTAGCGCAGACCCTAACGACGGCACCATATATTCAAACGGATAACCCATTCTCACCCAACGCTGATGAATACTTAAAAAGGCTTCGACTTCTAACATCACCTGAATACGCACATCACGCGCATTTTGATAGCGGGTTCTAAATAACCAACGATACACCTCTTGCAACTGCGGCTGCGCGTCGTCTAATACTTGGTTGAGATGCGTTTCTGGGTAGTCATTTAAATAACGTAACACCCACAACTCAAGTGGATGAACTCGTGCAATATAACCTTGATCAGCCAAATTAAACTTGTCTTCGCCATACTTGTTGTACAGCGCATTAACTTGTTTATCAGTGAAGGTTTTTTCCGGTAAACGCTGAGTTAAAAAAGCTTTTAATTCACGGGCACCGTCATAAGGTTTTAAATAACGATAAACGGCGGTTAACTTATGTTCTTGTTGTTGAATACCATCAAATAACACCTCGAGACGCTGCTCGGGTGCAAGCTGACGATACTTACGATAAAAGCGTTTTACAAACGAACTCCCCTCGCGTTTGGCAAAGGCTTTTAGGTATTCCTCGCGTCGCGGATCTTTATCATTACGTAATAACTGCGACACGCTGCCTTCGCTGTTATAACTACTGCTGTAACTAACAATGTCTTGCATTAAGCGCACAAATGGCAAGTTTATTGACTCTTGTAAAGCTTGATATAACGTTGGTACCCGAGTGTTTTCTTTTTTATTAAAATTGTTAAACACATGCAAACCGCCACCCGTAAAAAAGCGTTCATCTGGTGAAGCCGAATATTTTCGTAATAGTGCAGCATCCAACATTCGAGTTAAATTTCGATCACGGGTCGTAATTAAATAATCGACTACCCAGCGAGTAATGTGGTCTTTACTCTCTACATCAACTTGGCGTAAATCAACCACCGTCATAGCCGAAAAACGCTGCTGTAATTCGGCAATAATGTCTAAGTATGTGGCTAACACCCGCAATTTGGCCGTAGAGCCCAACTCCAATTTACTGCCTTCGTTAATATCAAACGGTTGATCAATGCTGTCAGTTTGAATTCGCACTCGGTTGGCACTGTCGGTACTTTCATAAAGCATAAAGCTGTATAGCACCTTGTCTAACTGCTGTGGTGACAGTAAACGCTCACCCAGCAATCCGATACGTTCAGCCGCTGACTCTTTAGCTAAACTACGTAAGTAATCACTCACTTGTTGCTGTAACTCACCATGAAACGTGCTGTTAACCGCTAGATCATAACGATCTAAATCATACAAACTTAACCCCAGCATACCTGCTGTGCGTATTCTTACCGCGTTAACCCCTTTATTTTTAGCGAGGTTAGTAGAGGCTAACTTACTGGAGTCAAAATGCAGTTTTTGTTCAAGTGCAGACACCATCAATTTGGTTTCAATTAGGCCATCACTGCCCAATAAACGTAAATAGCTGTCCACTAAGGATTCTAAATCATCATGCCCTTGGCGTAGATAATACGATGGGCGACGCTGAGCAATCATTAATGCCACGATTTGACGAAATACCTTGCCACGCTCGGCAGCATTTTGTTGAGTATGACGACTTAATAAAAGTTGATTAGCTTGATTAAAATCGGTTTTAAACCAAGCCCATAAACCATCACCAATACCATGTACTTCACCAAACCCTGGCGCTGATGATAATGGTACTGTGTTGAGGTAATCCTGAACGATACGTTGACGAGCGCCAACAGTATTTTCACCTTGTTGATACACTCGCACAATTGCCGAACCAATTTGTAAGAGCTTATCTTTAATGCTTAAGGTTAACCCATGATTAGAATGTCTAAATTTTTCAATTTGAGTGGCTAAGGTACTGCCACCCGCTTTAGACATCTCAGCACCAAAGAGCCCTGCTACCTGGCTTGTAGCTGCCAGCACAAAACGCGGCCAGTCAACCACAGGGTTATATTTAGCTTCTGGACTGAGCATTTCGCGGTTTTCAATAAACAATAAGGTGTTAACAATTTGGTCGGGGATTTTATCTTGGTCTTGATAAACACGTTTAGGATAGGCGTAATCAAACACCGTCATGTCACGGCAATCTTTTATCGCTAAACCTGATTGTGCTTTTTCGTGGTACGGCGGGAAAAAACCTACCTTGGTATAGTCCGTCAACATCGGCGAAAAGGCCACTTGCTGAGAGATCTGATAATTTCGTTCTATTAAACGGGCTATTTTTTGCGGTAATTGGCTATAACCATGACGATCATCAAAGGGGCCATATGTAGGGTAAATAACCGAATTACTGCGATAATCACGTAATGTATAGGTTAATTTACTGGCGTATTGATGCAAAAAATAAGATTGGTAATACGACGTCCGCACCTCGAACGCGACAAGATAAGCCGTTGCTAACAATAATACGATGAATAACCAGCCTGCTTTACTGCGACGAACCGGAACGGGTTTGGCGGAAGATGTATTAGGTCGATAATTATCAAACTGACTGTCTGTATGTGGACTAGACACAAACTCTCCATGTAACGCATAAAATCACAATAACGCACCATTTTACTTTTGGTTGGTATGTTCAACACATCGCATACCTAATTGTGATAATTTTATCAGATGGGTAAAGCGATTAGATATAGACAAAATAACTAAATATTGGTTTTTAGGTCATTTAAATCATTATTACGACAATATCGATATTTTTACATGAAACGCATTTATAAGCTTAAGGACTATTTTGGATAACAGCACTTCAATAGCCACAACCTATCCAGCATTACGATTAGGTTTAGCCATGTGGTCACAAAACCAATGGCAACAAACAATATACGGCAATAGCCAAGCGCATCGGCTCGCGCGCTATGCCGAAATATTTAATACTGTTGAAGGTAACACCACTTTTTATGCCACACCGTCATTACAAAATGTTCAAAATTGGTATGCGGCAACCCATGACGACTTTAAATTTACCTTCAAACTGCCTAAACACATCACCCACGAATTACAGTTACAACATGCAGGTCCAGCTTTACAACAATTTTTTAAGGTAATGGAACCTCTTATCAATCGAACTGGGGTGTGGAAAATTCAACTGCCAGCCAGTTTTGGACCACAATCTTTGCCGCAACTGGCACAGTTTTTAACTCAAGTGCCACAGGGACTAACCTATGGTGTAGAAGTACGTAACAGTGCCTTTTTTGCCAAAGGTGAAGCAGAACAAGCATTAAATCGTTTGCTTATCGACCATAACTGTAATCGGATCATCATGGATACCAGACCCGTTTTTGCGGCCCCGCCAACCTCGCCGGCGGTAATTGATGCCCATCAGAAAAAGCCCAAAGTGCCAGTGCATCCTATTGCTACGGCCCACAATCCGGTGGTGCGTTTTATTGGTCATCCACACGCCGAGGCCAACGTGCATTTTTTTCAAAATTGGCTTAAACAATTACCTTTGTGGATTGCACAAAACAAGCAACCTTATTTATTTATCCATACGCCAGACAATCATGAAGCGCCACAATTAGCCGTCGATTTATACCGTTTACTGCAACAACAGTTGGCACACAGTGAATCGACACTAGCAGACATAAATCTGTTACCACAACACAACCATACCACTACTCAACTGGGCTTTGATTTGTGACACTAACCGACAACCTCAACAAGTGATAATAAACGGTTATCAAACAGCTCTTTGTCCTGCTATTTTATGATATTATCTGCGCCGATCCTGCCTGCCTTTGCAGTGCGTTTATATTGATAAAGGAACCACCATGAGTGAATCTGCAACCCGTTTAAATAAATATATTAGTGAGAGTGGTGTTTGCTCACGCCGTGAAGCAGATCGCTACATTGAACAAGGTAATGTCTTTATTAATGGTAAACGCGCCAAAATTGGTGACAGTGTAGAGTTTGGAGACAAAGTCAAAGTAAATGGCCAAGACATTGAACCCCGCGATGCAGCTGATTTAGTCTTTATTGCACTCAATAAACCCGTCGGTATCGTCAGTACCACCGAAGGTACTGAACGCGATAATATTGTCGACTTTGTAAATCACAGCGAACGAGTATTTCCTATCGGTCGTTTAGACAAAGATTCACAAGGGTTAATCTTTCTCACCAGCAATGGTGACTTAGTGAATAAAATTCTCCGCGCGGGCAATAATCACGACAAAGAGTATGTGGTCACGGTTAATAAGCCGATCACAGAAGCATTTTTACAAGGTATGCGAGCTGGTGTACCGATGTTGGGCGTCATTACTAAAAAATGTAAAGTTGAACAAGTTTCAACGTTCGTATTTAAAATTATTTTAGTGCAAGGACTTAATCGTCAAATTCGTCGTATGTGTGAACATTTCAACTTTGAAGTGACCAAGCTAGAACGTCAGTCAATTATGAATGTGTCGCTTAAAGGACTGCCTGTAGGAGAGTGGCGCGACTTAGATGAACAAGAGCTCAGCACGCTAATGAAGTTAATTGAGCATTCATCTTCAGAGGTTAAAAACGCACCTAAAAAAGCCAAGAAAAAGCCGACTCAAAGCTTACGAGATAAAATTGAAGGCCCAGAACACTTTATGCAAGGCAGAGGTGCCAAACCTAAAAAACCTGCGGCAAATAAAGGTAAGCCAAATCACTCAAGGAAACCTAAACGCTAGCCCCAAACAGCGTAATAGAGGTACAACTTAGAATAAGCATAAATGTTAAAAATAATTATTTTACCGTATGCAATAGTATTTTTATGTTGTAGGATACTTCGCTGAGTATTATTCAAACAATAGGTTTATTACAAGTTAATATAAAACATTAACTTACACTGAATCCCGCTCAATAAAAAAATGCTCAACATTTACACACAATACATTTTATATTGATATGATACATGCTAATGTTGTTACGTATTTTCAATAAATAGCACAGAAAAACACCGTAAAAGTATAAAACAACAGCAACCGGACGCTGTTTTTTCAAACAAGGATTGTGACATGTTCAGCAATAACCTGTTAATCGTAGATTTTCCTGTTCACCTTCATGGACAATTTCAAAATCTCGCTAATTTGATTGAATTCAACTTAATCCCAATCAGTGATCACTGTGCGCTTTCAGAATTATCAGCCGTATCAAATTCCGAAAATGGCACCGTCATTATGATTCATTATCTTGATAATCCATTACAAGAAATTGGTTACTTATCTGCTGAATTATTTAAAAGTGACTTGCACATTGCATTTTGTCCTGCTTTGAATATAGAACTAGAAGTTATCCTTATTTCATCAGGATTTCATGGTGCCATCAGTGTCGCTGACTCTATCGCCCATCAAATACAAAGCATCAAAAAAGTACAAGACGGAGACATTAGCTTTAATCCCAAAGCAATATCTAAATATATCCTCCAAAGAAAGCGTGTTCCATCATCAGGTAATCGAGCCAAAATCCTTGCTGTCACGACCAAAAAAGAGCAACAAGTCTTGTCGCTCATACTGCATGGATTAACCAACGAAGAAATCGCCAAAGAACTTAATATTTCTGTTAATACCGTCAAGATGCACGTTCAGAATATATATAAGAAAACCAAGATTAAAAACCGTGGCCAATTATTTGCTTTCGCTGCTGGTTAACTTGTTAACACCTAATAATCCAATTAAAACCAAACGAAAACCTACCTATATATTCCTTAAACGATATATAGCTAAGTTAATTAACATTTGCTCGTAAGAATTTTCTATAACTGGTGAAAACATTTCACTCTCATAATGTAAGGACACATTAATGCACCATAAAAGCATATTAGCTATATTAATCTCTGGCGCACTCTTAGTCGGTTGCGGTTCATCTGACGACGATTCTAGTACCGAAATAACTCAGCCAGACTCAGGCACACCAACGACTCAGCCAGACTCAGGCACACCAACAACTCCCGTATCAGAATACAATCACCAAGTAACGGGTCTCGCGGTATATCAAGGTGCATTATCTGGTGCAACAGTTTGCGCTGATTTAAATCAAAATTTGGTCTGTGATAGTGATGAACCTTTTACTATTACAGATGTTGACGGTAACTACCAAATAGACTGGAAAAGCGAAGTCGAAACGCCAGATTATTATTTAGTGGCTAATTGGGAAGCGGCTACAGCAACTCAATCAATTCAAGCACGTTCTTTGGCACTTAAGATTAAAAACCCGACTAACAGAGCTGCACCAAAATCTATCGTTAGTGACGAAGGAAAAGGCACATTAATCGCTAGCCCACAGTACAATGGCGCGATTAATAACCTGACCCATATTAAACTGTCTCGTGTTTTAGAGATGAAGAGCCAAAATCTGTCTGACAGTGATATTAGTCAGTTATCTACTCAATTAGATGATTTACTGGCAAACTTATATCAATTAGACGCAACAACCTTATATGCTGTGTCTGCTGACGCATCTGCTAAAGCAAGTTTTATCCGTCTTGAATATGCTATTGCGTATTTACAACAAGTGATCGCGACCCAAATACCAAACTTAATTGCTGCTGAAATAATCATTAATGCTATTTATGCTGAGCTTTGGAAAATATTAAGTGAAAGTGGCCTTTCTGCAGAAGAATTTTTCTCAACTGACGTGTTTACTTTAGCAGCCAACATACTGTTTAGTGACGCCGCTATAGCTTTAGGATTTACAGAGTTACCTATTGATTCACGTATTTTGTCACAAAATGATTGGGATATTGTGCTTGGTAACATCATTAATGAAAACGGCTTTGCAAATACTTTATCACTTACCTTATCTTCTGATCTGAATGCTTTTTCATTGCACAATGCTGATAATACAAAAGCTCTTAACTGGCTATTTAAGCAACCTAATCTGGAGTTTGCTTTTGAGGTTACGTTTAGAGAGGACGAGGAAGATGATACTCAAACTGAATGCTGGAACAAAACTGATAAGCGCTGGTATACCGAAGACAATGGACCAGTAATTGAACCTACCATTACAGGTAACACTTTCAATACCGTATATACTGGAACGTATGTGCCTATTACCATCGATATAGATAAAATTACTGGCGCAAATAACAGTGAATATTGGCAATCGGTTTTAAATATGTCCCCAGAAATTTTAAAGTTAGACACATTAACTTGGCCTGACACTTTATATCGAATAAACATAACTCAAACAGCCGACGTTATGTGTCGTGATGTTGATGACTATAAAACTTATGAGCTATCAAGCTTTGTGACTGAAGAAACGCTCTCTACTACTATGATTGCGGAAATCTTATTTGATTTTTATTTCCCAGACAATATTAGCATAGATGAAGAAAATCAAACTATTGCACTGCTTGACGATGATGGCAGTATTGAACAACGTTTTCAAATAACTAAAAGCAATAGTCCGAGTGATCAGTTATTAATTGAAGTGGCTGAAATCGTCGAAGGCTCTGCACAACAATATGTGTCTTCAGACTACTTTGTACTTGATAACCAACAACTGATTGAAGTTGAACTCAATAAAACAATGCAAACATCTACAGCAAATAATGTATCGGTAACGTTTGATAACAACACAGGGTTTACCCAAACCTTGTACCAACACCTTTATGACCAAGTCGAACCATTGATTTTCGGTCAATAAAGTCCGCTACTGATATAAATAAAACCCCCATAGCGTTGGCTTTGGGGGTTTATTCAATTAGCAGGAAATACTATCCTGCTTTAATCATATTGCCTTGTTTATCTTTAAAATTGCCAACCGCAATAATGATAAAGTCGGTAAGTGAGCAAATGCTAAAACAATCCCAATACCAACATTAGAAAATAAATCTACACGCCTAGCTTTACTGCTCGTCATCCTCTTCAGCTTGCATACGCTCAACATCTTGCTTGGTGTAACCCATGGCTTCGGTTATATAGCAAATCTTCACCAGTTGGAACATTTGCACCAAACTACTCACCTGTCCTGCATGCATTTGTAAGTTTAATACTGCCATCGTGGCAGCCATTTCATCACCCGGCGCGACCGTGTTATTTAACTCAGATAAAGATTGATTCTTAGTTTCGACCTCATTAATAAGGCGATTATATTCAGTGACATTTTCAGGTGTATAACAGGTAGATGTTTCAGGTAATTGCGCTAAAAACTGCTCATACTCTTTTACAAACAGCTTAGCTTGCACCAACGTCTGCTCACCAAGAGTTTGTAATTCTTGCACCTTGCCGCTAGTAAATATCGTCGCTGCACCGCCCGACTCCATGAGTTGATTGAACTCTTGCATCAAGACTAGCTGCTTATCGGATAGCACTTTTGCATCTTGTGCTATGGGTTTCGTTTTAGCTTCAAATGCATCAATAGCGTCTTGATTGCTGGCCAATGCCGCAAAACTCATTGTAGTAATGGCTGTAGTCATGGCCACCAGCAAGCTGGCTTTTTTAAAAATATTCATCGATAACATCCTGTTAGTTGAGCACTTGAAAACAATCAAGCCATATATGACCATATTAATTTTACCATAGCCGATAATCTTGGGGGCCATGTTAATTTTTAAACCAAATAACGAATATACAGCGAGTACAAGCCAAAGCCTGTCATACCTAGTAGCGCTATAGCCATCGGTATGAGTATGTAAAAACGCCATACCGCTGCTATTTTTGGGATTTGCGTCAACGTTGCACTGTAGCCGAGTTGAGACAGTGCAATAACAAATTTATTACTATCAAATGTTTGCCCGGCTAACGTAATGCTTTCACCGTTACTCACATCAATGTTTACTCTAAATACAAAAGGTCGCCTGTATTGCCTCCGGGTACTGTCACCATCGCCAGCTTTATACCAATTCCACTCAATATTAATTGATTTAATCGCAGACTTTTCTATCTGTCTAACTTGCCTGTCCTCAAAATACACTCTTGGAATAACAAGTGAATTCTCGCTGATAACAATCTCATTAGGAGTCGATATCCCCTGTGTATAATGCTTATCGCAAATGAGCTTTCGCCTTACAGCAGACACAGCTACCCCAAATAGTGCAACCACGGTGGCCGCTACGATATTTTGGCTAGAATAAAGGATAAACAGAGCAGCCATAAAACTGATATAACTTGAAGCCCAGACTTGATGAAAGTATTGCCGAGGTAAAGGCAGCATAAACAGTGTGACGGGGTATTGTAATTTTATCGGGTCGTTAAATGGCTTAATCCCAATAAAGGCTTTTACGGTATCTTGGTCTAGCGGAACTGAACTAAAGGTTGGCCAATCTTTACGGCTAACGCTATCAAATTGACCTACAACATTAATCCCCTGCGACATTAACTCTTTTCGACATTGTTGCACCAATACGGACAACTTATGTTGCTTCACTTTTAAGGATATCGATATCGGTTCAGGAAATTGAGCTTGTTGATTCTCTTTAACATGCAAAATCACTTTATAAGTATTATGCACTTCTTTTAACTCAATATTTTTTATTATTGAGTAATCAACATCTTGTTGTTGAAGGGAATAAATGGATTTCCTCCCTAACTTGAAACCATGGAACCGTGTTAGCACCTTGCGTGAGCCATCAAAACACCATCGACATTGATAACTAAACGCTACCAACATCGACAATATACTGAGCATTAAACGCCCGACAGTTTCAGCCGAAAAAGAAAAGACACTTACCGCCAACACCACATAAACCAGATTAAAGCATATAAAAATCCACTTTATTTTTTCAACGGCTGACACGATTGAAAATGATGACGCGGTATTCAATAACGTCCCTGTTAACTTATTAAACATCCTGTTCCTTAATCGAATTTACACTTTTTAAGATTATTGTCAGTGCCAACTAAATGCATCAAGAGCCTCGCTATCGACTATTTTTAACCATATAATTCTATTACGTCATTAACATGCCGATAATGAACAAAAAGGATAAGCAGGTACCATATAATGGCCTACAATAACGTAACAACCTTCCACTGGTTTTCTAAATAGGCTAGTTTACAGTATCCACTCGCTTGACGAGGTTTGTTGGTTTTCGGTGAAACAGTATCAAAACGATATCCCACCCATACCTCAAGATCATGTCCACGCATCTGCGCAGATTGACGAACTAAATTATTGTTAGCGTTTTTAGCATCTTTAAACGCAAACTCGCGTCCTTCATCAATTCGGTAATTATCGATACCCAAATATGACTTGTTATAATATTTATCATGTAAGTCGGCTAAATGCATTTTTACTTGTTCATCTGTTGCTGGTATCTCAGCAAATATTTTTCTGAATAACTTTACATCTTGATTGATTACGACATTAACTGATTTTTTACACAAGGAATGCGGTTCAGATAAGTTAATTTTCTTTGCGGCTTCCATCCACTGAGCTTGCTCATCTTCAGTCGCTCCCATTGACGCTGTCGAGATAAATAGCAATAAAATAATAGCGATTAATTTGTACATAAAAACATCCTTTTAATTTACGCTTTGGCTTTACTAACGCTTAAAAACTCACAATCAATCATGTATATAATCAATTGAATATACACTACAAAAAATAGTGTTTCACTAGCATGCCTGTGACAACGACATTGACTAAAACAGGGAATGTTACGGCTATAATATTAGGCAAAAAAGCCCATGACCAATTGCCGTGCAGCGTTGTTAATGGGTAGTCGAAAAAACACAGCATGTAAACAATGTGTTTAAGCGGGAAATACATCGCATTAAGGGTAATAACTTCACCGCTTTTTAGCTTAATATCACACGCGGTAATATGATTGCGCACATGTAAACGATGCATTTGTGATTTATATTTTACCGTGATGCGCTCAATGTCATCGCGTTGTAACTCCAACTGCCCCACAGGCTTATTAATTATTGCATTCGCAGGAATGGTAATACGCTGCTGGCTAACATAGCAACGTAATGTCCCGGTAATACCGTAACGTCGTCTAACCAGCCAATACCGCCCTATTAAGTAGACAGGCAATAATCCTATGTTGATTAATACTAATGCACGAGCAAGCTCAGTATTAGGAAAACTAAGAGGTAGCACAGCCAAACCGACCATCAACATAAGCAATAATAGCGAAACACCTAACGATAGAGGGTAACCTATGTTAGCCACATATAAACTTACATCACTCTGTACATTAAAGTTACGCATCCCTTTAATGTAAAGGTTATAAAACCAAGATCTATCATCTAACGCTATTTTTTTTGCCATATACTTACTAGTGAGCAATATCCTTATTAATGTACTCAAATGTTATCACCATCCACAGAATGTTCACTAATAAACCCGTAACCTTTTTCCTAATAAAATATTATTCACTATTGAAAACATTCATAGGGATGTATCCGGGATAACAAAAACATCAAAAGTGATAATAAAACAACCATCATATTACGAATTCATTTACACCTTATTGATGTTTGAATATCTTATGACCACTTAATGTTATTTCACAAAATATTGGATACCACACAACAGGGAGTTGATATGTTAAAACCCGCGCTAATGTCATTAACAATCATTATGGCGATTATGCCAACAATGAATGCTTATTCAGCAACATCACAAGCGTTGTTTTCTGAGCCTAAAGAGGTAAAAAAGACAAAGAATGAATTAAGGCACTTCACGCCGGTGCAATTGATCACCTCAATTGACGATAAAAATATTCAGTCAAAAGAAGTGAAAGGCAAACTGACTAGAACCAACTATGAGTTACCTCCGTCTTATACCCCGGCACATTTAATCAATAACTATAAAAACCAGCTTAACGCGCTCAATGCCGAGATCATTTTTGAATGTGAACAAGCAAGTTGTGGTAATGAAGATAAGTTACAGCAATTGATTAAACCGCTAGAAACAAATTCGCGAACATCTCCATCAGTGTTAACAGCAAAAATCACCTCACCTAAAAAACAAGTTTACGTATCGATATATGCGGCTAGTTGGGCTCGTTACACTAATTTAGAGATCGATATTATAGAAGTCATCGATGAACCATTAGATTTGGTGACTACTAACCAGAACTATTTATCACAAGAAGTGAGTGAAATAGCAGTAAATGACAATAGTAACAAAGATGAAAAAAACTCTGCCGACCATCCAATGTTAACTCGTATACCTGGTGCTTATATTAATGAATATACCAGCCATAGTTTTGGACAAATTGCCGTATTAATAGGTAAAAACGGCAAGAAATTTGAGACTAAGATGCTAGACGGTAAAATCACCGATATTGGCTACGTGTTACCTCGCACTTATTCTGAATACGAGATAAGTGCTAACTACCAAAACGCGTTAACTAAACTTGGTTTTAATGAAGTTTATGCTTGTACAGGTAAACAATGTGGCAAAAAAACGGAAATGTATGGTGCCTTAAAATTACTAATATCCAACGGTATGGACGACAGTCAGTTTTATCGTCTGTACAAGTTAGAAAGACCGGAGGGTGATGTTTATGTCATGGTGTATGTTATTGGCTATGATAGACGATTGTCAGCAGAAATCCGAATCATTGAAGAAACCACGTTAAACAATAATCGTGTGGGTATTGATTTGCAGGGCTTAACCGATGAGATAGCCAAAACAGGCCATGTAGCGCTAGACGGTTTATTGTTTAAATATGATAGCGATGAATTACTGCCAGAAGCTTATCCGATTGTAGAAGTCGTCGCTCAATACCTTCAAACGCACCCGAAGCAGCTTTTTTATGTTGTAGGACACTCAGACGATCAAGGCTCGCAAGCTTATAACCAAACCTTGTCAGAAAAACGCGCAACGGCAATTAAAACCCGTTTGATTAAACAGTTCTCTATTTCTGCACAACAAGTTGAAGCCAAAGGGGTTGGTGAGTACTCACCTATTGCCAATAATCTTGATGAAGCGGGCCAAAAGCAAAATCGCCGGGTTGAGTTAGTGATACGTTCAGATAATAAATAACCTCTACTGCGGATAATACATAATTATCTCACTGGAGAAGCAATTATAGAAAGGTAGCCAAGGCTACCTTTCTATTCACTTAGAATGTTTACCAACCTGACACAAAGCTAATACTCCGTCAGTAATTAGTCCTAAATTCAACTTACCAGTTAACGTTGGCTCGTAAAATTATCAATATTATATCCATCATATTGATAATAAACTCCGGCAATGGCCCCCGTAATATCGATGACAATATTTCGTAAATGATATGACTAAGCCCAAGCCAGAATAAAAGATAACTACGCCACAAGTTAGCGGGTGTTACTCTGCTCGGCAGGTGATTATTTAAAGTATTTTACGTTGACCACTTTTGGCGTGATCCATCAAGAAACTATCGTCTTGAATAAACGGTTGTACACTCTCTAGCATCTCGTTAGAGAGCCCCATTAATCACCGACCATAAGTCTGTTTGTGTATTTCGGGTTCAATAGATAAAACATCGGTACTATTTGGCAAAATGATTAGCATAAAAAGTAAGATGCCGCCCACAGAGACTACAGATAAAAATAAAATGCGTTATATCGCAGAACACATCAACATATGAAGATTAAGTAAAACAAAAACACCGTTTACCGACTAAACTTTATCATGCAGCTCATGAAAAATTTTGCTCAGGTTCCAAATATCACTAGCATTTGGTTTCACAGGAAAAAGCGAATTAACATGATGATAAAAAAGATTTATTTTTTATTTTGGTATGACATGAGCTACAGTGAATGCAGGCTATAAAAGCTGGCTACACTCTTTTTATTCGGAGAAGAAATGGATAGTTTTTTCAGTTTAATGAGCAACGCCGTATTATTACTGGCACTGGTGGTCATTTACGACGCCATTACATTACAAAAAATAGCACCTAAGCAATATAGAAATATCTTGAGTGGGCTTTTTATTGGGGTGATTGCGATTAGCGTGATGAATTATCCTTGGGAGCTTCGTCCTGGGATTTATTTCGATACTCGCTGGATATTACTCAGTTTAAGCGGTCTGTTTTTTGGTTTTATTCCTACATTGATCGCCGCGATTTTAGCGGCTTGTTTCCGTATTTATCAAGGCGGAGTGGGATTATACGTTGGTACCTTAGTCATTTTTATCAGTTCAGCCATTGGTTTAGGCTGGCGATACTGGGTGCAAAGCTCAAACAAACAACTCAATTGGCAAAATTTACTGGCCATGGGGTTTGTCGTACAAATAGCGGTTATATGTTGTTTATTACTCATGCCAGTGCCAGATAAATATGACATCATCCTCAACATAATCCCGACCTTACTCACTGTCTATACTTGCGGCACCATGCTCCTTGGATTACTGCTTAAACAACATCAACAAAGACAACAATTAGCTCAAGAATTACAACATCATAAAAATCTTCTCGAAACCGAAAAAAACCTGTTACAAAGCATTATTGATGGTATTCCCGATATCATTTTTTACAAATCGACCGACGGGGTTTATTTAGGGTGTAACAAAGCATTCTCTGAAGCACTAAAGCTCAAACCAGAACAGATTAAGTATCAAACGGACTATGACTTATTTGATCGTCAACAGGCTGACCTCTTTATCAAAGCCGATCGATTTGTATTACAAGAAAACCAGCCATGGATGAACGAAGAATGGATTACAACACCTGATGGTATCTCACATATTTTTAGCACCCAAAAAACACCTTTTATGAATTCGTCAGGAGAAATCCAAGGTATTGTGGGTGTCAGTAGAGATCTGGCCGATCAAAAAAACATAGAAGCACAATTACGTCGCAGTGAAACAACTTACCATAACATTATCAGTACCGCTCAAGATGGCTTTGTCATTGTGTCTGTAGATGGCAAGATAATAGAATCAAATCAGAGCTTCGCAAATATGACAGGGTTCACTCTCGATGAGCTAATTAATAAGCCGATTAATCAATTTGAAACCAATGACAGATATCAATTCCCGAGCTCATATATCACTGCTGCACCACACAAAAAAGCCATTAACTTTACTTCTCGGTACAAAAATAAACTGGGACACTTATTTGATGTTGAAGTGAATATCAGCTTTTGGGATGGTGCTGATGGTATGTTTTTCTGCTTTATCAAAGATATTTCTGAGCGCATTAATGCTGAACAAAAACTATTACGCAGTGAATCAAAATTCAGACAAATATTCGAACAAATCCCCGCTATTTCAGTTCAAGGATATGATAGAAACCGTAACGTAATCTTTTGGAATGAAGCCAGCGAAAAACTTTATGGTTATACCAGAGAGCAAGCGCTAGGAAGAAAACTAGAAGACCTTATAATTCCACCGCCATATAGACAACACGTGATAAATAACGTAAATGCATGGATTAATAATGGCGTACCGATCCCCGCGGAAGAGCTGCTACTTAAACGTGCAGATGGCAGCAATGTACCCGTTTATTCGTCTCACACATTATTCAAAAATATCAATAACGAAGCAGAAATGTACTGCATCGATATCGATTTAAGCGCACAAAAAACGGCCGAAGATCGCGCATTAACCTTGTCACAAGCAATAGAACAAAGCCCTATTTCGATGGTTTTGACCGATATCGACGGTAAAATAGAATACGTTAATAGTGCCTTTGAGAAAAATTCAGGTTATCAAGCAGAAGAAGTTATTGGCCAATCTACCAATATGTTGAAGTCAGGTTTAACCCCTATATCTTTATATACTGAATTATGGGAAACCATCACAGCAGGAAAGGCATGGCAAGGTGAATTACAGAATAAAAGGAAAAACGGCGAGATTTTTTGGGAACATGCTCATATCGTACCTATTTTTGACAATGTCGGCGTCACTAAACATTATTTGGCATTAAAACAAGATGTGAACCTCTACAAACAACAAGAAGAAAAAATCCTTTATCAAGCCCATTACGACAGCTTGACGGGGCTACCGAATAGATTGTTGTCACTCGATCGATTAGCTCAAATACTTAAAGAAGCACATCGAGCAGGAACCCAAGTAGCAGTCTTGTTTTTAGATTTAGACGACTTTAAAAAGGTTAACGATACCTTAGGTCACTCTGTCGGTGATGAACTACTAAAACAGGCAGCGACTCGATTAAAGAATACCATTAGAGAGAGTGATATTGTCGGTAGACTGGGAGGTGATGAATTTATCATTATCCTGAACAATATCAACGAACCCGCTGAAGTAGAGACGATAGCTAATAAATTGCTTAAGCAATTTTACATGCCATTTAAGCTTGAAAGCCGTGAGCTGGTGTCAACAATTAGTATTGGCATTGCAATGTACCCGGATGACAGTTTGACCCCAAAAGAACTACTCAGACAAGCTGATTCTGCGATGTATCATTCTAAAGATCAGGGGCGCAATACTTACACATTTTATACTCACCAAATGAATCTCGACATGCATCGTAGGCTTAAGGTGGAAGAGCAATTACGCAGTGCGTTAAAAAACCATGAACTATCAGTCTTCTTTCAACCGTTTGTTGATATTCGAAGCCGTAAAATCATTGGCGCTGAAGCGTTGTTACGCTGGAATAATGAGTTACTTGGCCAAGTCACTCCTGATGAATTTATTCCTATTGCGGAGCAAACAGGATTAATTATAGCCATTGGCCAATACGTTATCCAAACTGCTTTGACGGCAGCATCTCAGTGGCAAACATACTTTAATCGTCAATTTAAAATTGCGGTTAATGTGTCACCGAAACAATTTAGAGAAAGCAATTTTGTCGATATGCTAAAAGTATCGTTAACCCAATACGATATTCATCCTAGCACTGTAGAATTAGAAATTACCGAAGGCGTGTTGCTTAACGGTGACCAAATTATCACTCATAATTTACAAGCGATTAATGATATTGGGGTGAGTATTTCTATGGATGATTTTGGTACCGGTTATTCATCGCTCAGCTATCTACGCAGTTACCCTTTCAACACCCTAAAAGTCGATAAAAGCTTTATCAATGATATTACTGTTGACCCTGGAGATTTAGAGTTGGTTGGCGCCGCAATTGCCATGGGGCATGGGCTGAATTTAATCGTGGTTGCAGAAGGCGTTGAAACAGAAGAGCAGTATCATCTGCTTAATGCACTGAAATGTGATTATGGCCAAGGTTACTTATTTAGCAAACCTTTGCCCCAAGATGAATTTGAAGCCCTATTAGAGGCACAAATAAAAGTAGAAGCTCAAACCAAACAAAAACTAAATAGCGAATAGCGAATAGCGAATAGCGAATAGCGAATTAATAAAAAATAAACAAAGTCCTCATTATAATGCTTTAAGAAAACTATCTTTGTAAACGGCTAAGTATTGAGAATTTTAAACACCAAAAACCAGCAACATGCTGGTTTTGGTATTATTTAATAATAATATAATATCCTAATGAATAAACGCTACTTCACTTTCCAATTCACAGTCTGACCAGCAAAGAATGGCACAATAGGATTTCCATTAGGCAAAATGATTTCTTCTGGCACGGTCCATGGTTGTTTCACTAACGTTACGGTACCGCTATTGCGTGGTAAACCATAAAAATCAGCGCCATAGAAACTGGCAAAGCCTTCAAGTTTATCTATAACACCTAAATTATCAAACACTTGTGCATACAGCTCCAACGCGCTCCAAGCACTGTAACACCCCGCACAGCCGCACGCAGACTCTTTACGATGTTTTTCATGAGGAGCAGAGTCGGTGCCCAAAAAGAATTTGCTTGAGCCTGTCGCCACAGCAGCTTGCAACGCATGCTGGTGAATATTACGTTTTAATACTGGTAAGCAAAAGTTATGCGGACGCACACCGCCCACTAATAAGTCATTACGGTTTAACAATAAATGCTGGGGGGTAATGGTTGCTGCAACATTAGCTGAAGCATCCGCAACAAATTCTGCCGCCTCTTTAGTCGTGATGTGTTCAAACACCACTTTAAGGCTAGGAATGGCTTCAACAATGCGCGATAAATAGCGATCGATAAATATCTTTTCGCGATCAAAAATATCAATATGTGATTCGGTTACTTCGCCATGAACCAATAACAACATACCTTGTTGTGCCATAACCTCAAATATTGGAAACAACTCATCCAAAGCTTTAACGGCCGCATCTGAGTTGGTTGTCGCACCTGCTGGGTATAATTTACCTGCAACAACACCTACCGCTTTGGCATCGATAATATCTTGGGCGCTGGTATTATTGGTTAAAAACAAGGTCATTAGCGGTTCAAAGTCGCTGCCTTGTGGGCGCGCAGCTAAAATTCGATCCCGATAGGCAACAGCTAAAGCAGCGGTCGTCACTGGCGGAACTAAATTAGGCATAGCAATGGCGCGTTTGAACAACCGTGCCGTAGCAGGAACTGTCTCATTTAACATATCTCCGTCACGGAAGTGAAGATGCCAATCATCTGGAGTTGTTAGGGTTATTTGCGTCATGTGAGTTCCTTATTTACGACAACTTTTAATACGACTATTGTGCCAGAAATCGGTTTTTCTTAATAGGTGCATAATTTAAACGCAGACTTTGCTATATCAAAAAGTGATGTCACTTTTGCCAGTAAATTAAGCTAATTATTATCACTAATAAGTTGAGCTATTAACGTACTGAGCAGTGAATACAACCAGCTATATGAGGCTATGCTATTATGTTAAAAGTATCTTTTTTATAAAGGAATTAAATTGTTAGCTAATGTCAGATTAAGATTTCTATTCGATGTTCGCTTTGTTATTGCCATCACGGTGTCGATAATGGCTATCTCTGGCTGTAATCAAGCAGTGAATATAAAAAAACCTGATAATATTGAGCCACTGGTTCATGAGACACTTATTGACGGCGTATTGTCTAACGATGCCAGTATGGCGATCACATTAGGCAGAAGCCGAATATTATCGGTGTGGGATGTAACGACAAGCCAATTGTTACATCAATGGTCTGACGATGATTTTGATGAAACCAATTATCTATTGGCATTGTCAGGCAACAAACAATACCTTGCAACGGCAGGCAAACATAAAATTTCTATTTTCAACCTTGAAACGGGCAAATTAGATATACGATGGCCCGCTCAGGGGTTTAATCCTGATGCCAGCATTTCTAGCCTTTTTCTGAGCCAAACAGGCAGCACTATTTTAGTGGGTATGAATGATGGCTCAATTACTGTGATCCAAAGAAGCAGTATGACGATGTCATTGTTTAAACAACACAGTGCAGCCGTTAATCATGTTGAGCTTTCGAATTTTGAACAACAGGTATTATCGACTGGGCTTGATGGTGATGTGCATATATGGGCAACTTATAGTGGTGAGTTAATCAATAGTTTTTCGCGTCCGCAACAGATATCCAGTGTGAGTTATGATGAAGCGAATCGTCGGTTGTTTATTGCCGATGCACTCGACAATAATGTCATTATCGATACCCAAACTGCACTGCCAGTGAGTAAGCTTGATTACCTTGAGCGTTATCGTTATTTTCGGCAGGCTTTATTCATTAATCATAGCAAAAATCTAATTACTGCAACGTCAAAACAAAGTGTTATTTATTGGGATACCTTAACGGGAAAGGAACTTTCTCATTGGGATATCACCGCTTATACCGCTGGAACAACCGTATTTTCAATGGTGCTCAAGCCTAATGGTAAGTTATTAACCCTAAGTTCAGACGGCGCGCTCGAGACTTGGAGTTTATAACCGAACCTCCGCTAAGATAATCAATATTTATCATGTAGCCCTTTAGTCCGCTTGATCTGGTGTAGTGATATAATTAACCTTGTAAATAGTCAATTTTATGTGTGAGCTCAAAGATCTGTTTATATATCAGACTAAGATAAATAATAATCTTGCATGTATGAACTAAATTAAGTATATATGGCATATGCCACAAATGAGGTGTTACATGGCGAGACCCAAAATCCCCCGAACCATATGTGGTCAAGCAGCCAACATCTGTTTTAAGCCCAATGGTATTCCGATGACCCAATTAGAGCAGGTGCCACTTGCTGAAGATGAAATTGAGGCAATGCGCTTAGTTGATGTACTCGGAATGCAGCAACAAGATGCCGCTAAGTCGATGGGCATATCCCGTCAAACTTTGGCTAATTTGGTTAAAGGAGCTAGGTATAAGGTGGTTGATAGTTTAATCAATGGCAAAGCATTGATGACCAAAAATATCAACTGAAGATAATACACTGGTAATACGTAATGACGTGTTTAGGTAAATCTAATGCAAGCAGTATTGAAAAACTCTGGTCTCAAAATAACCATTCAACGATGTAAATTGCTTGAGTATTTAACTCAAGTTGATGAGCAGCATTTAACGGTAGAAAATATCTATCAAGGATTAAATGCACAAGGGGAGACCATTGGCCTCAATACTGTGTACCGCATTATGGCGCATTTTGAGCAAGCGGGACTTGTTGTACGAAGACTTTTCGAGTCTGAGAGTGCTATCTATGAACTCAACAATAAGCCGCGTCATGATCATTTAATTTGTTTAACCTGTGGTAAGTTGATTGAATTTATCGATCCCCTGATTGATCTCCGCTTAGGGTTAGCGGCAGAACATCACGGCATGAGTATCCATCACCACAGTCTCAATATGTATGGTCATTGCTTCGATTGCCAAAAAATACTTGAGAACCAATCTGCTATTTATAAAAGTCAGCTAAGCGATAAATCATCTAAATAGTCGCTACATTTATATTACATTTTATTGGAGAAAATCATGACTAAGATAGTCATTATTGGTGGTGTTGCCGGCGGAGCATCCGCGGCAGCAAGAGCAAGGCGCGTATCAGAAACCGCTGAAATTATTATGTTGGAAAGAGGCGAGTTTGTTTCGTTTGCCAACTGTGGTTTGCCTTATCATATTAGTGGTGAAATTGAATCCCGAGACGCACTGTTACTGCAAACACCAGAAAGCTTCAAATCTCGTTTCAATGTTAATGTCCGAGTGTTCAATGAAGTCATTGCAATCGACAGACAAGCTAAGCAACTTAGCATACGTAACCTTATGACCAATGAAACGTATCAAGAGTCATACGACAAGTTGTTACTTAGCCCAGGTGCATCACCCATTAAACCTCCGATTAGCGGCATCAATAACCATTTTGTGTATAGTCTACGCAATATTCCTGATATGGATAAAATACTGTCTAATCTTATGTTGCATAAGCCTAAACATGCCACAGTTGTGGGCGGTGGGTTTATTGGTTTAGAGATGGTAGAAGCGCTGCGCCATATAGGGTTGGAAGTAACCTTACTCGAACTCGCGGATCAAGTGATGGGGCCTGTTGATATTGAAATGGCCAACATGCTACATCAAAAGCTGGTCGATAACGGGGTCGATTTACGCTTAAAAACAGGCTTAACCGCAGTTAATGAGTGCCCAATTCCACTGACTGATGCAGATAATACCGATGATTATGATAAACCCGTAACCGCCCATAACCATCTCGAATTATCCTTGAGTGATGACAATATCTTAGGCACAGATTTGGTCATCCTCGCTATTGGCGTAAAACCTGAAACCAGCTTGGCAACTGAGTGCGGTTTAGCATTAGGTAAGCTTGGCGGCATTCGCGTTGATGCGCGGATGCAAACCTCTGACCCTGATATTTATGCTGTCGGTGATGCAATCGAAACAGCTGATTTCGTTACTGGAAACCCCTCATTGATTCCACTTGCTGGTCCCGCAAATCGTCAAGGACGCTTAGCGGCAGATAACATGCTTGGTGGTGACAAGGTATATCGTGCCACCCAAGGTACTGCTATCTGTAAGTTATTTGATATGGCCATTGCTTCAACGGGGTTAAATGAAAAAAGCTTACTAAGGCAAAGTATCCCATTTGAAAAAATCTATGTGCACACAGCAAGCCATGCCAGCTATTATCCTGGGGCTCATCCTATTACCTTAAAGCTGTTGTTCTGCCCTGAATCTGGCCGTATTTTAGGTGCTCAGGCCGCTGGAATTGATGGTGTAGATAAACGTATTGACGTATTAGCCGTAGCGCAACGCGCTGGAATGACGGTATATGATCTAGCTGATCTCGAACTCACTTACGCGCCACCTTTTGGTTCGGCTCGAGACGTGGTCAATCAAGCCGGTATGGTTGCCGCGAATGTGTTATTAGGTGACGAAGCTATTTGTCACACTCAAGACTTACTTAACTTGAGCGCGAAACAAATTATTGTCGATGTTCGTAATCCTGGTGAACTAACCGCTGTGGGTTCAATTGACGGCGCACTAAATATTCCATTGCCAGAACTTCGAGATAGACTGGATGAACTCCCTAAAGACAAAGAATTATTGGTATTCTGTCAAGTGGGTTTGCGCGGCCATGTAGCTTATCGCATGCTAGTCCAACATGGTTTTAAAGTACGCAACCTCACTGGTGGTTATAAAACTTACCAAATGGTTAATGCGCGCTTTTAATCCGTCACTGACGCTAAAAGAATAAGACCATCAAGCGCTCTTATTCAGTAAGTTATAAAACAAAAAACCAGCCCGCGGGCTGGTTTTGGTTTTATTAATGTCGGCGACTCAATAACAAATAGCCGGCAAATGCATTTACGCTTGTGGGCGCATTGCTGGGAATAAAATCACGTCGCGGATAGTATGGGTATTAGTGAATAACATCACTAAACGATCGATACCAATACCTTGGCCTGCTGTTGGTGGTAAACCGTGTTCAAGTGCAGTGATGTAGTCTGCATCGTAAAACATAGCTTCATCATCGCCAGCATCTTTTGCATCAACTTGCGCTTTAAAGCGTCGGTCTTGATCTTCAGCATCGTTAAGCTCGCTAAAGCCATTAGCAACTTCGCGGCCACCGATAAAGAACTCAAAACGATCGGTAATGAAATCATTATTATCGTTACGGCGCGCCAAAGGCGAAATATCTGCAGGATAACCAGTAATAAAGGTTGGCTGCATCAATTGAGTCTCGGCGGTTTCACCAAATATTTCTTCCAGCAGCTGACCACAAGTCCAGAATTTTTCTAGCTTGATGCCTAGGCTCGATGCTAAATCGCGCATAAACTCTAGATCTTTAACTTGCTCGTAGGTCATAGCCTGAATAGTCGCGTTGTCAGGATTGTATTTCTGAATCGCTTCTAACATGCTTAAACGGGCATAAGGGCCACCAAAATCTACGGTGTGCTCGCCGTATGGCATTTGGGCACTGCCTAATAGATCAATGGCAATTGAACTGAGCATTTCTTCAGTTAAATCCATAAGATCGTTGTAATCAGCATACGCCATATAGAATTCCATCATGGTGAATTCTGGGTTATGACGTGGTGATAAACCTTCATTACGGAAGTTACGGTTAATTTCGAACACCCGCTCAAAACCACCAACAACTAAACGCTTTAAATATAATTCTGGTGCAATACGCAAGTACATAGCCATGTCTAACGCATTATGATGAGTCACAAACGGACGTGCTGAAGCACCACCAGGAATAACGTGCATCATTGGGGTTTCAACTTCCATGAACTCTTTTTTCATCATGAAGTTACGAATAGCAGAAACCACTTTAGAACGCATAATGAATGCGTTGCGAGAATCTTCATTGACAATCAAATCAACATAACGCTGACGGTAACGCGTTTCTTGGTCAGTTAAACCGTGGAATTTTTCAGGTAACGGACGCAATGCTTTGGTCAGTAATTCATATTCTTCCATGTTAACGTACAAGTCGCCTTTACCAGATAAATGCAGCTGACCTTTAACACCAATGATGTCACCGATATCTAAACCTTGATAACGCTCTTTTAAATCGCCTTGTACTGGCTTACCAGCATAAGCTTGAATACGACCAGACACATCTTGAATCACCAAAAACGGACCACGCTTAGCCATAACACGGCCAGCAATGCTGGTTTGAAAAGCTAATTCTTCTAATGCTTCTTTGGTCTGCTCACCATATTGAGCCTGAAGTTCAGCCGCTTTATGGCTGCGATGCCATGTATTTGGGTGAGCATTAGCAGGACAGGTGGTGCGCATAAAGTCTAATTTTGCGCGACGCTCAGCAATCAGTTTGTTTTCATCTTGTACGTGTTCAGTCATGTTATATTCTCGCTTTTACCTACCATCATTACATGGCGGGAAGTATTAATTTTAATTAAAGTCCTGATTTTAGGCTGGCTTCAATAAACTTATCTAAATCACCATCCAGCACAGTTTGAGTATTACGGTTCTCAACCCCTGTACGTAAATCTTTGATACGGGCGTCGTCTAATACGTATGAACGAATTTGACTGCCCCAACCGATGTCTGATTTTGCATCTTCAGCGGCTTGCTTGTCGGCATTTTGCTTATGCATTTCTAACTCGTATAACTTGGCTTTTAATTGCTTAAAAGCAGAGTCACGGTTTTTGTGTTGCGAGCGATCGTTTTGACATTGCACCACTGTATTGGTTGGTAAATGCGTAATACGTATCGCTGAATCTGTTTTGTTGACGTGCTGACCACCCGCGCCTGATGCACGGTAAGTGTCGATACGTAAATCCGATGGATTAATATCAATTTCAATATCATCATCAATTTCTGGGTAAACGAAAACCGAACAAAAAGAAGTATGACGTTTACCTGATGAATCAAATGGCGATTTACGTACTAAGCGATGCACACCCGTCTCAGTTCGCATCCAACCAAAAGCATATTCGCCAGTAAACTTAATCGTAGCGCCTTTAATACCTGCTACATCGCCATCTGTGACTTCCATTAACTCTGGGCTATAACCATGTGCGTCACCCCAGCGTAAATACATCCGCAGAACCATGTTGGCCCAGTCTTGTGCTTCAGTGCCGCCAGAACCAGATTGAATATCAAGATAACAGTTTGCAGCGTCACTTTTACCAGAAAACATGCGACGGAATTCTAAATCGGCCAGACGAGAGTCTAAGCTTTCAAGCTCTGTAGCGGCATCATTAAATGTTTCTTCGTCATCTTCTTCGATTGCCAGCTCTAGCAATCCTTCGATGTCTTCAAGACCCGTGTCCATATCATCAATAGTTTTAACAACGGCTTCTAATGCGGCGCGCTCTTTACCCAAGGCTTGAGCACGTTCAGGCTCATTCCACACTTCAGGGCTTTCTAGCTCTCGATTGACTTCTTCGAGACGCTCACTTTTGGCAGCGTAGTCAAAGATACCCCCGAAGTAACTCAGTACGTTCAGCGAGCTCTTTGATTTTGAATTTTACTGGATTAACTTCAAACATGAATATTCAACTTATATTTAGCAGTTAACAAAAGGTGCAACGGCGTATTTTACCCCATGACAGGTACTAAACCTAGACCAGAAGAGCGATTATTAACAAACTAATGATGAATATGTGCCAAGGGTATTGCACTCATCTCGATTGCGGATAAAACATAAAAAAATGAACCCTCAGCGGGTTCATTTTTATGTAGCTCTTACAACGGCAATTAGTTTAAATCTTAAACTGCCCAACCAGCTCAGACAGTGTCTGACCTTCATTCGCCACCGTTTTACTCATACCAGAAGCATCTTGGCTAGCTGTTAATAACATATTCACAATTTCTTGTACTGAATTAATATTACGATTAATTTCTTCAGTTACTGAGCTTTGCTCTGTTGCTGCGGTAGCAATTTGAGTACTCATGTCATTAATACTGGTTACTGATGAGGTTACAGCACCTAAACTCTCAGAAATCGCCCTTGAGGACTCAACCGAACTTAAACAACTGGTTTGGCTTTCGGCCATGGTTTGTACAGCCTTAGTCACGAGCTTATGCAATTCGGCCAGCATTTCGTTAATTTCAACCGTACTGGTTTGAGTGCGACTGGCCAAGTTTCTTACTTCATCGGCAACTACTGCAAACCCTCGGCCTTGTTCGCCCGCTCGTGCAGCTTCAATCGCTGCGTTAAGCGCCAATAAGTTGGTTTGTTCAGCAATGCCACCTATCACACCAAGTACGGTATTAATTTTTGTAGATTGCTCACTTAATGACTTAACATCTGCGGCTGCATTGTCGATTTGCTCCATTAAGTGAGACACTTCAGTTAATGAGGTATCAACACAGTTTTGTGCTTTCGCTACATTGTCTGAGGCCGCATGGGTGGCTTCTGCTACCATATTCGTGTTGTGGGCCACATCATTGGCTGTCGCTGACATTTCGGTGATAGCGGTGACAATTTGATCAACTTCATTATTATGGTGGTTGAGTTGCTCAGACATCGACATGGTTTGCCCACTGATACTTTGAGCAGCATGTTTAACTCTGTCCGTAGCGCCGGCTACATCACCAAGAATATGCTGTAATTTGTCAACAAACAGATTAAATGCGCTGCCTAATTGGCCAATCTCATCTTCACTGGTTACGTCTAAGCGTTTTGTTAAATCTCCTTCACCTTTGGCAATGTCATTTAACGAGATGGCCATATTTTTAATTGGTACTACCATTTTATGTGCCATCAGCACCACGGCAAAGGCCGTCACACCAGCAAGCCCTAAAGCGATTAATAAAAATAAAAATGCTTTCTGGTTCATCTCTTCAGTTTTATAAACTTCGTAAGCAGCAATAGACTCTTCAATGTCATCAATATAAGCGCCTGAACCTAACATCCAATTAGTATTCGGTATCATTACTGCAAAACCCAGTTTTTTAATAAGTTGGTCGCTTCCTGGTTTTTTATAATAATACGAGAAATTACCTGTGCCCGCTTTAGCAGCATCTAACAATCCAACAATAATTTTAGTACCATTGGGATCGGCCATATCAATTTTATTTTGGCCTTCAAGTTCAGGCATGGTGGCATGAAATATATTTAGGCCAGTATCATCATAAATATAAAAATACCCAGCAGTACCAAAGCGTAAGTCTCTTAAGGCATTATTGACATCACCCTCATCACCTAAAGCCATTTGATATTCAACAACGCCTTGGGCAACCTGAACAGTTTCTTTAAGTTGATTTTCACGCTCTGAAATTAATTCATTGCGAAAATTATCAATATCTTTGGTTAAAGATGCACTTTCATTGACATAAAAAATACTCAACAATACGGTAAGAATTAATAAAAGAGGAATTAATGATAGCCCGAGTAGCTTATTGCGTAGCGAAGATCCCAGCATAGTGGTTAGCCTTAGTAGGTAAAATCTATTCGTTATTATAGTCTATATATAATAGACCTTTACGCTAACTTACAATAACACAGCCCCAATAGAGTGAAATGTGTCGCAAAAACAAACAATATTAAAATAATATTATAGCATCGCCAATATACTGCCTATAAAAGCAAACCCTATCACTAACCAAACAAGACTTGGTTTGAATATTTTTAAAATACTAAAACCAATAACCACTAAAGCCATATCCAACGGCATAATCACCGCACTAGTAAATACAGGCTGGTAAAGTGCTGCAAGTAATAGCCCTACAACAGCCGCATTAACTCCCGCTAACGCACCAGCAATAGCTGGCCGCTGACTGATTGAATGCCAACTTTTTAACCCCACCAGCATTAATAAAAATCCCGGAATAAAAATAGCAAATGTGGCGACCAATGCCCCTTGAATAGGAGACTCTAACCATAAGTCAGCACCTAAAAAAGTGGCTAACGTAAACATGGGGCCAGGAATAGCTTGTGCAAGCGCGTAACCCGTTAAAAAACGATCTGGGGTCATGTATTCACCCACACTAGTTTCAAGTAATGGCAGCACCACGTGTCCGCCACCAAAAACTAAACTACCGACTTGGAAGAATTTTGCAAAAATCAGCCCAAGGCTATCGGGTTGATTAATGAAATAAAACGATGTGGCTAATCCGATAATAAATAATGCTAACCAATAATAATTAAGCTTGATAGCTGGAGCATCTGGGGTAATAGCCTCACCTCGAGTCAACAACATAACCCCGACAACAGCAGCCACTATTAACACCGTTATTTGCATTAATAATGAAGGCATTAATAGCGTCGCTACAGCAGTTGTGGCCATTAATACTTTAGTTGTTTTACGCTGGCAAAACTGACTAAACATTGACAAGGTCGCATCGGCGACAACCACAACAGCCAGTAGTTTGAGGCCGTGAATAGCGCCCTCAACGGCTGTTAAATCTAACCATTGGGCACTAGTCACCGCAAATAAAAACATCAGTAAAAAAGACGGTAAAGTAAACCCTAAAAAGGCCGCTAACCCACCCAATAAACCACCACGATGGTAGCCAATGGCAAAACCAACCTGACTTGAGCCCGGGCCAGGCATAAACTGGCTTAAAGCGACAAAACTGGAATATTGTTTACTGTCTAGCCATTGCAATTCATCAACAAATGCTTTTCTAAAGTAACCAATATGTGCCGCAGGGCCGCCAAAACTAATTAACCCTAGCGCTAAAAAACGACTGAATATTTGCCACATAGTTCTGATACCTTTTTATGTTGATAAACAATACTATGACATTAAGATGACACTTTTATGATTGCATATCTTTAGAGCATGTCTTTAGACAATAGCGAGCCCCATCACATATGCGGTTTGTCACTCTGGGGGTTAATCAAGTATAAACTTGCTTGGTGAACAGTTCCAAGGGTAACCATCTTGGCTTATGTAAAATGCAGTTCCCGCTTAATACTGGCGCTAACCATTGCTAATAGGTAAGTAGCAATAAAATAGCTTAACTGTTGTTGCTGTAAACTTATTGACTCAAGCTCATGATAGTTGAGTATTCATGAGACCATCGTCACGCTCAAGTTAATCACATTTCACAACTACTCGCCTCTCCAGAATTAAGAGCAGTAAAAGCTTGATCACACAGTTGCTTTAGTTGTTGTAAGTCTTCAATACTGCCACCCACTTTACAACGCATTTGCTCTGGAATAGTTAGGGCTTGCTGATATAACTGTTGCCCTTGCACCGTGACATGTAACACACGCACACGTTCATCCAACTCACTGCGTCCACGGGTGACTAACGCTTTATTCTCTAAACGTTTTAGTAATGGGGTTAACGTGCCAGAATCTAAATGTAATTTATCCCCTAAGGTTTTAACACTTATGCCTGGCTCTTTCCAAAGCACCATCATCACTAGATATTGTGGGTAAGTCAGCGACAGCTCATCCAACAATGGTCGATATGCGCGGATCATCGCATTAGCGGCACTGTACAAAGAAAAACACACTTGGTTTTCAAGTGCTAGCGGATTTTGTGCCGCAGGTAACTGAGATTCAGTAAACGCTTTACTAGACATGACTTTACTCCACTAACCAATAATAATGATTAATGATAACATTGGTTGTGCACAACCTATAATCAAAAATGCAATAAGCCATTTGCTAAAAATACATCAAGCTTTTCGATGCCTGACCGATATAACATTACTATTCAATTTATATTAAGGTTAACTATGTCAATTAGTGTTAATTCACCGTCTTCAATGCCTACAACGATTGATTCAGGAAATAGTTTAATGGTTGCTGTTATCGCTAAAAATCAGCAAGAAATGGAAGGGCAAATGGCTTTGCAACTAATGGAAGCAGCACAATTACCTGTGCCACAACCTATTGGTAACAGCGGCCATATTATCAATACAACGGCATAACTACTTTGTGCCGTGATCAAAACCCTAACCAATAATAACTATTGTATCCTAGGGTAAAATCCATTCATCAAACAATATATCAACAGATACGCTCCTGATTAATAACGAAGCCATTTTAAGGCTTCATCTTGGTCTTCAAAATATTTAATTTCACCCGAAATAAACCAGCTACCTATTTTAGCCGACCAATCTAGCCAGTTTTTACGCCCCCAAATAGCCACTCTTTCAAACTCAGATTTATGTTTTAATCCTAGCTTTAAATCATCCCAAGCGGCATGTAAATCCCAGCCATCTAATTCTGTGGCATCAAAGAACAAACTCACTTTAGGTTGTGCTATTTGGTTCAGTGCTCCTTCTAACATCGGCGTAATGACAAGATAATCTTCGTGGGTTAATGTGCCAACCGCTTTCAATGTCACAAAAAACACATTTTCAATTCGGTTTATGCCTATTGATAAACCATGTCTCTTAATATCCATAACGTGACTCCATAATTATATTTAACATAATTAAATATAGGTGCAGATTAGTGATCTTCCATGTATATATTTTAAGCGTTTACGGAAGCAAATATGTGGAGGACTGCACAAAAATGGTATGAATTGTGATGTTTTATCCAAGATTGATTATTTAATGCTTTGCCCATACGAGATACTTCAGCGCGAAAACTAAAAGTATAAAAAAAGAAGTCGCCACTAGCTTCAAATAACCAAGGTTAATAACACTGGAGTATGGGTGTATAGATTTGCTCAACAGCCCTTAGGACATCCACGGACAGTATCATGTAACTATGTACCTTAGGATGTGATCTTGTCTTCTGAATCCTTAACCCTTCGGCCAACATCTTTAGACAGTTGTGAAAAAATGGTCGCGGCTAACATCGCCATAATGCCAACAGTGACAAAAGTCAGTTGAAAAGCTTGCAGAACAGTCGTCATATCATCACTGCCAACGTCTGCACTGAAACCACCTAGCAGAGCACCAGCACACGCAACACCGAGACTTAATGATAACTGTCCCACCACAGACAACAGGCTATTTCCACTACTGGCATTCACATCGTCTAAATCGATAAGCGTCACGGCATTCATTGCCGTAAACTGTAATGAGTTAATTGCACCAAGAATAGCTAACATGCACAACAACAACCAATATGGCGTTTGTTCACCCACAAGTCCCATACTTGCAAGCATCAATCCCAGCGCCAAAGTATTAATCGTTAGCACCAAGCGATAACCAAACCATTCGATAATAGGTCGAGCCAGCGACTTAGCTATCATAGCTGCTGCGGCTAATGGCAACATGCTCATCCCCGCTTGAGAAGGTGAATAACCTAGCGCAACTTGCAATAATAAAGGCACTAGGAATGGCAATGCGCCACTGCCCAAGCGCGCAAAAAGATTACCAAAAATACCGATAGCAAATGTTCTTGTTTTAAATAATGAAGGCGAAAATAACGGATTATTTATTCGACCGGCTCGTAGCCAATATGCTATCAAACACGCCATGCCGCCAAATAACAACAACATCACCCGTAAGTGCGGCAGGCCCAGTTCCCCTAACCCTTCCATGGCAATGGTAATCAACAACATTGCACTGCCAAATAACAAAAAACCTAGACTATCAAAACGCGATTTTTCTTTGCCGCGTAAATCGGGAATAAACTTCCACACGGCATAGCAACCGACCACGCCGACAGGGAGATTGATCAAAAAGATCCAATGCCATGTCAGGTATTGCACCATCCAACCGCCCAGAGTAGGGCCGAGCAAAGGACCCAGTAAACCGGGAATGGTAATAAATCCCATGATCCGTACTAATTCCGAGCGTGGATATGCCCGCAGCACCACCAGTCTTCCAACAGGCAACATCAAAGCACCACCTAACCCTTGCACAACCCGAGCACCAATCAGCATGTCTAATGAATTGGACAATGCACAAAGCAGTGATCCTAAACTGAACAATAAAATCGCACCAAAGAAGATTTTTTTGGTGCCAAAGCGATCAGCAATCCAGCCTGAAGCAGGGATTAACAAAGCAACCGTTAACATGTAAGCGATAATGACGCCTTGCATACGCAAAGGATCTTCGCTTAAATCGTTGGCCATCGCTGGTAACGCGGTGTTCAGAATCGTTCCATCAAGTGACTGCATAAAAAAAGCAATCGCGACAACCCAAGGCAATCCTCGGGCGGCATCACTATCAAGAACTCGGCTATCGGGCATTAAACCTCCTTTACCACATCAGCGTTGCCACACCGAGTAGTATAAAAATCACAGCACAGGTTCGATGAATAAGCTTCATGGGTAATTTATTTGCACTAAAACTTCCAGCCAATACAACTGGGACATTGGCAATCAGCATACCTAATGTAGTGCCGATGACAACCCATGTCAGTGCTTGATATTTTGCCGCTAAGACTACCGTCGCAATTTGAGTTTTATCACCCATTTCAGCAATAAAAAACAATATAAACGTTGCAACAAAAGCACCGAGTTTATAGAAGCGATTATCATCATCATCCATTTTATCGGGTATAAGAACCCATAACGCAATAGCAAAAAATGAACCTGCCACCAAATAGGTTGCCCATTGTGGGTCAATCCAGGCAATTGCCCACTGACCTAACCATGCCGCAAGAAAATGATTTAATAATGTAGCGAGTAAAATACCTGAGATAATAGCGGTTTTATTGTGAAATCTGACCGCTAGTAATAATGCTAATAATTGAGTTTTGTCGCCAATTTCAGCGATGGCAACAGTAAGAGTTGAGGCGAATAAAGCTTCCAATGTGATATTCCTAGGGGTAAATGACAACTAAGCACAAGCCACCACATACCCCTTAATGCAGTTACTGTGCTTAGGTCTTGCATGGCAAATCAATTAGTATCAATGATTTGCTGTAAGTACCATGGCATTTGGCCAAGTATGTTGACACTTACTCCTAATCACATCTTGTCGACGTGCTAGGTTAGCTACTCCCCTAAAACAAGCGGCATTATAACTTATGAAAAGATTTAATCAACGCTCACAATGCTGAAGCTATTCTGCGGTACTGATGTAATGCTACACTATTACATCGGTCGGGTATAAAACAGTTAAGTATAATGTTATGTAATTGTTTATAAACACGGCTGTTAGCCTTTAACAATCAAAGATCCTTGCCTGCTCATCCCCCCTTCTGCTAATGTCCGACACAAATAAAATAATAATTAGACAGGACGTTTTCTGTGAATTTTAAAACTTTAGGCTCTATTTCAATCGTCGCTGGCACGGCAATTGGCGGAGGTATGCTCGCGCTACCATTAGCAACTGCAGCCTTGGGAATGATCCCCGCATTAATTTTATTAGTGATTATTTGGGCCTTATCGGCTTACACCTCGTTATTAATGTTAGAAATTAATCTTCACAGCGGTGTCGGCGATAACGTCCACGCCATTACCGGTAAAACCTTGGGTAACATCGGCCAGCTAATCCAAGGCGGTTCCTTTCTCAGTTTATTGTTTGCTTTAACCATGGTGTATCTGATGGGAGGCTCATCGCTATTAGAAACCCGCTTAGCCCCCATCGGTATTAATATGAGCAACCAAGTGGCGGTAATATTATTTACAGTTTTTTTTGGTGGATTAATTGCCATTGGCGTGAAATGGATTGATAAAGTTTCACGGATTTTATTCACCTCTATGGTGGTGTTACTGGTTATTGTAGTGGCATTCTTATTACCAGACGTTAACGTAATAAGCGCACTAAACAATTACTCAACTAATGTTGCTGAAGGAATGGCGCTACAACAATTATGGTTAGCGGCCATCCCGGTGGTATTCACCTCATTTGGTTTCCATGTGTGTATTGCAACCATTGTGCGCTACCTAAATGGCGATGCAGTGGCGCTCAGAAAAGTATTATTGATTGGCTCAACCATTCCACTAGTTTGCTACATTCTATGGTTATTAGTGACATTAGGGTCTTTAGGCGGAGAAACTGTTCATAGTTTTGGTGGTTCACTACCTAAACTCGTGACGGCTTTACAGGGCTTAGCCGAGTCACATATTATCAGCCAAGCAATTGATTTATTTGCTAACCTTGCGTTAATCACCTCATTTTTAGGCGTCACCATGAGCTTATTCGATTATGTTGCTGAACTCACTCGAGCCAAAGATGATGTTGCTGGGCGGGCTAAAACATGGTTAATTACCTTTATCCCCCCGCTATTATGTGCGTTGTATTATCCAGACGGATTTTTCAAAGTGCTTGGTTTTGCCGCTATTCCATTGGTAGTCATGATTATTTATTTACCGATTGCAATGGCACTAAAGCAACGCTCAAAACAGCTTGGAGGATATGAGGTGTCTGGTGGTAACTTGGGACTTATTATTGCAGGCTTACTCGGCACATTGATTGTTGTCGCTCAGTTGATGGTGGCGTTGACCTAAATCATATATATCATTAATGGATTTGTAAGCGAGTTTTGCAAACGCTATTAAGATGATTAAACATTTGTTAAAGTCAGGCTTAGCCTGACTTTTTTGTTTCTGTGACTTCATCATTTTGATTCATATAATGAGACAAACTGGCACAATATTTATGACAAGCTCCCTCTTAAAATGGAATTCTATAATGAAAAAATGGTTATTAACTGTCGCAATAGCAGCCAGTTTTGGCGCTGCAGCAGATGAAGGTATGTGGCAGCCACATCAACTTCCCGCAATGGCGGATGAGCTCAAAGCAAAAGGCTTAGAAATAAGCGCTGATTCAATTTCTAAATTAACCGAATTTCCAATGAATGCAGTGATTAGCTTAGGGGGTTGCACCGCTTCATTTGTATCGCCTAAAGGCTTAGTGGTAACTAACCATCACTGCGCTTACGGCTCAATTCAGTACAACTCAACACCCGAAAAAAACTTGCTTAAAGACGGTTTCTTAGCAAAAAATTATGCCGAAGAATTACCTGCAACACCGGGTTCACGTATTTTTGTCACCGAAGCGGTAACCAATGTTACTGATAAAGTGAAAGCGAACCAAATGGATAAAGTGGGCAATGACTTTTATAAAGGCATTGAACTACAAGAAAAAACCTTAGTTGCTGAATGTGAAAAAGAAGACGGATACCGTTGCCAAGTGTATAGCTTCCACGGCGGCTTAGAATATTATCTGGTTAAGCAATTAGAGATTCGCGATGTACGTTTAGCCTATAATCCAGCAGCAAGCGTGGGTAAATATGGCGGCGATATCGACAATTGGATGTGGCCTCGTCATACCGGTGACTTCTCTTTTTATCGTGCTTATGTATCAAAAGATGGTAAGCCTGCTGATTTCAGTAAAGACAATGTCCCTTACGAGCCAAAAAGCTTTTTAAAAGTATCAGCTAAAGGTGTTAGTGATGGCGACTTCGTCATGGTTGCTGGCTATCCTGGCCGCACTAACCGTTACCGCACTGCAGATGAAGTTAAAAATCAGTTTGAGTGGGCTTATCCAGAAGGAAAAGTACTACGCGAGCGTATGATTGAGATCATCAAAGAAACTGCACCAGAAGGCAGTGATGAACGCATTAAATACGAAAGCCTCATTGCAGGCTTAGCTAATTATGCCAAAAACTTCACTTCTATGATCGAGTTTTATGGTAAATCGACCATGTTGGCTGATCGCAATAAAATTGAAAGTGATTTAACCGCATGGATTAATAAAGATAAAAAACGTCAGCAACAATATGGCGAAACTTTGACTACCTTAGAAAAGCTCGTCGCTAAGAGTCAGCAAAATCAACAACGTGATATCTTATTAGGTTATATAGGTTACACCACTATGGTGACAACGGCACGTGACCTGTACCGTTTAGCCAATGAAAAAACCTTAGCAGATATGGATCGTGAACCGGGATATCAAGACCGCGACATGACCAACTTTACCTCAAGCATGGAGCGTATTGATCGCCGTTATGCCGCCAGCGTTGATAAGGCCATTCTAGCTGATTTACTAACACGTTATGCTGCATTACCTGCAGAGCAACGTTTAGCGTCTTTGGATAAAGCCTTTGGTATTACCCACAAGTTTGATGCTGAAGCACTAGCCAATACATTAGACAAGATGTACGCCAACACAACACTTAATGATCAAGCGACACGTTTAGCATGGATGAACAAATCTGTTGCAGACTTTAAAGCCTCTAACGATCCGTTTATTCAATTTGCTGTTAATACTTACGCGTCAGATATGGCATTAGAAAAAGCACAGAAGCAACTTACTGGCGACCTAATGAAAGTACGCCCACAATATATGGACGCCATCATTGCTTATAATCGCGAGCTAGGAAAGCCTGTTTATGCTGATGCAAACTCAAGCTTGCGTGTGACTGTCGGTAACGTTAAGGGGTATTCACCACAGGATGGTTTAGTGGCGGTGCCTTTTACCCGTTTAGAAGGCATTTTAGCTAAAGACACGGGCGTTGATCCATTTGATGCGCCAGCTAAAGAACTTGAGCTGATTAAGCAAAAGCAATATGGCGATTACTATGTCAAAGCCGTTGATTCAGTACCGGTTAACTTCTTATCAACTTTAGACACTACTGGCGGTAATTCTGGTTCACCAACCTTAAACGGTCGTGCTGAATTAGTCGGCTTACTGTTTGATGGTGTTTACGAAAGTATCATTGGTGACTGGGGATATGATCCACAAACTAACCGTTCAATTCAAGTTGATAGCCGTTATATGCTATGGGTAATGCAGTATTTAGACAATGCTGACAACTTATTAGCTGAAATGGATATTGTTAAATAACGCTTATTTTAGCTAGCTGTTTAAATTAATAGCTTATGTGAACAAATGGGTTAACTATCTTGTTCACTCATATTAAGACTCAATAACTCTGCGGCCGTCAATGGCCGCATTGTTTTTTCTGCCAAATCATCAAGACACACATCCATCAACTGAGTGCGCAGTAAATCAATCACTTTATAGCCCAACACCTGACACATACGGCGTATTTGTCGATTAAGCCCTTGAGTTAATATAATCTCAAACTTGTCTTCGTCCATCGCTAGACTTAATGGCCGAATATCACAAGGCCTAGTGTGTACATCACCATAATGAACCCCTTGTGCCATCATCAATAAAAAATTAGCACTAATCGGTTTATCGACTTGGACCACATAAGTTTTTGGATGATAGTAATCCGGATGCATTAACGCTTGCGTTAATTGACCATCATTGGTGAGTAACAGCAGCCCGCGAGAATCTTTATCTAAACGACCAGCAGGATAAAGCCTTGGTGACTCAGGCAATACATGTAACAGACTACATGGATCATCCGCTAATAAGCGGCAATCAATACCAACAGGTTTATGATACAACCAATATTGTTTATCTTGCACAGGCAAAATCGGTTTACCGTCTACTAAAATCGTTACGGTTTCAGCGAGGTTTATTCGGTCGGTATGTTTAGCTAATTGATGATTAATACTGACTCGACCACTATCAATAAGTCGCGCGGCTTGGCGTCTTGAGGCCACATCACACACAGCCAAATAATGACTTAATCGCATCGAGGTCATAGACAATACCCAAGTAAGAATAGACAGAAATTAATGGGATTGGAGCAATTGATAATTGTTAATTTGTTGCGTTTTAATGGTAGTCCGCAGACTTAAACCAAGGCAAATACACCATAAAATATTTGCCTGTGTTAATGACCACATGGCTGGTGACACAATACAATACTGGGGGAAATCGACTGAGCACTCAGTAAAATCCAGTAGTTCCCAATTAAACAGCGTTAACAATAATAACCCACTACACAACGAAATAATGGTTAGGGTTAGCATTCGCTTGGTCATCGTACTGCCCGGTTTGAAATAGTCCACAAAGCAAACACAGTGCAACAAAATAGCGCTAAATAAATAAAGGGTAGACACCTTACGATGCAAATCTAAAAAGTTAATCGGAAATACCCCCATTAACACAATACTAATGCCTACTACACCACCAATAATCGCAAGATAACGGCTCAATAAATCAGGATATGTATTAAACAGCGCCACCATGGCCAGTAAGAAACATGATCCCCCCGCTAATAATGATAAATTAAATACCACTGCAAAAGACGAGTTCATATAGTTGCCAAGGGTATCGGGACGGATCATAAGCATATCCAAATTTATGCTGTCCGCTTGTACAACAAGCGCACTTCCCACTCCCAAAGAGCAGATCACTGCGGCTGCCAATGACATAAATACAATCACTAGATGTAAATCATAATTACGGACTCTATTTGTCACTGGTCGATACTTAGTCAAAAATGGGATGTGAATATTAACGCGGAAAACAAAAAAGTAAAAGCCAATAACCAAAACAACACTGCGCAATAATAACGCTATCCAAAAACCACAATGCCCAATCATGAATGACAGGGCATTGTGGTAATAGACTATGATTCAAATATCACTCATTAACTTTATTCGTTTCAACGTAAAAGTGAATAAGTTATTTACACTTCGTCACATAAGCGTTACACACGTTTTCGAAAGATTACAATGGTCACAGCCGTTACGGCTAAAATCATACAGTACCAAGCATTTGACACTGCGGTTAACGGGCTAATGGTAAACACAGATGCGATTAATAATGCTTGGGCACCGTGTGGAATTAATCCCTGAATGATACACGCAAAAATATCAAGAATACTCGCAGCTCGTTTTGGTGGTACACCGTGTTTTTCGGCTAATTCTTTGGCGATATCACCCGTGACCACTATCGAGACAGTATTGTTAGCCACACATGTATTGGTCGCGGCAACAATGGCTGCCATACCTAGCTCCGCAGCACGTGTTGATGCTTCACCATTGGCTTTTGAAAAACGTTTAATTAAACGCTCTATCTGGTTACTCACAAAGGTTAACCCACCTTGTTGCTGCATTAATGCTGCTAAACCGCCCACCAACATCGACAGAATAAAAATCTCCTGCATATTAGTAAAGCCTGTATAAATGTCATTCCCAAATTGAATAAAGCTGTAGTCAGAACTCAGCACACCTGTCATTCCTGCGAGCACTATCCCTAATGACAACACCACAAATACATTTAACCCTGCCACCGCTAATACTAAAATGGTTAAATACGGTAAGACTTTTAGTATTTCAATATCCTGAGCAGCAATATCTGCATGCCCTTGACCAGCAAACGAGAAAGCAATCAAGGTCAAGATCGATGCCGGAATCGCAAACACTAAATTCTCACGAAATTTATCTTTCATTTCACAACCTTGAGTACGGGTTGCCGCAATCGTAGTATCGGAAATAATCGATAAATTATCCCCAAATAATGCGCCAGACATTACCGCTCCGGCCATTAATGCGTAGTCAATTTGTGCTTGGTCAGCCACACCTAACGCCACAGGTGCAACTGCGGCTATCGTGCCCATTGATGTACCCATTGAAGTCGCGATAAAAGCGGCTATCACAAAGAAACCGGGTAATAATAAATTAGATGGAATAAATGACAAACCGAGTGCGACTGTGGCATCAACACCACCAGTGGCCTTAGCCACTGCAGCAAATGCGCCCGCCAATAAATAAATTAAACACATAGCAATAATATTGCTGTGGCCAATACCTTCAATAAATGTTTCTATCGCATTATTGATGTGTTGTTTGGACAACAACACAGCCAACACAATGGCCGGTAAAATAGCAATCACACTAGGCAATTGATAAAACGCATAATCAACATCTTGGCTTTGAAAATATAAGCCAGCGCCAATAAATAATCCTAAAAACAAAAATAATGGCAACAATGCCACAAACGATGCAGGGCTGTTTACTGCTGTCGGAACCGGTGAAGTAGCTTTGGTCAAAGTGATCTCTCTTTATCTTATCGAATAGGGATTGTCGGATGGAAAAAGCGAGTACGGCTCAATCTCGATCATCGGTGATTATCTAGCAATATATTAAGCGTCGCTAAATATTACAGTTACATCATAACAAGTTGTGCCAAGAATAAGAGAACTCTTCACCACTGTCAACGCAGACGTCTAGACTTCTTTGCTTCCGGAGTGATTTTTATTCTAAAACTTGAAAACTGCTACAAACAGTTTACATAAGTATCGACTTAACGCCATTTTTACAGCTAAAAATTGATTTGTATTAATATGAACCTATGGCCGATTTGCTATTGTAGTAAGTGTTCACCGATCCCTCTCATGACCCTAAATCATTAAGCTTTTTTTGATAATGATAAGCTCAATTGTTACTCGAGGTGAAATATGAAACATAAACCCGACAGGATCAGTGCGATGAAACAACTCATTGCCCAAGCCAAACAGGCCTTTCCTTTAGACTCCCCAGATATCTTTCGATGTGGGTCCGGCAATAGTTGTGTGGGTTGTCCTAAAAAATTATTGGACTTGGTCGATTCGGAACTCAGCTATTGGGAAGCGGCTATTGCACAAGGTGTTACCCCCTCTTTAGGTGACATAAGCCGTTTTGGTAAATTATGCAAAAATGTCAGTCGAGGGTTAGCACGCAATAATATCCAGTTAAATTCATTTCATTAGTGGTATAAAAAAGCCCACACAAGTTGGGCTTAAGAAGATAAAAACAAATGACGTTACTCGTCAGCATCACCTAACGACAACAAGGTAGCATTACCACCAATAGCAGTAATGTTATTTGTGCGCGTTTTTTCGGTCACAAAACGCGTTAAGTAATGTGGACCACCCGCTTTAGGCCCTGTACCTGATAACCCTTGACCACCAAATGGTTGTACGCCAACCACTGCACCAATTTGGTTACGGTTAATGTACACGTTACCCACATTGACTTTATCAGCCAATGATAGTGCATGCCCTTCATTACGGCTGTGGATCCCTAAGGTTAAACCGAATCCTGTGCTATTGATTTCATCAATGACGTTACCTAAGTCAGCCGCTTTATAACGGATAATATGCAAAATAGGGCCAAAATGCTCTTTTTCTAGCATCTTTATCGAATTGATCTCAACGGCTGTTGGTGCGACAAAATGGCCCTTTTCAGTGCCAGCAGGTAACTCAAGCTTATTGATGAGTTTACCGACTTGGCAGATATGATCGATATGAGCATTCAAGTTCGCTTTGGCGGTGGCATCAATCACAGGGCCTACATCGGTTTTAACCGAACTAGGGTTACCAATCACTAATTGCTCCATAGCGCCTTTCATGACTTCAATGACTCGATCGGCAATATCTTCTTGTAAGAACAATACTCGCAGTGCGGAACAACGTTGCCCAGCGCTGGTAAACGATGATGAAATCACATCGTTTACCACTTGTTCTGGTTGTGATGTTGAATCTACAACCATGGCATTTTGACCACCGGTTTCTGCAATTAATGGAATAATAGCGCCATCACGGTTTGCCAAAGTGCGGTTAATTAATTTTGCGGTACCGGTCGAGCCAGTAAAACATACTCCGCCAATACGCTCATCGGCGGTGATAGCTGAACCAACAACAGCACCAGTGCCGGGTAAAAACTGTAATACGTCGGTAGGAATACCTGCTTCATGTGCCAGTTGCACTGCACGATAACCCACTAAACAAGTTTGCTCTGCAGGCTTTGCTATAACGGTATTACCTGCAGCAAGTGCTGCTGAAACTTGACCGAGGAAAATCGCTAATGGGAAGTTCCACGGACTAATACACACAAAAATGCCGCGCCCTTGTAAAAATAACTCGTTTAACTCGCCTGTTGGACCAGGAAGTAATTCTGGTTGAGCCATCATTTTCTTAGCTTGTACGGCATAATAGCGACAAAAATCTACCGCTTCACGCACTTCATCAATACCGTCTTGAATACTTTTACCCGCTTCACGAGTACATAACACAATTAGCTCTTCACGGTTCTCTTCCAATAAATCAGCTAATTTCTGTAGTGCATTAGCACGAGTCTCAACAGGTGTGCGAGCCCAACCACTAAAAGCCGCATCTGCGCCAGCAATGGCTTGTTCAATAGCGTTTGCATCTGCAAAAGCCACTTTGCCTACTGTTAATGACGTATCGTATGGGCTAACAACGGTTTGCACTTCACCCGTTAAGGTTTTACCGTTTACTAATGGGCCCGCTGCCCATTGAGTATCACTAAATTTGTCTAATGCTGCAAAAAATGGCTCTGATTCAGAAATAATGTTCATGTTTAGTCCTTTAGAATTCTTACGTTCTGCACCAAAAATATCAGCAGGTTGAGCAATTTGATGGTTAGCTAACGATTTATAGCCTAATAGCGTCACCAATGGGTGAATGACCAAACTTTCTATTGGCGTATTAGGATCAACCAGTTTATGCACAAATGAGGTATTAGCACCGTTTTCCAGTAAGCGGCGGACTAAATACGGCAGTAAATCTTTATGGGCTCCAATGGGGGCATAAATACGTACCGCTTTAGCGCCACTTTCAGCAAGCATTGTGTCGTAAAGCTCTTGCCCCATACCGTGTAAACGTTGGAATTCGTATAACCTATCGCCTGCCATAGCATCAATACTGGCGACGGTCTGGGCATTATGGGTGGCAAATTGCGGATAAATAGCGCCACGAGTAGCATCAGACAACAAATATCGCACACAAGCCAAGTAACTTACATCAGTGCCCGCTTTACGGGTATAAAGAGGATAACCGGCTTCGCCTGCTTGCTGTGCCCATTTAAGCTCGCTATCCCAGTAAGCGCCTTTTACTAAGCGCAATGGAATTTCATCACCTTGGTCTTTTGCAAGACACGTCAACCAACACAACACTGGTAAACAACGCTTAGAATAAGCTTGCACCACAATGCCTAGTAAGCCCCAGCCTTTAGCGGCTTCTGACTGATAAAGCTGCTTAAATAATTTCAGTGATAACTCAAGACGGTCGACTTCTTCTGCATCGATAGAAATGCCGATATTGAGTTGACGCGCTTGTACAATCAACTTAATAACAGTGTCGTATAATTCGCTTAGTACGCGGTCCTCATTAGCGACTTCATAACGAGGATGCAGTGCAGATAACTTGATTGAAATAGTCGGTCTTGGCGAATCAGAGTCATCATATTGCTGGGCACCAATATCACGAATAGCATCGCTGTAATCCATAAAGTATTTTTGCGCATCGTTGGCGGTTAATGCAGCTTCACCTAACATGTCATAACTGTGGGTATAACCTAGCTTGCGTTTAGCGTCGCTATTTTTAAGCCCTTCTTTAACATCGCGCCCTAACACAAACTGTTTACCCATAATCTTCATGGCCGCAAGCATCGCTTGTCGGATCATAGGTTCGCCGATGCGATTAACCAGACGTTTAAGTAAGTTGCTTGGCGTACCGTCAACGTTACGATCTAATTTTACAATTCGACCTGTTAACATTAATCCCCATGTCGAGGCATTAACCAGAAGTGAACCACTATGATTAAGATGTTCATCCCATTTAGCACCAGACAGCTTATCTTGAATAAGCGCATCCGCGGTTTCAGCATCAGGAATACGCAACAAGGCTTCAGCCAAGCACATTAAAATAATGCCTTCTTTAGTTTCTAAGCTGTATTGCTGCAAAAATGCATCAATACCCACCATAAGACCTTTTTTCTCAAACTGACGAACTTTGCTCACAAGCTCATGGGCACGACGAGTCACTTGTTCAATATCTTGTTCTGACGAAGGCACAAGTTTAATTAATTCAGATAGGTATTGCTCTTCATCGACAATGTAGTTGTTGGTCACTGCAGTAAACAGTTCTTCAAGAGTGGCATTGTCATAGCGACCGCCCAGTACTTCACTCGCTTTGAACATAGTTTTCACTTCCATCTAGGTCAGGTTAAGGATGGTTATTTTCGATGTTGAGTGGACACTGTATTCATCAATATTTTATTTTGTATACAATGTACGATCTGATTTTTGGCGATTATACCTTCAAAATGTGAGCTTGGACACCTTAGTCTAAAAAATGATGTTAATCGTTTGATTAATATCATTGAACCAGCTAAAGGCAACATGCTAGAGCGGGTATTACACATAAGGACAAAACACTTATAACCTAATGTTAAGTAATAACTATTACCAATCTACAATCCTGTATAAACGTCATTATTGTTATTCTGTAAATAAAAGCAAAAAAAAAGACCAACGTTTGAATAGTTGGCCTTTAAGTGTTCATATTAATGACATTAATCTGGTCATAATAAACGATGTTACATCCAGCGATTTTTCTTGCGGTGCTGCGGTCGAGGTAAATACACTAATACAATACCAATCAATGCACCAATACCACCAATTAAACCGCCTTGTTGCCACATTTGGTAACGCTTATTATCAGCCGCTTGTTGTACTTTTAACTCGGTTTGATCGCGTTCTTTAACCGCTTCAGATAATGCAGCTTGTAACTCAGCAACCTTATCATTAGCCAGTTTTAAAGATTCTTCTACATTGCCAGTATTATTGGTAATTTGATTCAATTGATCATTAGCCTGCTTCAGTTGCGCTTCCATCTCTGGCAGGCGTTCACGAAAGGTAGGCTGATCAGTCACTAAACTGGCTAAAACCCAGCCTTCACGACCTTTGTGATCAATAATTTGGGTGAAATCACCTTCAGTATTGTCCAATAGCGTAATCGGTTGACCCGCTTCAACACTACCGATAATACGAAACTCTGTACCTGGTCCACCGTGAATATAGGTAAACACATCATCAGAAATAAAACGCGTTGGTGATTCTGCCGCAAACACGCTTGTTGATGCAAGTATAAATATAAAGATTGAAAGAACTCTAAACACTGTATTTATCCAAACTCAGAAAACTTATTGTCATGCTATTTATTAAATGCTCTGAATGCAAGAAAGAAGTCATATGACTTCCTTCTTAAATGCATTTAACGTTCACATTTTTGCGAAAACCTCATTACATCTTAGGGCCTGTTGATCTTTCAAGGTTGTTTTTGCAGCGAATTGTTGGTCATTTGTACAAGGCAGAGACTTTGTGGTGTAGTTATTCTACATAAAAAGTCGATAACGCAGTAAAAATGACCAACAAACGCTGCCCGAAGGGTTCGGCTAAAAACGTTTTACTCTTTGTTGAGCGATTCTTTGCTAAGCGAGTGGTGCTTAGATTGCTAGGCAGCAATCCGCTCGCCTCGATTAAAACGTTTTTATCTCGAACAAAATTTAACCTGCAAAGATCAACAGACCCTAATTAAATTAACTAAAAATACTTTTGATAATGAAGAAGAACAAAATTGATAATGCTGCACCAGCTGGTAAGGTAACAACCCAAGACACAACTATATTCCGTACAACGCCAATATTAATTGCCGCAATACCACGGGCCATCCCCACACCCAACACAGCACCAACTAAGGTTTGTGTTGTCGAGATAGGCAAACCAGTACCAGAAGCAATAACCACAGTCGATGCGGCAGCTAATTCAGCAGCAAAACCACGGCTTGGGGTTAAATGAGTAATGTTTTTACCAATAGTTTGCATTACACGCTGACCAAAGATAGCCAGACCTAACACAATACCGACAGCACCAAGTGGTAAAATCCACCAGGCCAAAACAGCCTTCGCACCAATAATTCCGCCACTTTCAACCACAGAAACCACTGCAGCTAAAGGACCAATCGCGTTAGCAACGTCGTTTGAACCATGGGCAAATGCCATACAGCACGCAGTTACCACCATTAAAATAGCAAATACTTTTTCAACATTACCGTATTGGGTTTTTAGGTCAGATTTGTCACTCATTTTTAACCGACTAATCGCTATTTTACCTAGTATACCGACTACGGCCGCCACTGCTGTAGCTAACAGATAACCTTCTAGAGCTGAAAAATGTATGCCTACATGCTTTAAGCCTTTAGTAATCGTCACTAGTGACATCACAAAGCCTGCTAATGCCATGTAAAAAGGCACATAACGTTTAGCGCTCGCTAACGGATCATCGGTATTAAAAATGAGCTTTTGAACACTTTGAAAAATGATAAAAGCAATAAAACCCGAAATAGCAGGTGTAACAACCCAAGAGCCAATAATACCGCCAACTTTCCCCCATTCAACAGCATCTGCACTAACTCCTACAGCGGCAAACCCAACAATAGCACCGATAATTGAATGAGTTGTTGAAACCGGCCAACCTAACGCAGACGCTACCACTAACCAAATACCAGCAGCAAGTAACGAACCAATCATGCCGTATACCAACAACTCTGGCGAATCAACAAAATAACTCGCGTCTATAATACCTTTTCGAATCGTACTCGTGACTTCACCACCGGCTAAAAAAGCACCGGAGAACTCAAAGATCATTGCAATAATAATCGCTTGTTTAATGGTAATGGCATTAGAACCCACAGAGGTCCCCATTGCATTGGCAACGTCGTTTGCACCAATTCCCCATGCCATCAAAAATCCAAATGCAGCCGCTATCATAATAAGTATAGGGCCGTTGGTGACTAATACATCAACCATGTTGTTTCCTTGAAAACTTTTGTGATTAGTTACGAGCTAGCATTAGCTCTAGGCGGGAACCGACACACTCAGCAAGATCTGCTAAACCTCCAACCCACTCGATAATTTTATACATGAACATGACATCTATCGGATTTAATTCAGATTCTAATGCGTACAATTGTCGACGCAATTGAATTTGTAAATCGTCAGAATCACCTTCGATAAGATCTAATTCAGTGATCATATTGGCAACTAGCTTAACTTCACGACCACGGAAACCTGTTTCGAGTAAATCATCAAGTTCGTTAATCGCTCGTTTAGCTAAAGACACTGCATCTAAACAACGCTTTAAATAAGCACCAAAGGCATCTTGCATAGGTTGAGGAAGTACTAATTGACGGCCGATAATTCGACCAGAGATGTCTTTTGCCTTATTGGCAATTTTGTCCTGTTGAGTTAATAACTCAAGCAAGTCAGTACGTTCAACGGGCATGAATAGCCCACCAGGAAGTGTCAGGCGAATTTCACGTTTAAGTGAATCCGCTTCATTTTCCAGCAAACTAATTTGTTTGCGTATTTTTATCGCTTCATCCCAGTCGCCTGAATTGGTTGCGTCAAAAAAAGGAACAAGAAGTACTGCGCACTCATGTACTTTGTCGATATGCTGTTCTAAAGGTTTAAGAGGTGATTTTGCAAACACACCTAAAATAGAGTTTACTGGCATTGCCGTTTACCTATTTAATTAATTCCAGTTTGGAAAAAGCGGGCGCATGTTAACCCAAGCGTCCACATAATGAAACTGTGTTTTTTAATTTCGCACGACAGTTTCTCTGTTATCGTTGCTCAGTATATATGATGCGAGCGACGCTATCCTAAGAGATTTTTATTACAGCAATGTGACATTGTGAAGATAATATGACGCATTAGTGAATATTTAATGACAAGGCAAACATAAAGTCAATGGACGCAGAAATAGAGTTAAAACTATTCATTCAATCACAACATCATGATTTATTGAAAAAAGTATTGAATAACTACCCTAATTCGACCCCGCAAGGTCAGAAGAAACTCACCAATGGATATTTCGATACCGATGATTTACAACTGCGCCGTTGGGATATGGGATTAAGAGTAAGAGGATTCGATAATCAGCTCGAACAGACTATAAAAACAGCAGGTAGGGTTGTTGGCGGGATCCATTCACGCCCAGAATATAATGTCAGTATTGATCATAAAACACCGAACTTGTCACTTTTCCCTAAAGAAATTTGGCCAATAGGCAATGATCTGGAAAGTGTATCGACATCGTTAGCGTGTATTTTTGAAACTAATTTTCAGCGTCAAACTTGGCATATTTTTATCAACGATAGTCTTATTGAAGTTGCATTAGATGTTGGTGAAATCATTGCTCAGGATAGAGTTGATCCTATATGCGAACTCGAATTTGAACTACTTGCTGGTGATACTTCTGCGTTGTTAATACTTGCTACAGAAGTGGCTAAGTCTGTACCGTTGCGCCTAGGTAAAGCCAGTAAAGCACAGCGTGGGTATCAACTGGCAGGTAAGTCACAGCCCGTCCGCATCGAAAATATTGATTATATCGCACTGTCTAAAGATAATAATTTAGCGCAAACATTTAGCACGATATTAGAAACTGCTCTTGAGCGTTGGCAATTAATAGAAAATAACTTAACAACGGCAACGGATTTACAACAACAATCAATGCTATGGGGAAAATTACGTCGTTGCGTGCGCTTACTTAGGCTGACGCTAGATCAATTTGGATTACTCAATCAACACATTAGCCCATTATTTGATAAACTTGAGCACGCACTACAATTCGTTGGCCCACTGCAAAGTTGTAGTTTATTGTTACGAGACGACGGCAATCAGCTTGGCAACATCAATAATAAGACTCTCGTTTGCCAACAACTACAAAACCACATCAACTCAATGTCTATATCAACTCAACTAGGCGACATATGGCAACAACCTGAGTATGGCCAATTACAATTAGCCTTAGTAGACTTACTATTACGCACAGAAAATGGCCAACTTCAATGGCATGATTATCCTGAATTGAGCCTATTTGCCAACCAGTTGCAACAAGCCTCTTGGAAACGTATTGGTAAGTCAATGCCCATAACATCTGAAATGAACAGCGTAGATTACCAATATGTGGCAGAAGCTCTGGATGAAAGTATTTTAGTGGGGTTTGCTTATGGAGAAATGTATCAAGCTAAAAAGCGTGAGACTTTTCGGGCTCCTTGGCAAGATTTAGCATTAGGGATTAGCACACTGTCTGCGTATAAAATATTAAAGACTCTTGATGAGCAGCATCAACTTAATATTGAGGCTTGGTTAGACAACAAAGAAACCAGTCTATTATTTGCCATGGAACACTCACGTAAAAGTGCCTTAAAAGCCCCGATTTATTGGTAAATATAAACGCTAAAGCACTAGCAAATTAAACGCTGTTACATCTACAAATGATTGATATAAAAACAGGAAGATAATGATTATCTTCCTGTTTTTTTTAATAACCCAATCTATAACGTTAACGCATAAACTGGCGGTTATGTTTTAGCAAAACAACTATTATTTGGCTAACGCCTGCTTCACACGTCGACCGTAATCAACATCCGCTTTAGTGAAGTGATCAACCATTTTTTGTTGAACATCTAGGGTCGTCTGACTTAGCGAACCCACAATTGTTTCTACTAAACGATTTTTCTCATCGTCACTAAAAATACGATAAAGATTACCCGCTTGAGTATAATCATCTTGGTTATAGCGACTATACCGTGCAGCTTCACCTTCTAAACGTAATGGCGGCTCGGCGAAATCACCGACTTCGGTTAATGGTGCCTGAGTATTTGGACCATAATTCACACTCGCATCACCACCAGTTTGGCTACCTTGGTAAGGACACTGTGTTCCTGCCATTGCCCCCGCACGTTGATGATGATTAGCTTTCGCGGCATGTGGGCAGTTTACTGGTAACTGATTATAATTAGTTCCAATACGATAACGCTGCGCATCAGCATAAGAAAACAAGCGAGCTTGCAACATTTTGTCTGGCGATGCCCCTACTCCTGGCACTAAGTTACTCGGGGCTAATGCGACTTGCTCCACTTCAGCAAAGTAATTTTGTGGTAATCGATTTAACTCAAGTACACCCACTTCAATCAACGGATAATCACTGTGCGGCCATACTTTGGTCAAATCAAACGGATTAATGGCGTAAGTATTGGCATCTGCTTCTGGCATAATTTGTACATTCACAGTCCAACGTGGGAAATTAGCATCAGTAATAGCGGCTACCATGTCACGTTGTGATGAGTCAGGATCGATCCCTTTAAGTATATCCGCTTGTTCGCCAGTTAAATTCACTACGCCTTGCTGTGACTTAAAGTGGAACTTAACCCAAAAACGTTCGCCTTTGGCATTCCAGAACGAGAACGTATGCGAACCATAACCGTGCATTTGTCTATAGTTAGCCGGTATACCACGGTCAGACATCAAAATAGTCACCTGATGCATCGACTCAGGATTTAGCGACCAAAAGTCCCACATCGCTTGCGGATCTTTCACATTGGTTTGTGGGTGACGTTTTTGAGTATGAATAAAATCAGGAAACTTAATACCATCACGGATAAAGAATGTTGGCGTGTTATTACCGACAATATCATGGTTACCACGAGCAGTATAAAAACGTAATCCAAAACCACGTGGGTCACGCTCTGCATCAGCGGAGCCCATTTCGCCCCCTACCGTAGAGAAGCGTATAAACGTTTCTGTTTGTTTGCCTACGCCATTAAAATGATCTGCTATGGTAAATTCACTTAAATCTTTAGTTAGTGTAAATGTACCGTATACGCCAGTTCCTTTAGCATGAACCACGCGTTCAGGAATGCGTTCACGATTAAAGTGAGCCAGCTTTTCAATTAAATGCCAATCTTGTAAAAGCAGAGGACCACGTTCACCAGCCGAGATTGAATTTTGATCATCTGCTACTGGGGCGCCATTTTGGCTGGTTAAATAATTACCTTGATTCATTTGTTGCTCCTATGCGCGGTCTTCTAACCACTGCTCAATTAAGTCGTAAACTGTTGCCATGATGATTTTCCTCACTCAATTCATCACTCGATGGAGACATAATAGAAGCTCTGTTCAATTATTAAAAACGATTAAAATAGATAACTACAATCTTAAAAATCGATACTGAATCTTATCAGTAATTGGAAAAACAGATTACGAGTAGACGCAGACAATAAAAAAACCAAAATTTTCATTTTGGCTTTTTTAATAAACGGATTAATTACTCTGGTGGTGAGGGCGGATCGCGATACAACTTAACCAAATAATAAGCATCAATTAACACAATAAAAAAGTTAACCAGTGCCACTGGAATAGCATCAATAGCCAAACCATAAGCCACAAACAACCCAGCACCAAGTAAGTTCCACCAGCGTAGTTTCTTTATGTTGGACATCATCAGCGAAATTGCTACAACCACAGAGGCTAAATACCCTACCCATTCCCAGATGTTGATACTATCCATGGATTTTCCTTATATTGATATGCTACATCCAATGCAAGCGAGTAACGTCGCTAAGCAAAACCAATTAATAGGAGACATAACTTTTTACTTAACGTATCTATAGACATATTCGAACGGACTAAATAAATACTTCGCCTTACATAGTACAAAATCAACAAGGTAAAAACGTTGCTCTATCGTTGATTATAAGGCTTATTTATTTCTAGTATCCATTATAGTTTATCGCTCAATCACTGCTGCAGTCATACGTGAAATACAACATAACTCACCAGCACTATTACGGATCAAAATTTCCCAAACCGAACTGCGTTTTCCTAAGTGCACGGGTTTAGCCGTTGCCGTTAACTCACCATTTCGGGATGCTTTTAAATGATTGGCGTTGATTTCTTGGCCTACACAATAGTAACGGTTAAAGTCGACCACAAAGTTAGCGGCATAACTGGCTACGGTTTCCGCTAAAGCGACGTTTGCACCGCCGTGAACTATCCCTAGTGGATTATGTACAGCTGGGTTAGCAGGCATGGTAGCAACCATATAATCATCACCAATTTCGGTAATCTTAATCCCTAATGTTTGCATTAAGGTGCCCTTTCCGTGCATCCCAGCATCTAAGCGAGCACAATCTTCTAAAGTGACAGTGTTAAACCAAATACTCATTATTAATATCCATCTTTATTATAGTTAGTCATCTCAGTGTACTAATTAGCTTAAGCTTTTAAAAGCTATACCAATCCTATTAAATATGTGCTATTTCAGCTGGAGTTCAAAGTGCTGTAGGCAAAGCAGATGATTGAAGCGAATAGTGATTCTCGGTAAGAAGCTCCTGCGTTACTCTACCTCCAGCATCTGACCGCCATGGAGGGTGGGAATGTCGTATTTTTTATGGAAAAAATAGACCATGCAGTCGTATTTTGAAAACATCTAACGAAGCATACAGGACTTTGAAACCCGCCAGAATGGAGTCTCTCAGGTATTCCACTTCGGTGTTGCATCGATTTAAAAGGGAACAACCATTTCTACATCAATGCGCCTTGAATTGAAAAACCTGAGAGACTCTGAACTGACCAGATATTTAATGAGATTGGTATTAACACTTGTGATTAGATTAACCGCTTAAAAAAAGGAGCCTAAGCTCCTAATGTCATTATTGGATAAAATATCCAACATGCTAATTCACTAATTCACAATGAGTTTGATAAGTTTGTGCCCATCGCAATAATTCTACGCGATTACGAGACTCTGTTTTACGGAAAATAGAGGAAATATGGGCTTTCACAGTATGTTCACTAATACACAAACGTTGAGCAATTTCTTTATTGCGTGCGCCACTGGAAACAAGTTGAATAATAGTACGCTCTCTGGTGGTGAGTTTTTGGAGAATAGCGACGGTATCGGTGGAAATGTCAATATTAGTGTCTAATTGTTGAATCAAACGTCTAAAAATTTTACTGATTAAAGGACGGTCATACCACAATTCGTCGGAAACCATTTTACGTAAACCCGTCAGCATTAAGTCCATGCGTTGATCACTGTACAATAAACCACGCACGCCTAAAAGCAGCGCTGATTCTTGGTCAAGTGACCCACGTTCAACTTGGTATAAGGCAACTGGGACATGTACCACTAAACGCGATACCAATAATGGAATACCCTTATTATCTAGGGCTGCACCTTTTTGTGAGACAAAATAAAAATTATTGGATTTTTTGTCTAGTTCAAGATCTGCGGCATGTTTAACGATTCGGGTTTTTAATCCGATAGATTCAGCCAAAATAGCTAAATGGCAAGGTGCAGCGATTTGGTGTACGAACACCAATTCATCAATATTTGAACTCATCACTCTTCTCCCTGAAAAGTACTTTCTTGCCCAACATACCTTGAGCACATCCTAAAGTTACCTACTACGTACGCAAAAACTTGTTTCTAGCTTTAAAGCATTAGCTAATGCAGATAATGTACTTTTTGTTATTATATTTAGAGCGCTTTATTTGGATATTTATGATGCTCTTAATATCGTGAAGTCAATATCTGCATAAATGAACATGGCGATAAATCACTTCTCAATAACAGTTTTTATTATAAAAACTATTTTATACTGCAAGCATAGTAAAAATTTGCTAGTTGTTATGACTATTTTATCAGTCTAAAGTATTAATAGTAAATTTGACTGACGTTAAATAGACTTTATCACTAGCTTAAGACTGATAAGCTCATACTCTCTACTCGCTCAAACAATTATCTATAAAAACAACAATTCTATACAAACAACAAAATAGCCGAACTTGTGATAACACAAGTTCAACCATTAACATTAAACGGAACTTTGTTTAATCAGCATTTTGGCCGCTATTTGCTTATTATGTAATGATGAGAGCAATAAAACCCCGCAAATCCCACCAATCAATGCTAAAAACATATCAGATTGAGTATCCCAAACATACCCTTGTGTGCCCAAAAACGCCTCAGCATTTTCGCCAGTAGCAATGGCTACCCACCATTCAACTAATTCATAAAAAGCAGAGAATGCCAACACAAAACATACCGATAAAAACTGACACCAAGCACCGATTTGTATTACTTGCTTACGGATAAAAATTTCTCGAGCCAATATAACAGGTACAAAACCTTGGGCAAAATGCCCTAATTTATCGTAATTATTTCTATCACTGCCCATCACTTGTGCCAGCCAATCAAACAATGGCACTTCCGCATAGGTGTACCGAGCGCCCACAAATAGCACACAGCAATGCACTAAAATAAGTACATAGGCTAAGGTGGTCAGAGGAAAGCTTTTACGACTAAAAAACAATATTGGTAAGGCGATTAATGCGGGAATAGCTTCCAACCACCAAGTAAACATATCCTTTGGATTACTGACCGACCATATCAACACAAATAGATAAACCACGCACCATAACATCTTGTTATTCAATATAAATCCCTCATTTGTGATATTGTTCTAAATTTAGAATATTAACTTTAGCCATCTAGCCCTCCACAAGCGCTTAAAAAAGTGCTACTTTGATAATGCTTCGCAAGTCCGCATTTATATCATAACTATTGGCTAATGCATTAGTATTAGCATAAGTATCATTTAATGATAAGAGGGTACCCATATCATGGCGAAACACTCGCTTGACAAGGATAAGATCAAAATCCTGCTGTTGGAAGGCGTCCACCAAACTGCGGTTGATGTACTAGAACGAGCAGGTTATACCAACATTGAATATCATAAAGCCTCTTTAGGTGAAGATGCTTTACTTGCATCAATTAAAGATGCTCACTTTGTTGGATTACGTTCCCGTTCTCAAATTACTGCAGAAGTACTACATCATGCAGAAAAGCTGGTTGCCATCGGCTGTTTTTGTATCGGTACCAACCAAGTCGATTTAGCTACTGCTGAAAAATTGGGTATTCCGGTATTCAACGCGCCCTTCTCTAATACTCGAAGTGTTGCTGAATTGGTTATTGGTGAAATCATTATGCTAATGCGTGGCATTCCACAGCGTAATGCTATCTCGCATCGTGGCGGTTGGTTAAAAAGCGCAAATGGCAGTGTTGAAGTGCGTGGTAAAACATTAGGTGTGATCGGTTATGGTCATATTGGCACTCAGCTGGGTATTTTGGCTGAAACCTTAGGCATGAGAGTGATTTTCTTTGATATTGAAGACAAATTACCGTTAGGTAATGCTTCTCAAATTCATTCTATGGACGAGTTATTGTCTCAAGCAGATGTCGTCAGTCTGCATGTGCCGGAAACGCCGCAAACTAAAGATATGTTTGCTAAGGCTCAATTTGCTCAGATGCGTCAAGGCAGTTTTTTTATCAATGCCTCTCGCGGTACCGTAGTCGATATTGAAGACTTAGCTCAAGCGCTAAAATCTGAACATCTTGCAGGTGCAGCGATTGATGTGTTCCCCGTTGAACCTAAATCGAATGATGATGAATTTATTACACCATTACGTGGTTTAGACAATGTGTTGCTCACACCACATATTGGTGGCAGTACAGCTGAAGCCCAACAAAATATCGGGATTGAAGTTGCAGGCAAGCTGGTAAAATACTCTGACAATGGTTCTACTTTGTCAGCCGTTAATTTCCCAGAAGTGTCTTTAGCACAACATAGCGGTACCTCACGCTTATTGCACATTCACCAAAACCGTCCTGGTGTGTTGATCAAAATCAACCAAGCATTTTCAGAGAAACACATTAACATTGCCGCTCAATATCTACAGACCACTGCAGAGATTGGTTATGTGGTAATGGAAGTCGATTCTGATCAAGCTGAAGAAGCATTAGTTGAATTAAAATCCATTGAAGGCACCATCCGTGCGCGGGTATTGTTTTAAGTTGGCTGAGTAAACAATTAATTCGAATTAATGATATTATTTAAAAAGCTATCTTGTTCACAAGGTAGCTTTTTTCTTGGTTTTAAAACCGCTCCCCCCTGTTGAGCTTTCTATTAATCCGTTACACTCCAAACTATACCGTCTTATTCTCACGTTAGGGATAGTTATGACCATTTCAGTAAACCAACCAGATTGGGATTTCATCGCCACGTCTCCTGCATTAGTGCTATCTAGTTTGACTCATATGGGATTAATTGAAATCACCGGCGAGCAAGGCCGCAGCTTTATTCATGGCCAAGTCACCACAGACATCAGTTCATTAACTGCTGACCAATGGAAATGGGGCGCACATTGTGATCCTAAAGGTAAAATGCTTGCCAGTTTCCGTACATTTGCAATAGGCGATAGCCTATTTATGTTATTGCCAAAAAGTACCTTAAGCCTAGATTTACCTCAGTTACAAAAATACGCTGTATTTAGTAAAGCTGAGCTAGCGGATGTCAGCAATGATTATCAAATCATCGGCATTGCAGGAACAGCAGCCCAAGCCTTTGTTACCGAACATTTTGGTGATGTATCACAAGCGCTCAATCTTGTAGATCAAGGTGTGATTATTCGTGATGATGAGCGTTTTATTGCCATTATTCACAATGCGGCAGCAGAAACCATTATCAGCCAGTCTGAACAAACGTTGTTTGATGCCAGCACATGGCAAGCATTAGAAATTAAAGCCGGCTATCCAAACATCGATGCGGCTCATTCTGGTCAGTACGTGCCACAAATGTGTAATCTGCAAGCTATTAATGGCATTAGCTTTACCAAAGGCTGTTACATGGGCCAAGAAACAATTGCTCGAATGAAATATCGCGGTGGCAATAAACGTGCACTGTATATTTTGTCTGGCACCACCAGCAAAACTATCAGCACTGATACCCAATTAGAAATTGCCCTTGAAGACGGTTTCCGCCGTGGTGGTAATATTATTGAGTGCGTCCAATATGGCGATAAAGTACTCCTTACAGCTGTACTGCCTAATGATACTGAAAATGGCGCTCAACTACGTGTTGCCGAAGATGAAAGTTCACAGTTATCAATTATTGAATTACCTTATTCACTCATTGATGAGTAATTAATTCACTGTTTTACTTTAATTAAGCGAGCCATTGGTTCGCTTTTTTTATTTTTGAACAAAAACCACTTATATCGCGTATATTATTGATAACATTATTCAGTTAAGTCAGTTTATTAAAAGATGGAGCGACTATGACAAGCATCGTCACCTTAGAGAACATCAGTAAAGGGTTTCGTGATGGTGAGTCATTTCATCCAGTACTACAACAAGTAAACCTTACCCTGCAGCAAGGTCAAACGATTGCACTCACAGGCCCTAGTGGCAGCGGGAAAAGTACTTTACTTAATATCATTGGTGGCTTTGAAACCATCGACAGTGGCGACATGTTGATCCGCCAAGGTGATAGCATGCGCTCGGTATCGCAATGGCAAGATAAACAGTGGAGCCAATATCGACGTCAGTCACTTGGGGTGGTATTTCAACAATTTAACTTACTTACACCATTAAATGTCCGTGACAACATTCAATTTTCACTCGCGTTAAATCAATTAACTTGGAGCACTTGGTGTGATGAATTATGCCACCAGCTCGGATTAACTGCATTACTCGACCGTAACGTTGAAAATCTCTCTGGTGGGCAACAACAAAGAGTGGCGATTGCCAGGGCATTAGCCCATAAACCGCAGTTAATTTTGGCAGATGAACCCACAGGTAATCTCGACCAACACGCAGGCATGCAGGTGATGCAATTACTCACAGACTTAGCCCAGCAAGCTAATTGTTGTATCTTAATGGTCACCCATAGCGAGCAATGCGCAGCGTTTATGCAACACCGTTGGCATGTTGAAAACCAACAGATAGTCGTTAACCCTATCGACAAAAAGCTGCAGGGTTAGAGCATGATGACCGATTCATCATCGTACTTCTCATCAATAAGGCGCTTAAGTTTATGCTTACGTTTATTCGCCAGTCATTACCGGCATGCACCGCTACAAGCCAGTGCCATTTTGTTAGGCATTATGCTGGCGGTAACATTATTGATTGGTGTTTATGCAACCAATGAAAATGCCAAACAAAGCTATGGCAATGTATCAGAGTTACTCAGTCAACAAGCACGCTTATCCATTAGCCACAGTACACAAAGCAGTATTGATGAATCAGTTTACTTTGTATTAGCTAACGCAGGCTTCAATACTATTGCCAGCATTGAAGGCATCGCAACCGACGAACAAGGCAGGCTATGGCGAGTTAATAGTAGCGATATTATTGCGGCAATCAGCAGTCGTAAGCAGCAAGATAATGACTCAAACTCATCGCATTCCTCTACCAAAATAACGTCGACTAATATTCCACTTGCCGAGTTAATCGGCGGTAAGCCTAATGTATTGATGTCGACAAGCCAACGCGATCGCATTAGTAACGTCACCAATCAATCGAATAGCATAATCTTAAATGGCATGCCCCTTGAAATCATTGTCATCGATGATAGTTGGGGACTGGGCTCGGCTTTGTTGGCTGACATATCACTAGCCCAACCCTTGCTTAATATGCAAGGGAAGCTAAGTTACATTGCCGTTTTTGGCTCTAGCTCCGCAGATACGGCTGAATCCGATGAGCAGCTTATCGCTAGGTTAACAGATACCCTCACTCAAGCTGGCATTGATACCAGCAAACTGAATTTCACTACTCAAACTCGTGAAGGTGAATCGCTAACCGCCCTAACAGCCAGCTTTCACCTTAATCTCGATGCCATGAGCATGTTAGCCTTTGTGGTTGGATTATTTATTGCTTACAACGGAGTACGCTACAGCTTAATGAAGCGTCAAAAACTGCTGGTGCAAATCATGCAGCAAGGACTCGATAGGCGCACGGTGATGCTTGCCTTAAGCCTTGAAATACTCATCTTAGTGTTTGTGGGTTGTGTATTGGGCTTTATTGTTGGTTTGCAGTTGTCGCAGTGGTTGCAACCTATGGTCGCGATAACACTTGAACAGCTTTATGGGGCTAAGCTATTACCTGGTATCTGGCAATGGCAATGGTTTGTTCAGGCGCTTGTATTGACCTTGTCAGCAGCCTTCGCAGCTTGCATTCCGATGTTGTTCAGCCTTATAAACACCCCATTAGCCCAAGGGGCTCAAAAACAGCCGCAAAACCAACGATTCAATATTATCCATTGGCGACAATTTGTTATCGCAGCGCTGCTATTATTGATCTGTACTGTCGCATTTGCCTTTACCGAGGAATATCGCCATAGCTTAGTGTTATTGGGTATTCTTTCAGTCGCTATTCCATTGCTATTACCACAATGTCTACATTGGGCGGTAAACGTACTCAGCCCATTGATGCCTAAAGGACTTTGGCAATATGTGATAGCCGAAACCAAAGAAATCATTGCCCCGCTCGCCCTTGCTATGATGGCCATGTTGTTAGCGTTGTGTGCCAATATTGCCATGAATACCCTAGTCGGTAGCTTTGAAATCACCTTGAAAAAATGGCTCGATGCCCGTTTACATGCCGATTTATACATTAGACCCAACCCTAATCAAATCGATGCGCTAACTATTTTATTAAAGCAAGATCCCAAGGTTGAAGCCATTTATGATCAATGGACTATAGATAGCCACCTCAATCGCATTACAACACCGCAAACACAAGTGCCCATTCACCTTGTTAGTCGTGACCATTTGTCGCTAACTGAAACAACCGTCTTTAAAATAACGGCCGATGATTTTTGGCCAACATTCACGTCTGGCGAAAGCGTAATGATCAGTGAACCATTATCGATAAAATACCAACTCGATATAGGCGACAAGGTTCAACTATCACAATTTGACCAACACCATTTAACCATTGGCGCTATTTATTACGATTACGGTAACCCTCAAGGCGAAGCCATTATTACTCAATCGTTATGGCAGCAATATAAGTTACCCGCCAAACCTATTAGTTTAGCGGTATCCTACCAAGGGGATATCACGTCACTACAAAACAACATTAGCCAGAAAATCAATTTGTCTTCCGCTTATATGTACAGCCAGCAGCGGATTAAAACGGAAGCGATTAACATATTTAATAAGACATTCTCAATCACTGTCGTGCTTAATAGCTTAACGTTACTGGTAGCGGCCATAGGTTTGTTCAGTGCCTGCATGATGTTGACACAAGCTCGACAAGCCCCTTTGGCACGCTTATATGCCTTAGGCGTCAGCCGTAATCAATTACGTTTAATGGTATTAGTACAAATGTTATTTATCGTGCTATTAACCTGCTTGGTTGCTTTACCTACTGGCGCATTACTTGGCTATTTATTAATTCATAAAGTCACATTACAGGCATTTGGGTGGAGTATCGCTATGGTGTGGGATTGGGGCGCATATTTTCAAGTGGTGATGATTACGGTAGTGAGTTGCTTATTCGCCGTGTGTTTGCCCTTATATTGGCAAACTCGAAAACCATTAATATCGAGCTTACAACAGGAAGCACTATGATCTCTTTTACGTTCAAAAAGGTGCTCAGTTTCAGCGTGGTGGCTTTTGTCCTTACGGTCTTGATATCAGCGTGCTCACCGCCACAAGAGCTTGGTAAAAAACAGTCAACCATTAGCAGTATGTCAACAGGATCGTCCGATGGTTATAGCAAGGTTATGGAAGGTAAAACGCTTCAATTTCCACAAGATAATTTAGCCCACGATGACTTTAAAATTGAGTGGTGGTATTTAACCGCTAATTTAACGACATCAACGGGTGAAGATGTTGGCGTGCAGTGGACTCAATTTAGGATTGCGCTTTCACCGCCAACAAACGCTCAAGCTCCCGCCAAAAACAGCTGGGCAACTAATCAGCTTTATATGGCCCATGCGGCTGTGACTACTAAAAGTGAACACTTACTTGCTGAAAAATGGTCACGCGCGAAGCTACAACTTGCCGGCGTAGACCCCCAGCCATTCCAAGTACATTTACAAAACTGGCAATGGTTAAGCCAATCAGACAAGCTGTTTCCTGCCACATTGAAAGTAGTGGGTGAGCAATTTAGTTATCGACTTATGCTTACTAGCCAACAACCACTGCAATTACAAGGCAAGCAGGGCTATAGCAGTAAAAGTGCAGATAAAAGCGTGGCGTCTTATTACTACAGCCAACCTTTTATTGATGTTTCGGGGGATATAACCCGTCACGGTATTACCGAACATGTCACTGGTAAAGCTTGGCTAGACCGAGAGTGGAGCTCACAATTTTTGACCAAAGCCCAACAAGGCTGGGACTGGTTTTCGCTGCGTTTAGACGATAATTCAACACTTATGATGTTTAGGCTGCGCGGAGCAACAAATCAGGATCACTTTTACAGTGGCAGAAGAATGTTTGCCGATGGCAGTGGCCGCAATATCAACAGTAAAGATAACCCTAATGATATATCCATGGAGCCAACCCAATGGCAACAAACCGCATTAGGCAAACATCCTATCGCTTGGCGTTTACGTATTAACAGCGAAGGGGTAGATGTAACAACTCAAGCACTGAATCCAAACAGTGACATGCTGGTATCAACCGCATATTGGGAAGGCCCAATTACCATTAAGGGCAGCCACCAAGGACAAGGTTATATGGAGCTAACGGGATATTAACCATACCTACAAAGATCCATCATTAATCAACATAACCAATCAATGATTCAATCTAGGTTAACCATATAGCCTAGATAGGTTTTCAATAAATAGAAAATCACACACTTCAGGCATAACATGCTTTACAAGCAACTTCTAAAACAGCATTTACCTAATTGTTAAAATGAGATTTATATCACATGGAAAAATGTGACCTTGCACAACTATTAATCACTATACCCATTCGGAGGTATACCCATGTTGATTGTAAGGACTAGACTCACTCTATCACGTCACCTCCAATGACTATCACGCACTAAGTAAACATTCTAAGAGTGAGGAACACCATGAGCATAAGCCGTCGCGAGTTTTTAAAAGCCAACGCCGCTGCCGCAGCAGCATCGGCAGTGGGTATCGCTATTCCCATCAACATAGTTCAAGCAGCAGAAGGCAAGAGCGATGTCACGTGGGATAAAGCCCCGTGTCGTTTTTGCGGTGTAGGCTGTAGCGTATTAGTGGGCACCAAAAATGGCAAAGTGATCGCTACTAAAGGCGATCCAGAAAGCCCTGTTAACAGAGGCTTGAATTGTATTAAAGGCTACTTCTTATCAAAAATCATGTATGGCAAAGACCGTTTAACCACGCCATTACTAAGAATGACAGATGGTAAGTATGATAAAGAAGGTGATTTCACTCCAGTAAGCTGGGATGTTGCTTTTGATACTATGGCCGAAAAATGGAAAGCCAGTATTGCTAAAAAAGGCCCTACTTCTGTCGGTATGTTTGGTTCTGGCCAATGGACAGTTTGGGAAGGTTATGCCGCGTCTAAACTTCACAAAGCTGGCTTTTTGACTAACAACATCGACCCTAACGCTCGCCATTGTATGGCATCTGCCGTGGGTGGATTTATGCGTACCTTTGGTATTGATGAACCAATGGGTTGTTATGATGACATCGAAGCCGGTGATAATTTTGTGCTTTGGGGCGCTAACATGGCAGAAATGCACCCAATCTTATGGGCTCGTTTAACTGACCGTCGTTTAAGCCATAAAGATGCACGTGTACATGTACTTTCTACCTATGAAAACCGCAGCTTTGATTTAGCTGATAACCCAATGGTTTTCAAGCCACAAACTGACCTTGTGATCCTAAACTTCATCGCTAACTACATTATTCAAAACGATGCAGTGAACAAAGACTTTGTCAGCAAACATACTAACTTTGCTTTAGGTGTTACCGACATTGGTTATGGTTTACGCCCAGAACATCCGTTAGAAAAGAAAGCTAAAAACTCTGGTAATGGTGGTTCTAAGCCAATTACCTTTGAAGAATATGCTAAGTTTGTCAGTACTTATACTGTTGAATACGCATCAGAAATGAGCGGTGTTGCAGTTGAAAACCTTATCACGCTAGCCAAAGTATATGCCGACCCTAAACAAAAAGTGATGAGTTTGTGGACTATGGGTATTAACCAACATACTCGTGGTGTATGGGCAAATAATATGCTCTACAACATCCACTTATTAACAGGAAAAATAGCCACCCCAGGCAATAGCCCGTTCTCTCTAACAGGTCAGCCATCAGCTTGTGGTACTGCACGTGAAGTGGGAACATTCTCACACCGTTTACCAGCAGATATGGTGGTTAACAACCCTAAGCATCGCGAAATTACCGAAAAACTTTGGCAAGTTCCAGCGGGTACTATTCCACCTAAACCTGGTTACCACGCGGTGCAACAGAGCCGTATGTTGAAAGATGGCAAGCTAAACTGTTACTGGACCATGTGTACCAATAACATGCAAGCAGGCCCGAACATCAATGATGAAATTTATCCAGGTTTCCGTAACCCAGAAAACTTTATCGTGGTATCAGATCCATATCCAACAGTAACCGCAATGGCTGCAGACTTAATTTTACCAACGGCAATGTGGGTAGAAAAAGAAGGTGCTTATGGTAACGCAGAACGTCGTACCCATTTTTGGCACCAACAAGTCAAAGCACCTGAAGGGGCTACATCAGATTTATGGCAGCTAGTTGAGTTTTCAAAGCGCTTTAAAGTATCTGAAGTATGGCCTGCTGAACTAATTGCCAAGCAACCAGAAAATGCTGACAAAACACTTTACGATATCTTATTCGCCAACGGTGAAGTAAACAAATATCCTAAAGAACAGTGCAAAGGTGCATATAACGACGAAAGTGAACACTTTGGTTTTTATCTGCAAAAAGGTCTTTTTGAAGAATACGCTAAATTTGGTCGCGGCCATGGTCACGATTTAGACGCCTTCGATAACTACCATGAAAACCGCGGTAAACGCTGGCCTGTTATTGATGGTAAAGAAACCCTGCGTCGTTTTGTCGAAGGAAGTGATCCGTACGTAAAAGCGGGTGAAGGATTTAATTTCTACGGTAAGCCAGACGGTAGAGCGGTTATTTTCGCCCTCCCTTACGAGCCTGCTGCAGAAGAGCCAAACAAAGAATATGATCTTTGGATGTCAACGGGTCGAGTATTAGAGCACTGGCACACAGGCTCAATGACAGCTCGTGTACCTGAACTTCAACGCGCTTATTCTGACGCTCAAATCTTTATGCACCCAGAAGATGCAAAAGTACGAGGTTTACAACGTGGCGATGAAGTTGTCGTAGCGTCTCCTCGTGGTGAAGTTAAAACTCGTGTTGAAACCAAAGGCCGTAACAAGCCACCTAAAGGCGTAGTCTTTATGCCGTTTTTTGATGCGCGCCAACTAGTCAACAAGCTAATACTCGATGCTACTGATCCCTTGTCAAAAGAGACCGATTTTAAGAAGTGTCCAGTAAAAGTAATGAAGGCTTAATCAATACCCTAGTGCATAAATGGAACGCAATATCATGAGCAAAATTAATAGCAAACTAGCAAGTGTAAACGGTGTCAACCGTAGACAGTTTCTTGCCACAACGGCGAAAGCCAGTTGTGTAATGGGTATGGTCGGTTTGGGGTTAACAACTGTTTCCACTCAATCTCGTCCACTTGACCCATTTGCTATTCGTCCGCCCGGCGCATTGCCAGAAGACGATTTTCTCTCAGCGTGTGTTCGCTGCGGCTTATGCGTAGAGGCTTGCCCCTACGATACCTTAAAACTAGCACGCTGGTTTGATGGAGCCCCAACGGGTACGCCTTATTTTACTGCGCGTAATATCCCTTGCGAAATGTGTGATGATATCCCTTGTGTTAAAGCCTGCCCTAGCGGCTCGCTTGACCAAAAACTAGATAACATTGACGACTCAAAAATGGGAATAGCAGTCTTAATAGATGAGAAAAATTGTCTTAACTTTAGAGGTTTGCGATGTGATGTCTGTTATCGGGTTTGCCCGTTAATAGACAAAGCCATCACACTAGTACTGCAACGCAATGAAAAGAGCGATCACCATGCGATGTTTTTACCTACCATCAATCCAGATTTGTGTACCGGATGTGGTAAATGTGAACATGCCTGCGTGACAGAACAAGCAGTGATAAAAGTATTACCAAGGCATATTGCAATGGGTAAGGCTGCTGCTCATGATACTTATCAACACACCGAAGAAACGACACTTGAGATGCTAAATAAGGGGCTATCATTATGAATATAAAACATAGCAATAGCCCAAAATCAGCAACACGTTTTGCCAATGCTGCAGTCAACGAACTTGGTTGGTGGGGGGCACATCGTTTCCTCATTTTACGCAGAATATCGCAACTGAGTGTGCTGAGCTTATTTGCCATTGGTCCATTTTTGGGCTTATGGCTCCTTAAGGGAAATCTCTCAACCAGTTTACTGTTGGACACAATTCCATTAAGCGATCCGTTAGTAACGTTACAAGTGCTTATGAGCGGCCACTGGCCCGAAATAAGCCTGTTACTCGGCGCGGTTATCATAGTCGGGATTTATGCCCTACTTGGCGGAAGAGTGTTTTGCAGCTGGGTATGCCCAGTTAATATTGTCACCGATTTAGCCAGCTGGATTAGACGGAAATTATCACTGCCTCGCACCAGTGAAATACCAAAAAATCTGCGTTATTACATGCTTGGATTAGTGTTGATATTACCTATACTCACTGGTGTTACAGTGTGGGAATGGCTAAATCCAGTCCCCGTCGTCTATCGCGCAATATTATTTGGCGCAGGCAGCGGGCTATGGGTATTAGCGGTTATCTTTTTGCTCGACACCTTTGTGGTTGAACGAGCTTGGTGTAGCCACCTGTGCCCAACGGGGGCATTATTTTCACTGATAGGCAAAGTTAGCCCAATAAAAATAGCCGCTATTCGAGCTGAAGCATGCAATAACTGCATGGATTGTTTTACTGTTTGCCCAGAACGTCAGGTGTTAAAACCTGTGTTAAAAAAAGGCAGTATTCAGCCATTTATACTCGATAGTGACTGTACTCTTTGTGGCCGCTGTATTGATGTTTGTGCACCGCGCGTATTCCAATATACCAACCGATTTAATTCAAATAATTCGAACAGAATTCCTCTTAAGGTGGAGAGCAAGTTATGAAAAAATTAATCACTTTAGCAGCCGTGATGCTAGCGATTAGCGCTTACTCAGGTCAACAAGCACATGCAAACCCTGAACCCGTAAAACTATCTTCTCTTGCGGGTGACTCGCAAGTGACAGAAGTACGTCCTGCAGACGAGATGCCAGTTTACCCAACACGTGGTAAAGCAATTGAACGCACGTTTGTACATCAACCACCCATTATTCCACATAAAGCAACTTACTCAATTACGACTGATAAAAATGGTTGTTTAAGCTGTCACAGTTGGGATAAAGCTAAGCGCATGAAAGCGACTCCAGTCGATAAATCACACGTGATGGACGACAAAGGTACTGTAAAAGGCATGTATTATTTTTGCGATCAGTGCCATGTGCCTCAAGCTGAGAATAAACAGCAATTGGTAGAAAACACCTTCAATTAGTCAACTTCCCCCCCCATGACTATTTTGGCCGCTTGCATTGTAAGCGGCTTTTTTTTACCTGCTTAATAGGGAAATTAGAAGATTGAATAAAAAGCGACAATAACACGTAGTGAGTATACCAATACTCCTCAAGCGAAGGTACATACAGACTAATGACAAAAGGGGGATAAAACAGCAATAAACCCAGCTTAAGCTGGGTTTATTGGTTGAGATTTTTGCTCAATAGGCTGTGTACTCGGTGCAGCAGCTGTTTGTGACACATTAGATGATAACATCTCATGCTTCACTGGCATCGCCGCTTCCCATAATGCGCCAACCCATAAACTTGAAGTTGATTTCATTGCCATGGCTCCATTTCGTTAACGAGTTCAAAGTAATCCTTTATGCTTCATAGGTAAAATGAATAATCATAATAGACTGGATTCCATTTAAGCATGAACATCCCAATAAAGAACTTGCAGAGTTTTTTAACCTTAGTTGAAACCGAAAACTTTACCCGTGCGGCGCAAAAATGCTTTATGACCCAACCGACTCTAACAAAAATAATCCAACGTTTAGAACACGATGTGGGTGAACAATTGCTTGTTAGGAACAACCAAAAGGTTGAGTTAACTCAAGCAGGGCATCTCGTTGAGCAAAGTGCTCGAGAAATTTTAGGCCATTGGCATCGACTTCAAGAAGATATTAGTAATCTTAGTGGTTTAAAAACTGGACGCTTACGGCTTGGGATATGCCCAATGATGAGTAGTTTATTTATTGGTTTACTCACAACCTACAGAAAGCAATACCCAGGTATCGAAATGCAAATGTATGAATACGGTGGTTTTGGGTGTGAGCAAGCATTAATTAATAACAGCCTTGATATTGCCTTCACAGCGCTTCCAACGACTCACAAAACAGAGCTAGCCAATCAACTACTCATTAAGCACCCTATGCTTGCCTGCTTGCCTGAAGGCCACTCGTTAAGTGACAAAGCTGAAATCAGCTGGCAAGATCTCGAGTCTTATCCTTTTATTTTATATAATGAAGACTTTTCATTGGCTAAATTAATACGCCGCTTAAGTCGTAAAGCTGGTGTACAACTTAATATTGCTTTTCGAAGCGGTCAGTGGGACTTTATAGCAGCCATGGTTGAAGCTAACTTAGGCGTGGCTATTTTACCCGAACCCATTTGCCAACGATTAACCAATAACAAGTTAGTATTTAAACCGATGCAACCAGCAATGACATGGGACTTAGCATTAATATGGCGTGAAAACCTGCCGTTAACCCCACCAGCGAACGCATTATTAACACTTAGTAGAAACAGTCATAAATAATATTTATCCCATCAGTATTAAAGTCTAGTGCTGATATCATAAAATTAAGGCATAAAAAAACCGCTGCCTAAGCAACGGTTTTTATCAGCAAATCGAAACTAGAATTACTTCTTAGCTTCAGCAGCCTTACGCTCTTTAACTTGAGCAACTACTTTTTCAGATACGCTGTTAGGACATGGTGCGTAGTGAGCAAATTCCATAGAGAATTGACCACGACCAGAAGTCATTGTACGTAATGAACCGATATAACCGAACATTTCTGATAACGGTACGTCAGCTTTAATACGAACACCTGTAACACCAGCATTTTGATCTTTAATCATACCGCGACGACGGTTAAGGTCACCAATTACGTCACCAACGTTGTCATCTGGGCTGAATACGTCAACATTCATGATAGGTTCAAGAAGTTGTGCACCGGCTTTAGGCATAGATTGACGGAACGCACCTTTAGCAGCGATTTCGAACGCGATAGCTGACGAGTCAACTGCGTGGAAAGCACCATCTTGAAGTTCAAGTTCAACGTCTAACACAGGGAAACCAGCGATAGTACCGGTATTCATCATGCTCTTGAAACCTTTCTCAACAGCAGGCCAGAATTCTTTAGGTACGTTACCACCAACCACTTTCGAGGTGAAAGTGAAACCAGTATTTTGCTCGCCAGGACGAATAACGTAATCAATTTTACCAAACTGACCAGAACCACCAGACTGTTTCTTATGCGTGTAGCTATCTTCAATTTCTTTAGTGATAGTTTCACGGTAAGCCACTTGAGGCTCGCCTACAATTAGGTCAACGCCGTAAGTACGCTTAAGAATATCAACCTTAATGTCTAAGTGAAGTTCACCCATACCTTTAAGGATGGTTTCACCTGAATCAATGTCAGTTTCAACGCGGAAAGATGGATCTTCTGCAATCATTTTACCGATAGCAATACCCATTTTCTCGCTTCCGCCTTTATCTTTTGGCGTTACAGAGATAGAAATAACTGGCTCAGGGAATACCATGGCTTCAAGAGTACAAGGGTGCTTAGGATCACATAAAGTGTGACCAGTTTGCACGTTCTTCATACCCACGATAGCGATAATGTCACCAGCTTGTGCTGATTCAAGTTCGTTACGTTCATCAGCTTGCATTTCAACCATACGGCCAATACGCTCAGTTTTACCGGTAAACGAGTTAAGGATGGTGTCACCCTTCTTGATACGGCCTGAATAGATACGTACGAAAGTTAATGCACCAAAACGGTCGTCCATGATTTTGAATGCTAATGCTTTGAAAGGCGCATCAACATCAACAATAGCGAACTCACCATTTTCGTTACCTTCTTCGTCAGTTAGAGGTTGTGGATCAACTTCAACTGGATCAGGTAAATAATCAACAACGGCATCTAGTAGTAACTGCATACCTTTGTTTTTGAATGCGCTACCACAATATGTTGGGAACACAGCCATTGTACGAGTACCGGCACGGATACAACGCTTAACGTCTTCTATAGATGGTTGAACACCTTCCATATAAG